>CAZSOV010000281.1:0-10612 GCA_964608505.1 uncultured Verrucomicrobiota bacterium
GCCGGAGACGTGCCTGGTCCGGGTCCTCGTCGGCGCCGACGGCCAGCGTTCCGGGGCGCGGCTGGACGGGGTGCGGGAAGGGGACCTCGTGGAGGGTGATCCGACGGATCAATGGCTGGTGGTCTGGCGCGAGTGGGGGGAGGCGACCCTGGCCTGGTCCCGGCTGCACCGGGATGCCGGCTCCGGTCACGCCTGGGATCTGGCGATCACGGGGACGTTGCGCGTGACGGACCCGGTGGCGTTCGCCGCGGCGGCGGGGCATCTGGCGGGATACTGGACCCCGCTGCGACGGCGGGCGGCGGCGAGCTGGCTGTCGGATGCCCTGCGGCTGGCGCTGGGGGACGTGCTGCGGGACGCGTTGCAGACCGAGGCGTTCGCGCGGTTGCAGGACGGCACGATCACCCCGCCGGGTTGGTGGGAGCGGCGACTGGAGGCGGGGCTCGGGGTGCAGGGCCTGGCGTTGACGGTGCAACGGGTGGCCTGGGACAGCCCGGAGGCGACGCGCGCGGCGGGGGCGGAACGCGAGCGCGCCCTGGCCGAGGAACAACGGGCGGCGGAAGTGCGGGAACGGGAACGGCTCCGGCAACTGGCCGCGGAGGAGAGCCGGTTGCGCGTGGAGGAGGCAAGACGCGAGGCGGCGATGCAGACGGAGTTGGCGGAGGTGGAGGCCGATCTGGCGGAGCACCGGGCGGAGCTCGCCGCGGAACGCCGCGCGCGGGAAAGCGGCGAGGCGCTGCAAGGCAGGACCTCCGAGTTCCAGCTCCGGCAGTTCATCGAGGAGCAGGAGGGGCGGATCGCGGCGCTCAAGCAGCGCCGGGTGGAGGAACAGCTCGAGGGCGAGCGCCGGATCCAGGCCCTGCGCGAGGCGTCCGCGGCGCAATCGGTCGAGCACGAGATCCGGCTGGCGCAACTCCGTGCCGACGCCGAGGCCGCACGGGCGCACGGCCTCGAACAGGCCCGGGCCCGTCACGAGGACGCCTCGCGTCTGGCCCGCGAGAAGGACGCCGCCTGCGCGCTGCGCCTGCAGGAGATCCAGGCCCGGATGGAGGCCCTCGGTCGCGACGGACGGCTCGCCCGGCTGGACGAGGAACTCCGGCACGCCACGACCGAGGCGGAGCGGGAGCGGATCCGGTTCGAGCAGGAAAAGCAGACGCTCGCGCTGGATCGCGAGCGGCTCCTGCTGGAGCGGGAACGCGACGCGGCCCTGCGCGACAAGGAGCGTTCCGACCTCGAGCTCGAGAAGACCCGGCGCCAGGCCGAGGTGGAGACCCATCGGATCGACGAGGCGCGCCTGAAGAAGGCCAAGGCCGAGGTGGAACTCGAGGAGGCGAAGAAGCGGTCCGCGGAAGCCGGCGAGAACCAGAACCGCGACCGGGCGAGCCTCGACGAACTGGCGCGGGTGCTCGCCAGCCTCAAGGACGTGCTGGGGGAGGGGTTGCGGGCCCGGTTGTTCGGCGGCGATCCGGCGCGGGTCTACGAGGCCGGTGCGGTGCTGACCTCGGTGGGCGTGTCCTCCGAGGACCTCGGACGCGTCGGCGCCGTGACGCCGCAGCAGTTCATCGACCGTTTCCCGGTCCAGGGGTTGACCCTCCGGAAACGCCATCTCGCCTCGCAGGAACTCGTCGTGCGCTCCCTCGGCGTGCGCCCTCTCCCGGGCGGTTCCGTGCCCGAACGGGTGCGCGTCGAGACGGTCCGGATCGGCGACCCGGTCGGGTTCGAACTCTCCAGCCCGCGCTCCGGTTATCTCACGCTCCTCAATCCCGGCACCGCCGGTCGGTTCTGGCTGCTCGCCCCGAATGCCTACCGCAACGCCCCGCGGATCGACAAGGACCGGACCTTTCTCGTCCCGGGCACCGAGGTGATGCCGGAGGAGGATCTGAGCGAGGCGGGGATGGAGTTTTGCGAGAACGGTCCCGAGGGTTGGGAGTATCTCGTGGCCATCGTGTCCGACGAACCCATCGTCGATGCCGCCCTCCTGCGGTGCGTGGACCCACAGTCCCCCTTCGCCGAACTTTCCCCCCCCGATCTCGAGCGCCTCTGGACCCGGCTCAATCACCTCGGCCCGGATCGGTGGGTCGCCGGCACCACCCGGTTCTATGTGGTGCCGAGGTGATCACGTCATGAACGAACATCGATTGGATGAGGCGGGTTTCCTGCCGGAGCCAGTGCGGGCCGCGCTCCGGGCCCGGTGGATCGAATCGGCGGAACAGTGGCTGGGCGCGTGCGCGGAGCCGTCCGCCCGCCGGGCGATGGCGGACACGCTCGGGCTGCCGCTCGGGGATCTGGAGGCGTTGCTGGCCCGGGTGCGGGCCTGGATCGGGGCGCCCGCGGGCGGGCCCGGTGCCTGGGAAACGCCGCGACCCGGCGGTGCCCTGGGCCTGGACGTGCCGGATGCGGAACAACGCGGGGGCACCGGGGACGGGAGGGGGAAGGGGGGGAGAACCCCGTGATCCTGCACGGACACCATGACCTGGCCGGCTTCGAGGCCTTGCCGGCGCCCACCCGCGCGCAGTTGAAGTCGTGCTGGGTGGAGTCGGTGGAGGAGTACCTCGGGCTGCTGGCCGGCTTGGAGGCGGGGAAGGTCCAGGGGGGGACGGTGGCGGACGCGCGTTCCTCGGCGCGCTCGGTGGTCGGCGAAGCTGCCGCCCTGGAACTGACGGAAGCGCGTCCGGGCGGTGCGCTGGGATTGGAGGTCGGCGACGAGGCGATCCGGTTGTTCCGGGCGACGCGCCGGGCGGGGGGCCGGCGGGAAGGCCGCCCGCTGGGCTGGGAAGCCGGGGCCGGGGGCGGTTCGTTGCCGGCCTCGGTGCGCCTGCTGGATCGGACGGGGGCGCCGCGGAGCCAGGGATATCGGGGGACGTGCGTGGCCTTCGCGACGGTGGCGCTGCGGGAGTTCGTGGAGAACCTGGCGGGCGCGGGGACGTCGCCGGAGTTGTCCGAGCAGTTTCTCTACTGGGCATGCAAGGAATTGGACGGGCGTCCGGGACCGGGAACGACGCTGCACACGGCGATGGGAGCGTTGAGCCAGTACGGGTGCTGTCGGGCGACGACGTGGCCGTACGTGGGCGAACCGCGGGAATCCAGCGAGGGTCAGGGCCCACCGACGGCGGGGGCGCTGGAGGAGGCACGCCGGTATCGAATGGCGGATTGTCGTCCGGTCGAGCCGGGGCTGGTGGAGCAGTACAAGCGGATGCTGGCAGGCTGGGACGGGGCGCCGCCCATGCCGGTGGTGGTCGGCGTGCTCGTGTTCGCGAGTTGGTACTATTCGCCGGCGGCCCATCGTTCGGGGAAGCTCACGCTGCCGTTGTCGCACGAGGAACCGATCTCGGGCCATGCGATGTGCGTGGTGGGATACGTGGACGACGAGGGGGTTCCGGGCGGCGGCTATTTCATCCTGCGCAACAGCTGGGGGCCGGAGTGGGCGGCAGCGAGTCCGGAACGCCCGGGGCACGCGCTGGTGCCGTATGCGTACGTGGAGGCGTATTGTCTCGAGGCGTTCACGGGGCCGTCGCGTCCGGGTCGGGCGTCGCCCCGCCGGGGCCGCGGTTGGGAGGCGGGGGACGATCCCGAACTGGCCGGGCGCCTGCGCGAACTGGAAAAGGACACGCGGGACCAGGACGGCACGCCGGGCCAGGGACGGCTGCTGTCGGCGGGAACCGTGGTGTTGTTCCATCCCCTGGCGCCGGACGAGGTGATGGAATCCACGCCGGAGAACGTGCGGCGGTTCAAGGCGCAGGACGGCACCTGGACCACCCCGACGCGGCAGCGCGTGTGGTTCCCCGCATCGTCCGGATTTGCCGCGTCGTTGCGGGAGGATCTGGACCGGGCACGGGCGCGTCGACGTCGGTTCGTGGAGACGGTGCGACGGAACCTGGAAGGGGCGGTGGGAACGCCGTTTCCGATCTGGCGCGAGCCGGGCTGGCGGGCGTGGCTTCCGTTCGCCTGGGAACGGGCGATCCGCGGGGAACGGCGCGCGGCGGATCTGACGGACGCGTGGCTCGAGGAACTGCGGCGGCAGGCCGGGGTGCCGTCGGAAGTGCCGTGGAGCGGGGATTGGACGGAGTGGTTGAGGGCGGTGAACGCGATGGAGGTGCGGGAGCTGACGCGGGGCCGCGAGGCATGTCATGTCGTGTTCGCGCACGTGTATCCGCTGGCATGCCGCCGGGGCGTGGAACCGCACTGCGCGCCCGTAACGCGGGCCTTGCTGGACGGCGTGCGGGCCGTGTACGCGCGATGGCGCGCGACGGCGAACATCCGTGCCTCGACCGGGGTTTATTTCGTCATCGCGTGGGAGGGGACGCTTCCGAAGCTGGTCGAACCGCCGGCGGGCGATGCCTCGGCGGAAGTGTGGGTGGCGTATCGGCGGGACGGCACCTGGGAGGTGCCGGTGGGAAGCTGCGATGTCGCGCGGCGGTCGCTGCGGAACTTCTTGGACCGGCTCAAACCCGAGACGCGCGAGGAGCGCCTGGCGCGGATTCGCGACGTGGTGGAGGAGGAGTTGGAGATGGACCGCGGCAACGTCAGCGAGTCGCGGATCAAGCTGCGGACGAAGTACCGGCGGTCGCTGGTGCGGGACGCTTTCTTCCATTTGCAGACGACGTACCCGGATCGTTACGTCCTGGTGCGCTTGCAGGAGGGGGAACTGGCGATCCGGGAACGGAAGCAGGGCGAGGGCCCGGGCGTGCGTTCCCCGCGCGAGGCGCGCGAGGCGGTGCGCCGGCACGTCCTGGGCATCGTGGCGTTGTCGGTGGGCGCGCTGCTCGGCTTCGGGCAATCCTGGCTGAAGGACTGGCTGGGCCTCCCCGGCTGGGTCTCGACCGCGTTCGGCATCGTGATCGCCTACGTGGGGCAGTTGGTGCAGAAGCGGATCAACGAGCACGTCGAACGGGGGAGGGACTGAGCCGGGGGCGCGACGCGCCCCCACGCGGCGACGTGCGGTCTGCGGCCCCTTTCCCTGGAGCCACGACGGGCGCCGCGGGCGCGGTGCCTCGACGTTCCTGGGGCGCGAAACACGTTCGGCAGATACGCATCCGGCCCTGCGCCGCGACGAGGATACTTCTTCGGGGGGCCCGTTCCGGGGGGTGAAACCCCCGGCTACCATCGAAGGATCGCTCCGCGACCCGGAAGACCTGGATGAACAGTCCGCGACCCTGCGATGTGGGGCCGGCGACCGCCGAGTCGCCGGTTTCGCCTCTTGATTCGCCTGCTTCGGTCGCCCCGCGACCCGGAATCCCCCGATGAACGGTTCCGCGACGACGAGGACCCGGACGAACAGCACGTTGTGCTTCGTGAATCGCCCACGAGCACCGCGCCGCCGGGTGAGGGCACCGGGCCTGCATTGGGGTCGCGTGCACCCACCTGCCGCGCCGTTCTCCGCGGGCAGCGGAGGCTCAGGATTCGAGCCGCAGGGCGAACGACATGATCCAGAGGTTGTAGAACGCGGCGGCGGCAAGGCACGCGAAGGCGGCGAGCGCGCCCCCCGGGGTGAGCGAACCGAGGCCGATCAGGAGCAAGGCCAGCAGTCCGTCGATGCCCGTGAAGAGCAACAGGGCACCCAGATTGGCGCGGTTGGATTCGCGTCGGACGGTGGCCCGGAGGAAGGACATCGCGAAGACGGGCAGGAGCAGGACGAGCACCGCCCACGCCAGGAACCGACGGGAACCGGGCCCGCGCCCGACCCAATGCTGCACGGCGGCGGGTTCCACCGGGGAGGGTTGCCAGTGGCGCTGATAGGTCCTTTCGAACACAACCCGCCGGGCCGCGGGATCGGCGAGCTTCATCTCGACGATGAACTCGGCGTGGTCGGGGGTGCCCTCGAAGGACAGGACGCGCCCGAAGACGATCAGGCTGACGGCGGCGTTCCGGGTGAGGTCGAACGCTTCCTGGAGGGAGGCCGGGGAACTGACCTCGAGTTCGAGCAGGCGCTGGGCCTTTTCCAGGACATCGGGCTGGGTGAAGTGCAGGTAGCCGGCCTGTTCCAGGGCGCCCCGCAGGGTGTCGGAAACCAGGTCCGAGGGGTCGTTCGCGAAATGCAGGAAGGTGGCCTTGGTGAATCCGGTCCGGTTGGTGCGGATGTCGTCGAGCGCCTGCCGGGCCCAGTCGGAGACGAGTTGCTGCCGGACGCCGCCGGGGACGGGTTTTCGGGGACCGAAGTGGCGCCAGGCAAGTCCGGCGAGGTAACCCGCCAGGACGAGCAGGAGCACGAAGCCCAGGAGGTCCCAGACCAGCCGGCGCAGACCGAGGAGGAGTCGCATGGAACGTGACGATGTTAAGGTCGCCACCGGTTACGGACGAGTCCGGGTTTCGATTCAACCCGAGCCACACCCGGGGGACCGCCGGCTGCGGCTCGCACCGGTGCCGGCGCTGGCGGCAGCGGGGGCCATCTCCGCCACCCCGGGCCCGCATGCGTTCCGGGTCAGGACCGGGCCTCGTGCAGTTCGTAGGTGGCGGGGTAGATCGCGCCGGTGGTTTCGTCGCGCAGCATCAGCTTCAAAACCAGTCCTTGCGGGTGCGCCCACACTCCGAGCGGCGCTGCTCGCGAGGGGCCAAACCGGTACACCTCGCGGCAGGTGAGTGCATCGAGGACGACCACCTGCCCGCCGCGGGTCAGTCCGGTCAGGAGTCGGCCTCCTGCGAGGAAGGAAACGAATTCGACTCCGTCCTGTCCGTTCGCGGGAAAACAACGCGGGGTCCTGGAGGTCGGCGGCAGATCCACGACCGTCACCGTCTCCTCGCTCCGCCAGGCGAACCGGCGCGAGTCGCACGAGAAGACGAAGTGGAACGCGGGCGGCCACTCCGACGGGGTTTGGGCGGCCAGGGAGATCCATCGATCCCGGTCCTTCACCAGGGCCTCGCAGGGAACATGGTCCTCGATTCGTCCGAGCCGGCTCGGACCCGAGCCCTCAGGACCGGGGGGAGGAGGTTCCGGGCCGGATTCGGGTTCGGGCGGATCGAGCCGCAGGGTGTCCTGAATCCGGCACTGCGTCGCGTCGGCCACCAGGAGTTCGTGGCGGCACGCTCCCCGGAACACCAGCAGCGAGCTGTCGGGCGAAAAGCGGGCGGCGGCCACCACCGGGAGTGAAATCGGGATCGTCGCGCTGCTGCCGGTCTGCAGATCGAAGACCCTGATGCCTCCACCGGGCCCGTCGAATCGTTCGCCCGCGGCACTTTGTTCGATGAGGAACCGTCCGTCCGGCGACGCCTCCAGATGACAATTCGGGCGTGGTTCGAAATCGACCCTGATGCCTTGGGAATCCCCGTCCAAGACGTCAAACAGCCGGGTGCCGCTGCGGGCGAAGCTGACGAACAGCCGGCGATCCCCGCAGAAGCCGATCCACCAGATCTGGTCATCCGCAGGTGCTTCGATCAGGGGCCCGACGCTCCAGTCCTCCACGTCTTCCGCCGACGGGTTCGCCTCTGTGCGTGGAGACCGTGGATCGGCCTCGCCGTCCGTGGACCCCCAGGATTTGGGGCCAATCCAACGGAAGCGGCTCCCGCGGGCGAGCTCTCCCTGGAGGGCACCGTCGGGCACGGCCTTCAACAACCGAACGTGGTGCTCGCTTCCCATCGCCATGACCTGACCGTTGGGAGAGAAAATTGGAGCGAACGACGTGCGCGTTCGGTGGAGGATTCTGGATCCGCCTTGATCGGTATCCATGAGGACCATCGAGGGGTTTCGTTGCGGAGCCAGCCTCTCGACATCCGTGTCCGGAACAGGAAAGCAGGCAGTCCGTCCGTCGGCCAGGAAGGTGACCGACGTGGGCGCGGGGATGATCTGCACTGCCCGGGACTGGGGGTGGCTTCCAAACGCGCTCGACGGGGCCTCGGGTTGACCCGCGATGCGCAGGGCCCAGAGCCGGATCGAGCCCCCGGTGTCGGACGTCGCCAGAGTGGCTGTGCGGGGTGCCAGCGCGAGGGCAGACACGGGCGAGGCATGGGCACCGAACCGCAACTCCCGGTGGCCCAGACCTCCCCCTCGGCGGCATTCGACGATCCCCAGCCGGTCCCCCAGCAGCAAGGCTCCCTCGGCAAACGCAAGGGCGCTTACGGCGCTCGGCATCAGGCCAAACCAGCCCGTCTCGAGATCCCACAATACCGGCCAGCCGCTCCCGTTCCTACCGATCAGAAGCCTCTCGTCAGGGGAGAACGCCAAATGGTCGAAGCCTCGGAACGGTCCTGGCAGCAACGAGCCCTGCGGCTCCGTCAGGTCGCCATCCAAGCACCAGCATGCGACCCTTCCCGAGTCGAACTGGCAGGCCAATCTCCTGCATCCCTCCGACAGGGTGATCAGGCGCGGTGCCGACAGAATCGGTGGCGTGGCGGGTTTCTTGAGGCGGTCCATCAACCTCCAGCCACGTGGACCTTCTCCCGACATTCGATACACGGCGTTCCCGTCTGGTCGCCTCACCGTGACTCGGATCGTCGACCCCGAACCGCGTGCCCGGGCCCGGATGTGGCCATCCGGCCCTCGAATCCGCGCCACGACCTGGGTTCCGCCGGCATCGCTGGCAGCCCCTTCGGGTCGGGGGCAGGGGCTTCGGGTCGCTTCCTCGTGCAGCACCTGATCGCCCAGCCGGAGTCGAAAGCACGTCCCATGGCCCACCTGCGTCGGCTTCATCACGCCGGTGGACTTCACGCGATCAAGGGAACCGTGACCGTGCCCGGGAAGGTTCTTCCCCCGCAACCCGTCGAGAAGCAGCCCCAGTCGAAACGGCCCGACGTGCTCCTCCACGATCTCCTGGATGTCCACGGGACGTCCGGTCGCCAGTTCCCAGGCGGCGACCTCGCCTTTGCGGCCCCACGCGACCAGGTATCGCTCGCTGGCGGTAAAGCGGAACAGGGCGGGTGCCTGCACGGGATCCCCGCCCATGGCGCGCAGGAATTCCGCCCGGGACGACCCCTCCTCCGAGCCTCCCGACGGACCAGTCGTGGCGGTGCCCTCCAGCCAGCTTGACCGTTCGAGCCAGGGACCCTCGAACCGTTCCAACGCCCGCTCGAGGGCGGGTCCCAGCACCGCGCCATCGTCCCAGCGCCGCTCGTGCTGCAACGTTTCCAGCAGGCGATCGGGCCGGGCGTCGAGGGACGCGGAGTGGCGATCCAACACGCCCCGAAGCTGCTCCAGTTCGCGTCGGGTCGCGGACGGGAGTCCGGGACTGGTCAGGCCGAGATCCAGGTCTGCGAGCAGGTCGTAGACCCGGATCCGGTTCGTGTCGGAGGCTCCCACCCCGGGGGTCCTGGCTTCGCCCAGTTTGCTCGCGAGATAGCGCGGATCCAGCAGCCGAAGCGCGAGTTCCCCGGTGCGCCGGGCGCGGGCGCAGTGGTAGGGCAGATGACGGCGCGCGTATCGGACGCCACCCTCGGGCGGCGGGCCCGGCGCCGCCGGAGTCGCGGCGCCGTCCGTGTCCCACCAGGCCTCGCAGGCCCGCGCCAGGAACCCGTGAATCTCGGGCTCCGTCACCGCCCGGAACCGGCTCGTCAGCACGCGGCGACAGCCGTCGTGAAACCATTCCCAGGGCGCCTCCGGACGATCCCGGCGACGCGGTCGAAACAGGGGCCCCGCCCAGCCGAGAATGTCCGCCATCTCCCGGACCTCCCGACCCGAGGCCTGCAGCACCGCCTTGAGAAAATCCAACCCCACCGGTTCCACGACGTGCGCGAGCAGGCCGAGGACGGTCTCCACCGCTGCGGCCCCGCCGACGCCCGCTCGCTGAATGACCTCATCCAGTTGCGCCGCGACGAGGTCCTCCGGCGGACGGCGCCACGCGTCCGCCCGTCGCGGATCCCGGAGCGCCACCGCGAGGTCCGACCCGCGATCCGGCCCCGGAGCGGCGGGGAGGGACTGGGCGTCCGCCTGTTCCAGCGTGGCGAGACAGCCGTGGGCCGTGAAGAGCGAGGGCAGGGGGCCCCGGGCGAAGATGGCCTCGATCAGTTCGCGCGACAGCGGCGGATGCAGCGATCCGCCGCGGGTTTCGATCAACTGCCTCACGGCGGACGCGGAGTCTCCCAGAACGGCCTCGAAATCGCCGGGCGGCTGGGCCAGGGCCCGTGCCGGGCGGGACCCCAGCCAGGCTTCGGTCGCGCCCTGGCGACCGGTCAGGACCAGGTAGATGCGGGGTGGCAGTTCGGAGAAGACGTGCGGCACGAGGCGCATCGGTTCCTGGCCCGGTGTCACGGCGCCCGGACGCATCTGATCCGCGGCGTCGAGATACAGGACCTCCCTCCCGGGCGGGGAGACGCGTTGCAGGGTCTCGGAAATCTCCGCCAGCAGCCCGTTGAGCGCCGGAGCGAGACTGGCACCGGCCGGAAGGGGTGGACGATCGTAACGCGCGGCGAGTTGCGCGTAGAGAACGGCGCAGACGTCGTCCAAACTCCAGAGGCCGCCCTCGCCCACGAAACAGGCGACGGGCCGGCGACCGAGGCGCGCTTCCTCCGCCCGAACCAGGGCCGCCATGGCCGTCGATTTTCCCGCGCCCATGGGGCCCAGCAACGGGAGGATTCCGGACGCGTGCCCGTTCGTGAACGCGGCCACGACGTCCGCCAGCGGGCGATCGATCAGCACCGGGGGTGGCGGGGGAAGCAGGGCCGTGGCCGTGGCCGCGGTCCCCGTCGCCCG
>CAZSOV010000282.1:0-10585 GCA_964608505.1 uncultured Verrucomicrobiota bacterium
CCGCCGGTTCCCTCAGCCCACGGACGAGGCGCCCCGGCAGGGGCGCGGGACCCGTAATCCGTGGACCGGCGCTCCACGCAGGGCTCGTCCCGGCATGGGTGCAAGGGTCGTTTCCCCCGCCCCCTCCGGGGCGGATTTCGTATTGCGGGCGGGTTCCGGTGGCAGCGCCCGCGCGGCGCGGGCTCGCCCACCGGCTACCGTCCGGCGTCCCTCCGGGACGGAAGACGGGCGGACGCGCGGGACGAGTTCAAGGGAAGTCGTCCCGCAGCCCGCTTCGGTGCTGGGAGCTGGATCGATTGGGTCCCGGAGGGACCTCGCAAGGTAGCCGGCGGCAAGCCCACGCGACCTGGGCGCAGCCGCCGGTTCCCCCGGCCCACGGACGAGGCCCCCGGCAGGGGCGCGGGACCCGTGATCCGTGGACCGGCGCTCCACGCAGGGCTCGTCCCGGCATGGGTGCAAGGGTCGTTTCCCCCGCCACCTCCGGGGCGGATTTCGTATTGCGGGCTGGTTCCGGTGGCAGCGCCCGCGCGGCGCGGGCGCGGCCGCCGGTGCCCCCAGCCCACGGCCGAGGCGCCCCGGCAGGGGCGCGGGAACCGTGATCCTTGCTTGGAGGAGTTGCATTCGGTCCGCCGTCGTAGACGCTTGGCGTTCGGCCAGGCGGAATCCATCTCAACCTACTCGTACGAGGAACAACACGATGAACAGCTCCATCCGCACCTGCCTCTGGTTCCGCGACGGGCGGGGCCGTGAGGCCGCAGAATTCTACTGTTCCCTGATCCCGGGAAGCCGCGTCGAGACGGTCTTCGAGATAGGTCCCGGACATGGCACCCTGATCGACTTCTCCCTGGGCGGGGTGCCGTATCAGATCCTCGACGCCGGACCGCATTTCACGCTGACGGAAGCGGTATCGATTTCGGTCGAGACCGTGGATCAGGGCGAGACCGATCGGCTGTGGGCCGCGCTGACCGCAGATGGCGGCGAGGAAAGCCACTGCGGCTGGCTGAAAGACCGCTACGGCGTGTCATGGCAGGTTTTTCCGAAGCGGCTAACCGAATTGACGCTGGGTGCAGACCGAAATGTGTCGGCCAAGGCGATTGCGGAGATGATGAAACAGAAGAAGATCGACATCGCCGCGATCGAGGCAGCGGTTCGTGGCTAGAAACCAGCGACCCTCGATGTTCGCACGCACGGCACGGGTGCGGGCCGGAAACCCGGGTATCGATCCTCCCCTGCTCGTGGCGGGCGAGCCAGCGCTCCGGGCCTCCGCGGTGCCGCCGCGGGAAGAGCGTGGAGCATCCGAAACGAGTTCGGGCCGCCCCCCGATTCGGCGGGCCGGTCGGGGGGGCCGATTCGGACTTGAATCAAGGTCCTTCCCCGGGGACGCTCGCCCCACGATTTCAACGTTTTGACCTATGGCTGACATCGCAAACCGCTACGCTGAAAACACCGGTGGCAAGTACTACGTCGACAATCAATGCATCGATTGCGACCTCTGCCGCGAAACCGCGCCCAGCAACTTCAAGCGCAACGACGACGGCGGCTACTCGTTCGTCTTCAAGCAGCCTGAATCCCCCGAGGAGGAAGGCCAGTGCAAGGAGGCCAAGGAAGGCTGCCCGGTCGAGGCCATCGGCGACGACGGCGCCTAGTCCGCCGGCCCTGCCCGTTGGCCTGGCATCATGGCCCCGCTTCGGCGGTGCCTTTTCACTCCGCCCGCGGTCATCCCGCGGGCTTTTTCGTGGCGTGGCTACCTTCCTCCCCCCGGCCCCGGCAGCACTCCGAGCAACCGCCTCCGCAGCAGTTCCAGGGCCTGTTGCGACGCGACGTACTTGAATGTCTCCCGGTCCACCGGATTGAACTGCCGCCGCACCACCGTCGGCTCCCCCTCCGACGCCAGCGCGATGAACAGGGTGCCCACGGGCTTTTCCGCCGTCCCGCCGCCCGGCCCCGCGATCCCCGTCAGCGCGAGCGCATGCCGCGCCCCCGCCCGTTCCCGCGCCCCCTCGGCCATCTCCCGCGCGCAGGCCTCGCTGACCGCGCCCTGCGCCTCCAGCGTTTCCGGGCGCACCCCGAGCTGCCCCACCTTCACGCGGTTGTCGTACGTCACCCAGCCCCCCAGAAACACCTCGGACGCCCCCGGCACGTTGGTCAGCCGGTTCGCCACGAATCCTCCCGTGCACGATTCGGCCACGACCAGGCTCGCACCCCGCTCCTTCGCCAAACCGATCACCGCCGCCTCCAGCAGTTCGTCGTCCACCCCGTAGATGTGCTCGCCCAGCTTCTCCCGCACCAACGACTCGCCCTCGGCCACCAGCGCCGCGGCGTCCACGCCCGTCGCCACCAGGCGCACGTCCACTTCCCCCGTCCGGGCGCAATAGCCGATCTCGAGTCCCCGCTGCAGCAGGCCGGGCAGCGACGGCGCCAACCGTTCCTCCACCCAGGACTCGCCGATCCCGCAGGTCCGCAGCGTCAGGCACCGAAACGGGGCCTCGCTGCCCCGCCGGTCGCGGATCCACGGCAGCACCTGGCGGTCGAACATCGGGTGCAGTTCCCGCGGCGGTCCCGGCAGCATGACCAGCCACGATCCCGCCGCGCGAAAACGTCCCGCCTCCACCTCCATCGCCAGTCCGGGCGCGGTTCCGTGCGCGTTCGCCAGCACCGTCGCCCCCTCCGGCACCTGCGCCTGGACTCCCACCTTCCCGGGCATGCGCCGGTTCCGGGCCGCGAAAATGGACTCGATGTGGGCCAGCACCCCCGCATCCACGTGCAGGGGACGCCCCAGCAATTCCGCGATCATGTCGCGCGTGAGATCGTCCGAAGTCGGCCCCAGGCCGCCCGTCACGATCACCAGATCCGCCCGCCCCAACGCCTCCGCGACGGCCTCCCGGATCGCCGACCCCGTGTCCGGCACGGCCACCTGGCGCTCCACCGGCCAGCCGGCATCCGCCAACCGCCGGCAGATCCATTGCTGATGCGTGTTCAGGATGCGGCCCAGCAGCAATTCGGACCCCGTGTTGATCAGTTCGACGCGCACCCCCGCACGGTACCCAAACCGCCCGTGCCCCATCCAGAGGCAACCGGACGCCTCCCCGCCGGGGTCGCGTGCAGGGCCGTTGACAAAGTCCTGCGTGGAACTGCGATGTGGGGCCGGCGACTGCCGAGTCGCAGGCTTCGCCTCTCGATCCGCCTGCTTCGATCGCCCCGCGACCCGGCCCGCCGTCGCGTGGACGCTATGGCGGGGAGCCGGTCGCGGGCCCCCATCGACTTTGTCCATCGCCCTGGGTCGCGTGCGCCCGATCCACCACGGCGCTTGTCCTCGTCGCGCGAATCGCGCCAACGTCCCGGCGCTTTCGCAACACACCCAGCCCCGTCATGACCCCGAAACGCAAGACCTGGCGCATCGCCGGCATCAACTTCGACCACTTCCACATGGGCGATCTCCTGCGCTACGCCGCCGCGCATCCCCGCGCCGAGATCGTCGGCATTTCCGACGAACAACCCGCCCGGATGCTCGAGGCCCAACGGAAGCTCGGCATTCCCTCCGACCGGGTGTTCACGGATTACCGGGCCTGCCTGGAGAAGGCGCGGCCCGAGGTCGTCATTCTCTGCCCCGCCGCCTCCCAGCACGGGGCCTGGGTGAGGAAGGTCGCCCCCTCCGGCGCGCATCTGCTCGTCGAGAAACCGTTCGCGGCGTCCCTCAAGGAGGCGGATGCCATGGTGGCCGCCATGCCCCGGGGCGCCACGCTCATGGTCAACTGGCCCCTCCAATGGGTGGGTTCCCATCGCAAGGCCTTCGAACTCGTCTCCCGCGGCGTCATCGGCGACGTGATCAACGTCTGGCACTTCGGCGGCAACCGCGGCCCCCTCTGGCACGGCGCCGACAAGGACGAGAAGACGCCCGCGCAGGTCGCCGCCGAAAAGCCCGATTCCTGGTTCTACAAAAAGGCCCACGGCGGCGGGTCCCTGCTCGATTACCTCGGGTACGGCTCGACCCTCGGCACGTGGTACCAGGGCGGGCGCCGCCCCCTCGACGTCACCGCGGTGGTCGATCGCCCCGCCGGACTCGAGGTCGACGAACACGCCATCGTGGTCGCCCGCTATGCCCATGGCCTTTCCAAGTTCGAGACCCGCTGGGGCACCTTCACCGATCCGTGGACCCTGCAACCCCAGCCCCGCTGCGGCTTCGTCATCGCGGGCACCGACGGCACCATCAGCAATTACGATTACGACGACTTCGTCACCGTGCAGACCCGGCGCAAACCCCGGGCTCACGTCGTCGCCGCGCCCGCCCCGAAGGCGCCCCATCGCAATCCCGTCGAGTACCTCCTCCATGCCCTCGAGCACGGTCAACCCCTCGAAGGACCGGTCTCCCTTCCGATCAGCCGGATCGGCCAGGAAATCGTCGACGCCGCCGTGCGCAGCGCGCGACTCGGCCGCACCATTGCCCTGGACTGAAGCGGCGCCCCGGCTGCCCGTCCCGAAACGACAAGGGCCGCGAATCGCTCGCGGCCCTCGTGTTGAAAATTCGGACGGAAAACCCCGGCTCCGCGGCTACTTCCGGCGCCGCCAGCTCATCACGCCCAGCACCAGCGCGCCGAGCCCGAGGATGCCCCGGGGTTCGGGGATCACCGAGGCGAAGGTCGTGCCCACCGTCAGGTCGTCGAAAGTCAGATCTCCGTGTCCGCCCACGACGCCGCCGGTCGGCTGGGTCGTGCCCTGGCGCAGGGCAAAGGATTCGACCTCGCCGGCAAAACCCCAGGTGTCGGTCGAGGTCACGCTCGGGCTGGCCTCGGTGATGGGATTCACCCAGAGCGTCGTCGCCCCGGTATCCACGTTGAGCCGGGTCACGACGTTATAGGTCACGCCCAGACTCAACAACTGGCCCCACTTCGTGGCATCCACGCCGTTGCTCGCCGATTCGCTGGAAATGCGCAGGGAGATGTTGTTGCCACCCTCCCAGCCCGCCCAGATCCGCCCGTAAAACTCGCTCGCCGCGCTCGATTTGAAATGCGCGAAGTAGGAACCGCCCGTGTCCGTCGGCAACGCCGTGAACGCCACGCTGAAGCTCGCGAACAGGAAGTTGTTCGCGTTGTCCGCGTCGCCGTCCGCCTTGAACTTCACCGCGCCGTCGAACATCCGGTTGGCATCGTCCTTGTTGCCCACCGTGTCCGCCTGCAACAAACGCACCGCGCCGCCCGACACGTTCAGATTGTTGCCCGTCCCGCTGTGCCGCGTCCACGCGGAGGTCGTGTTCGGCGGGTTCGAGACCGGTCCGTCCGGGTACGAGTTGAAATTGTCCTGCAGGATCGTGGCCGCGCCCGCCGGGAGGCTCAATACCGCCGCGACCAGTCCAAGGGCCTGAATTTGCCGCGTCATCATGGGGTGGGAGGGGGAGGGGGGAGGTTAAATCGCCGTCCCCGTCGTGCTAGCAACACCCCGCCCCGGCGGCAAGTCCGCAGAATGCAAAACTTCGGTGACGGTCAGAGCCGGCCCATCCCGGCCCCGCCTCCGAGCCAACCCACGAACCATTCCCGCCCGCCGCCCCAGAGCACGTACACCAGGGCGGCGCCGGCCAGGTACGGTCCGAAGGGAATCTGGGCCGAGCGCTCCCGCCGCCCCAGTGCGATCAGCCCGAGGTTGATCGCGAGGCCCGACAACGAACTGAACAAAAGCGCGAACAGCACTCCCGCCCAGCCGGTGAACGCCCCGATGGCAGCCATGAACTTCACGTCGCCGAAGCCCATCGCCTCCCGGGGCACGGTCACCTGATCCGCCACCGCTTCCATCCACGGGATCGTCGACGGATCCAGTTCCTCCTCGCCCACCCGCAGGCGGCCGCTCTTCAGCCGGAGCTCGACGGGAACATCCCAGTAACAGCGGTCCACCAGTTCCAGACGCCGGGCATGGAAGTGCAACGCGTCGGACGCGCGGTAGAAAACCTCCTCGTACGGCAGCACCCGGTCCGGCAGCCGGAGTTCCGTCTCCGTGAACTCGATCCGCGCGGACTCCGGCAACTGCAACCGCTGGCGACCCAGGAAGAGTTTTCCCAGCTCCAGCATCCCAAACACGATTCCGGAGCCGAGCGCCGCCCCGATCAGCGCGGCCTTCAACGACGGCCAGACGAACTGTTCCCCGTGCAACCCCGGGACGACCACCGCCAGCACGATCCCCGCCGCCGCGCCGCCCAGCGTGATCTCGTCCGGGATGATCAGGTGCTCGAGGTCGATGAAGGTCGCCACGATCAACCCCGCCGCGAACAGGCACAGCGAGAGGGCCACCCCGGGTCCGGCATGCCCGTACTGCACCCAGAGCCAGCCGAACACCGCCGCCGTCAGCATCTCCACCAGGACGTACCGCGCGGGAATCGGCATCGCGCAGGTCGCGCACCGCCCCCGCAACGACAGCCAGGCCACCACCGGCACGTTGCGCCACCAGCGAATCGGCGTCCCGCACCCCGGGCAGTGCGAGGGCGGGCGCATCAGGCTCATATCCCGCGGCATCCGGTGGATGCACACGTTCAGGAAACTGCCCACGATCGCCCCGAACGCCACGAACACGCAGGTCCAGAAATGAAACGGCACGGCCGCCCACGACTCGAAATCCAGCAGGGGTGCGGCCAGCAGGTTCATCGCGCCGCTCCATTCCCGCACCCGTACACGTGCTCCCGCAGCGCCGTCCGCATCGTCTCCACCGGCGCCCGGCGTCCTGACCAGATCTCCAGCGCCGCCGCCCCCTGGTACAACAGCATGCCCAGTCCGTTCGCCGTCCGGCATCCCGCTGCCTTCGCGAGCTTCAGAAACCCGGTCTCCGCCGGACGATAGATCATGTCGTAGGCCGCCGCGGCTCGGACCAGGTCGAACCGGCTGCCGTCGATGGGCACGGGATCCCCCTCCTTCAACCCCGCCGACGTCGCGTTCAAAACGAGGTCCACCCGCTCGTCCGTCGGGGGATACCCGACTTCCACCCGCGTCGGACTCTCCGGAAACAACCGCGGTATCTCGTCCGCGATGGCCCGCGCCTTGTCCTCGGTGCGGTTCACCAGCCACAACCGCGCCACGCCCTCCGCGGCCAACCGCAACGCCGCCACCCGCCCCGCCCCGCCGGCGCCGAGCAACAACACGCGCGCGCCCCGCGCCTCCAGCCCCAGGTCCTCCCGCAGCGCCCGCACGATGGCGTCCGCGTCCGTGTTATACCCGTGCCGGCGCACCTCCGAAATCGTCCCGCCTTCCAACTGGCCCAGCGGACGCCACGCCCCGTCCCGGTCCCGCCCCTCGAAGCACACCGTGTTCACCGCCCCCCACCGACGCGCCGAGGCGTCCAGCTCATCCATCATGTCCACCGCCAGGAGCTTGTGCGGCACGGTCAGGTTCACCCCCACGAACCGCATCGCCCCCGCGCCGTCCAGCGCCTCACGCAACCGCTCCGGCGGCACCTCGCACGCGACGTAGCGCCAGTCCAACCCCAGTTCCCCGAGGCCCGCGTTCTGCATGGCCGGGGAGGCCGAGTGGCGCACCGGAAAGCCGTACACCGCGCACAGGCGCGTCGTGGCTCGGATCCCCTCCGCGTGAGGTTTGGTCATCGGCGAAAACGTGGGCCGGGTTTATAGGCCCCCGTCGGACGAACGGTGAAGGAGAAACTTGGATCTTGGCCCCGCCATTTCCCCCGCGCTTCACTCGCGCCCGTGACCGCCGTCCCCGCCCCGGCCCCGGGCCTCGACCCCGACCCGTCCGGCTCCCCGCATCTGCATCGCCGCTTCGGCCTGCTCCAAGCGACGGCCCTCAACATGAGCAACATGATCGGCATGGGGCCGTTCATGACCATCCCCCTGCTCATGTCCGCGATGAACGGGCCCCAGGCCCTGCTCGGCTGGTTCGTCGCCCTGCTCATCACCATCCCCGACGGCCTCGTGTGGGCCGAACTCGGCGCCGCCCTGCCCGGCTCCGGCGGCAGCTACGTCTACCTGCGCGAGGGCTTCGGACGCGAAAAATGGGGACGCTTCATGGCCTTCCTCTTCATCTGGCAGTTCATCCTCAGCGGCCCCCTCGAAATCGCCTCCGGCTACATCGGCGCCGCCAACTATCTCGGCTACGTCTGGCCCGGCCTGACCTGGACCCAGAACAAGCTCGTCTGCGTCGGCATCGGGCTCGTCGCCATCGCCCTCCTCTACCGCCGCATCCAGTCCATCGCCTGGATCACCGTCGCCCTCTGGATCGGCACCCTCGTCACCGTCGGCGTCGTCATCCTCTCCGGGCTCACCCATTTCAGCCCGGCGCGTGCCTTCGATTTTCCGCCCGACGCCTTCCGGTTCACCACCGGCTTTTTCCTCGGCCTCGGCGCCGCCAGCGCCGTCGGGATCTACGATTACCTCGGGTACTACGATGTCTGCTACATCGGCGACGAGGTGAGGAACCCCGGACGCACGATCCCGCGCTCGGTCATCTTCAGCCTGCTGGCCGTCGCGTTGATCTACCTCCTGATCAACCTCTCCATCATCGGCGTCCTCCACTGGAGCCAGTTCGTCCCCGCCGAGGCGCATCCCGAGTCCGCCTTCATCGTCTCGATCTTCATGGAGAAACTCTGGGGCTCCACCACGGCCTCCATCTTCACCGCCCTGGTCTGCTGGACCGCCTTCGGCTCCGTCTTCGCCCTGCTGCTCGGATACTCCCGCATTCCCTTTGCCGCCGCCATGGACGGCGGGTTTTTCCGCTGGTTCGGACGACTGCATCCGACCCGCCACTTCCCCCACCGCTCCCTCCTCCTGATCGGCCTCGTGGCCATCGCCTGCTCGTTCTTCTCCCTCGACGTCGTCATCGGCGCCCTGCTCACCACGCGCATCGTCGTCCAGTTCATGGGCCAGGTCGGCGCCCTGATTCTGCTGCGCCGGCACCGACCCGACCTCGCCCGCCCGTTCAAGATGTGGCTTTACCCGTTGCCCTGCCTCGTGGCGCTGCTCGGCTGGGTCTTCCTGCTCGCCACCACCAACCCCCGCATCCTGCTCTACGGCGTCGCCACCCTCGCCCTCGGCGTCGTGGCCTTCCTCGTCTGGGCCGCCCGCCAACGCGTGTGGCCGTTCCAGGCCCGCTGACCTCCCCGCCGGATCCCCCCGTCCGCGCTCCGAGGTGGGACCGGCGAGTGCCAAGTCGCCAGCTTCTGCTCCCTCCTTTCGCCGCCTCGTTCACCCCGCGACGCGGCCCGCCGTCGCGTGGACGCCATGGCGATGGTGTGGAGCCGGTCGCAGGCCTCCCATCGCCGCGCCTTGCGGTTCCCTTCCGCCGCCCGGGCATCGGGTGCAGGCGCGTCTCGCCTGCGGGAGCGCCGGCACTCCCGCGTTTTCCGGATTGAGCGTCGACGCGGGGGGGACTACTTACTGGGTCGTGAATCTTTCCATCTTCGGGCGTCTGGCCCTGCTCCTCGGCACGGCTTCCCTCCTCGCCGGCTGTTACACGGTGCCCGAAACGGGTCGCCGCTCCCTCAACTTCATGAGCGAAGGCGAGGAGATGAAACTCGGGTTCTCCGAATTCGAGAAGATGAAGAAGGAGGTTCCCATCTCCAAGGACGCCGCCGCCAAGGCCCTCGTCGAGGGGGTCGGCAAGCGCATCGCCGCCGTCGCCCCGCTGCCCAATGCCCAATGGGAATTCGTCGTGTTCGACAGCAAGGAGGCCAATGCCTTCTGCCTCCCGGGCGGCAAGGTCGGGGTGTACACCGGCATCCTGCCGATCACCAAGGACGAGGCCGGTCTCGCGACGGTCATCGGGCACGAGGTGGCCCACGCGGTGGCCCGCCATGGCGGCGAGCGCCTCAGCTACGCGCGCGGCATCCAGACCGCGGGCGTGCTTGCCGGTTCGGCCCTCGGCGCCACCAAGTACGCGGACTGGACCCCGATCTTCAATCAGGTCTACGGCGCCGGCTCGCAGGTCGGCGTCGCCCTGCCCCACAGCCGGCTCCAGGAATCCGAGGCCGACCGCATGGGCCTTCTTTACATGGCCGAGGCGGGATACAACCCCGAGGCCTCCGTGGCCTTCTGGCAGCGCTTCGCCGCGTTCAGCCAAGCCGCCGGCGCCTCCCAGACCCCGTGGTTCCTCCGCACGCACCCCCTCGACGACACGCGAATCAAACAGCTTCAGGAATGGATGCCCGAAGCCAAGGCCCGCTTCAAACCCGCCAAGTGAAGCGCCCGCGGCCGCTCATCCGCCCGACGTGAACAGATCCATCTGCGCCGGCCCGGCGAGTTCGCGCAGTTTGTCGCGCTCCGCCCGTTGCCGGGGGACACGTGTTCCGGGCTTCGGCGCCGCCGCCTTCGCGCCGTCGCCGGGGTCGGGGTCGGTCTCTCCGGTTCCGGTCCCCGCCACGCGCTGCAAATCCAGTTCCGCCTCCTCGAGCACGCGGAGGATGTGCTTCGCCCGTTCCACGACAGGGCGCGGCACTCCCGCCAACCGCGCCACCTGGATGCCGTAGCTCTTGTCGCTGCCACCGGCCACGATCTTGTGCAGGAACACGATCTGGTCGTTCCACTCGCGCACCGCCACGTTGTAGTTCCGGAGCCGCGGCAACCGCCCCGCCAGCTCGGTCAGCTCGTGATAGTGCGTCG
>CAZSOV010000283.1:0-10541 GCA_964608505.1 uncultured Verrucomicrobiota bacterium
CGATGCCACCCGCCGACTCTACGGCATCGACCAGCCCGGCACCGAACGCATGGGCCGCCAATGCCTCCTCGCCCGCCGCCTCGTCGAGGCCGGCGTCCGCTTCGTCCAGGTCACCCATGGCTACTGGGATTCCCACGACAAACTCCCCACCGAACACGCCCGCCTCGCCGCCGAGGTCGACCTGCCCATCGCCGGGCTCCTGCACGACCTCGAAGCCCGCGGCCTCCTCGAGGACACCCTCGTCTGGTGGGGCGGTGAGTTCGGACGCACCCCCACCGTCCAGGGCAACGACGGACGCGACCACCATCCCCATGCCTTCACCATGTGGCTCGCCGGCGGCGGTGTGAAACCGGGCTTCAGTTACGGACTCACCGACGACTACGGGTTCTACCTCGTCGACCGCAAACTTCACGTCCACGACCTGCACGCGACCCTCCTTCACCTGCTCGGCCTCGACCACGAATCACTGACGTTCCGACAGGGCGGTCGCGACTTCCGACTCACGGACGTCCACGGAAACGTCGCGAAGGAAATCCTCGCGTGACGACCGGATCCGCGCGGCGATTCCGGAGTCCATCCTATCCGAACAGGCCTTTCCGCAGATCCCGCAGCGTGAACAACTCGCCGGACTCCACACCCATCATCCGCCGCGCTCCATCTTTCCTGCTGTTCGAGAACTTCTCGCGGTGCTGCCGGAAAACCCCCTCGACGAATTCCCGACACCGGTCCTCCCAGAGCGTGCCCTTGCGTCCCGTCGGCACGTTGTACCCGAGCGTGAACCGCTGCTAGAGCACCAGAGCACCCGGAGAACTCGCTCACGTCCCAGCTGACCTTTGGTTCGAATGAATCATATAAACCGCGGGACTTTGTAACCGGATCCGAACGGGTCGGTTGCCATCCCCCGGAACCCGTGGAAACACTCCGCCGTGTCGAGCTCGCTCCATGTCTTCCAGGGCAAACCCATGCACGGAGCCCTCCGTTTCCTCGCGACCGCCCTGCTCGGCGTCGCCATCACTCGCGCCGCCGTTGCCGCCCAACCCCCGGTGATCACCCGTGACCTCGCCCCCGCCTACCGGGCGCGCGCGGGCGAACCGTTCTCCCTTGCCTTCCAGGTCGCCGGCGATGCCCCGCTCCAGTACGCGTGGTACCGCAACGGGATCCCGATCCGCAACCCCGTGCCCGCGGCACCTCCCGGCGAACTGCGCTGGCTCCGGTTCACCGTGGACGAAACGGGCTGGTACTCGGCGGTGGTGCGGAATCCCTTCGGCGCCGTGACCAGCGCCGTCGCCCGCGTGACCACCACCGTCGATCCATCCAACCCGACGTTTGCCGGCAGGCGCTGGGTGCCCGCGGCCATGCAGTCCGCGCCCACCGCGCCGTTCGGGTATGCCTTCCGCTGGTCGGCCCTGCTCTCCGACCGCGGGCTGCGGTGGCACGACGACAGCCTGCTCTGGGCCATGGTCGGTCCCGGCAACCCGCTGCCCGGAACGGGTTCGAGCCTGTTCCGCATCAACGGCGACCAGTTTCACGCGGTGCTCGTGCCCGGCGCCGACCTTCCAAACGACGTCGGTCCGTCCCAGTCGTTCGAGGTTCTCCCGTCCTCCGGCGTTACGGATCCCATCGGCCTGTATGTCACCGGCACCCCCGACCTCGCCAAGGTGGGCATCTACCGACTCACCGGGCTCTCCCTCCAACCCTGGGTCGACCTGTCCATGCCGGCGCCCCCCGGACCCAACGGCGCCGCCCAAGGCTGGTGGACCTTTCACGGTGCCGCCCAGGCCGGCGACCGGGTTGTCTTTGTCGCCACCACCTCCGCCGGGGAATACGGGCTCTACCTCGCCGGAGACGGCCCCATCCGCCGGGTGCTCGACCTCGGAGCCGAGTTCGGCTCCGACGCGGGATTCGTCGGTGTGACGATGCCGCCACGGTTCGACGGCGAGTTCACGCTCCTCTCGATTTTCGCGGTCCGCACGTCCGGACCCGGCGGACGGTCCCCCACCCAATGGGTTCGGATCGGCCTCGACGGCAGCGTCAACCACATGGTGACCCTGGACTCCACGCGGGTCCCCGAAACCAACCAGGTGATCACCGGGATCCTCGACGCCTGGCTCCGGTCCGGCCGCGCGTACGCCTGGGTCGCCACCGCCCAGGGCAATCACGTCGTCTCCTGGTCGGATGGCTCGTTGCGCCGCGAGTTCGGCCCCGGAACCGCCCTCCCCGACGGTCGAACCCTGCAAACCGTCGATGTCCCGGTGCCGGAGTCGGGTGGCAGCCGAATTCTCTTCCGGTCCGCCAACGTGCTCGATCCCGAGGGCGCCACCGCGGTCTACCGGTTCGGCCCCGGCGGCATCGAGAAGATCATCGATACCCAGCTCCTGGATGGCCGCCCTTGCGATCACATCTCGCCGCTGGCCTTCTCCGGCGACCGCATCTACCTGCGGATCGAATTCGGGGGCTGGGACTGGCGCTACGGGATCTATTTCCTTCGGGACCGCCCCGCCGACCCTGCCCCGCGCCTCGAAGCGACCCGCCTCGTGCCGGACACCCTCCACTTCGCGCCCGTCCCGGGCGCCATGCTCGAGTGGTCCGCGTCCGCCACCGGTCCCTGGGAGATCCTGCTGACCGGCGACTCCGACTGGGACGTCGGGACCGGCGAATCCCAGGGCTACTTCCGCCTCCGCCGTCCGTAGCTCCCCGGGGCACGGGCAGACGCCGGCGGCAGACGCGGTCGCACGGTCCTGGGTCCACGGTCCAGGCGAGGCGCCCTCAGAACGGGTTCGACGCCGACATCTGCCAGCACCGCACGGACGCCACGCGGGATTCCCCGCCGCGACTGAACAACCGCAGCCCCAGGCTGTCGCGCCGCGACGGATAGATCCTCCGCATCACGGCCTGCCGCCCCTCGTTCGCAAACACCTCGACCACGGATCGATCCACGAACACGCGCAGCTTCAACGTCTCCCCGCTGCCCAGCTCGAGCGGCCCGGCTTCCACGCTTCTGGGTCCCTCCGTCAGGCTCGACCGCGTCGTGTCCACCTTCAGCTTCTTCTCGTCCGCATCGTAGAAGACCGGCGTCCGCTCCTCGCCCCCGGGAGCACACGCGACGGCAATGCCGAATTGCCGGGCCTCCCGGGAGCTCATTTCGACCTGCACCTCCAGGCTGTCCCCGCTCATGCCGTCGAGCACCACCTCCCCGTCCGGAGGCACGACGAGATCCCGACCCGACCGCTCCTGGTAGCGCAACCGCTCGATCTCCTCGGGTGGGTTCATGCGCAACCGCCCGTCCCCGTCCAGGGTCAGCACCCGCGGCAGACTCAGGGTCCCGGACCATCCGGCGTGCGTGCGCATCTGGAAGCCCGGACGATCGAAGATCCATGCCCACATGATCCGTCGTCCCCGGTCGTCCAGCAGGCTTTCCGGCGCGAAATAGGAATGATCCACCCAGCTCATCATCTCGTGGAACCGGGGAAGGAACCGTTCGCCCTGCCAATCCCCGAGATAATACCGGCACCCGAGCCGGTGACTGATGCAAAGGAGCATGTGCTGGTTCCCGAGGCGGAAGAAATCGGCGCACGAGACGTCCTCGTTCAGGCCCACGCCGGCCACCGCGTTGCCCATCAGATCGCCCACGTACTTCCATTCCCCGCCCAACGTCGGAGCCTTCGCGATGGCGGGATGCTCGCCGCCGAAAATCGCGTAGTACGTGTCCCCCTCCAGCCATCCGAACGGGTCCCACGACCGGTACTTGCCGTGGTGCGCGTCCCCCGGCTGGGTCTTCGGCGTGATGGGATTCGTCTCGAGCTTCCTCCATTCGTTCAGCTCGTCGTCCACCGCCACGGCCATCGCGTTCCCCTGGTCCACCTGGTGATAGCACATCGTCGGACGCCCCTCCTTGTTGACGAAACAGTTCCCGCTGAACATGCCCGTCACCAGACCCGTGGGATGATGCCGCCAGTGGAAAAGGTCCGTGCTCGAGACATGGCCCCAGTTGTGTCCGCGCCGATCCTGGAAGATGTAGAAAAGATGGTACCGCCCTTTCCAGTAGATCGCCCCGTTCGGGTCGAACGGCATGCAGGTGCCCTCCGGCGTCACGAAATGGTACCCGGGCCGGTGCGGATCCAGCAGCAACCGCTCCCGAAACGCCCGTACCGCCTCCGCCTCGCCCGCACCCTTGCCCGTCACCGGACTCCCCTTCGTCGCCATCAGATTCGCGCCCGCCCCGTCCAGATGCAGCCGGCCCTGCGCGATCCGAGCGTCGCCCTGCAGGATCGTCGAGCCGAAGCGCCGCATGCGGTCCACCGCCTTGCCCGACTCGAAATCCCACCAGGCCAGCGGCGCCGGTTCCGACGCGGAGATCGCGTTCGGCACCAGGGCACCCACCTGCGCCGCCGTCAACGCGACGCCGTACACCCGCGCGTCGTCCACGGAGCCGACGAACTGCCCGTCCCCGCCCTGGTCCAGATGCCGCCGGCCCATGACCACGACGGCGTCGTCGTCGAAGACCTGCGGCGGATTCGCCGCGGTGTATCGCGCGTACTCACGTCCATCCCGGTACACCGTGATCCGTTGCCCCTGGTAGGTGATTGCCACCTGCACCCGCGTTCGCGCATCCGCCGTTTCCGCGGGCCAGCCCGCCTGGTCCTGCGCGGTGCGACGGAAGAAGTCGCTGCCCGCCATCCAACGCCCCGCCTGCAGTTCCCCGAACACGACCCCGTCGAAATGCCCCCGTCCGTCATCCAATGTCAGGACGCTCCCGCCGCGCTGCGTCAGGTTGGCCGGCGAGACCCAAGCCACGAGCGTCTTGTCGCGGATCGGGCCCGGGTCCGGCGCGGCCCGCGCCGTTCCCCAGCCCGACGCCACCGAGGCCAGCGTCATCCAGGCCACCCTCGCTCCCGCACGTGCGGACCGGCGGTCTCCGCGCCGTGTCCGAAGTTGCTCGCAAGCGTTCATCCGTGTCCTTGGGTCGTGCGTTCAGTTCGCTTCGTCGTAGATCCGCGTGCCGTTCCGCAGCGCGGCCCGTCGCGTCTGCTCGGCCCTGCGTCGGGCCTCGTACTTTTCCTCCCGCCATTGGTCCATCGGACTGGCTCGAAATCCAGCCCGGTCCGCCTCCGGACGGGCGGCCAGGCGTTCGGCCCCGGATCGGATGATCGCCAGCCCCTCCTCGTACGCCGGCACCCGGCCGGCCCGGAGCCCATCGAGACAGGGGCTGAGTTCGGGCCGGTCGAAACTCACCTGGGGCCCGCGATTGGCGGCATGACTCGCGAGCGCCCGCAGCGGCACGCGCGTCAGTTCCTCGAGGCGCGCCAGGGCCCGGTCATCCAACGGGGAACGCCCCGCCAGGTTCTCCGGGTACGCGCTCGCATAGCTCGGATAGTAGGGCGCGTTCAGGTCGATCCAGGTCGCGAGACGCTCCCGGTCCTCCCCGTCCAGGGTTCCGCCGCAGCGCTGATCCGTGCGCAGATGCTTCATCAACCGGCTCGCATGGGAGCCCCACGCGTAGGCCGGCTGGGTCTCCGGCGGCCCCGCCCCAACCACGCTCACGTATTTCTTCCGCCAGAGCTCGTTGTACGACGCGTTGAACGTCAGGTCCCGGTCCCCGGCCAGCACGACCGCCCGTCCGCCTTCCCCTCCGAAATCATGGCACTTCACGCAGTGACGATCGAACACCGGCTGCACCTCGGCCAGGTAATTGAACTCCCGCACCGGCCCCCGCCAGCCCGTCAGCACCGCCGGATCCCCCCGCACGGCATCGGGCGTCCGCATCTGCGTGGGGGGGGCCCGCCGTCGATCCTCGTGGCACCCGACACATCCCGCCCGCTCCCCCGATTGAACCATCGTCCCGCTGCGCATCGACTGCACCATCATCCCCTCCGCATCCAGCAATTGGAAATAGACGAACCGCTCCGCCGGCACCTCGAAATACGCCGAGCCATCCTCCGCCACCGGCACCCGACCCAGAATCCGCTTGTTGTTGAAGTCGTGCCAGTTCATCGCCGGCGCCGCCTGGCCCTGCCCGCCCCACGGCGGCTTGGTCCAATACCGCTTCTCCGGCGACTCCACCACCCGCAACCACTTCACCGATCCGCGCGCCACGCCCTTCATGTGCGTCCCCTCGTACACGTCCTGCACATAGAACGTCCCCGGGGCCCCGGCATAATCGCGTCGCGACGGCAGCACCGGCGGTCGGACGCGCGGCCCGAGCGGCATCGGATCGAAGCACCCCGGTTCCTCCGCGTGCAGCAACACCTCGTTGCCGAACACATCCAGCAGATACACCCCCATCTGCTCGCCGACGCCCGTCTGGCGCGACGCGAGAAAATACGACGCGCTCAACGGATAAGGATCCTCGTACTTCGGCTTCGCCTGCGTGAAGGCGTCGAAGATCTCCCACCCCGACTGCCTCACCCAGCGCCGCGCCTCCGGCGGCCAGATCTGCACGACCGGCTCCGGCCCGTCCAGGCCGAGCCGGCGATCCAGCAGCGCCAGCGCGCCCCAGGGCCGGTCATGACACGACCCGAACACCGCCAGCACCCGATCCGTTCCCGGCACCCCCCGCCCGTCGATCACCGCCCCCGGCGCAGCCGTGTTGTTCCCCCAGTACACGGCATGCCCGGTTCCGTCCGGGTTCACGGTCCATAACGCCTGCGCGTCCCCGAAATTGCGGTCCACGTATTCCCAGCGATCGTACAGGATCCGTCCATCCGGCAACAGCGAGGCGTGCCCCTCGAACAGCGTGCTCTTCCCGATCTGGTGGATGTTCGCGCCGTCCGCGTCCATCCGGTACAGGTTCGCCATGATGTGCCGGTTGCACATGCAGTATTTCGGCTCCCGCGTGGACGAAAACACGATCCCGCCGTCCGGCACGTACAGGGGATCCAGATCATCCACGTCCCGGGCGAACGTCAACGGGCGCAACCCCGACCCGTCCGACCCGACCTCGTACACGTGGTAGCTGTCCGACGCGTTCGTCCGATACGCGAATACGATCCGTTCCCCGTCGAACCGCACCTCCGGGTCCCGAATCACCCCCGAGTCCGTGTGCAGCAACGTCCGGACCGCCCCGCCCCTGGCGAGGTCCAGCGTCTTCAACGCGCCCCCGGGCGTGAAGGCGCCGTCGTTGTATTCATGCCGGGCCGCCGGAAAGAACGTCGCCGTGTTGTGATGATCCGGACGATACTGCCGGCGCACCACGAACAGAATCGGGTGGGCGGTCAGCAACGGATTCGCCAGCAACGCCGCCCGCTGCACCCTCGCCAGTTCGGATGCCGCCGCGGCCCGTTCCGCGGCGTCGGACGCCCCCAATCCCGCCGCGATGGAATCCAGTTCGCCCAGGAACCCGTTGCCCGCCGGGTAGCGCTCGCCGAAAGTCCGCACCAAATCCGTCACCGCCGCGCGGACCGCCTCGAGCCGCGGGCCCTCCCCCGCCGCCGGACGCACCCCGACCATGACCATGACCATAACCAGGGCGAGGAAGAGGCAAGGGCCCCAGGCGGAGGCCGAGACGGCGAGGGAGGCGAAGCGCTGCTTCATGGCGGAGAATTGCGGCAGTCTAGGGCCACCTCGCCACCAGGGAAGCGCTTTGCCGTCAGTGGGGAAGTGCAGACGCCGGACCAATCCATGGAGATTCACCGGGAGTGGTTGTACCGAGAGGGGAACGAGGCGGACGTCCGGCGCACGCGCATTGAAGGGTTTGAAGGCGGCGAAGTTCCACACCGCGCGTGACCTGAGGCTGCGACTGTCCGGGTGGAGTTCGAGCAGGGGTACGGGTTCGGCGACGAATCGGTCGCCGTCGAAAGCGGATCGGACCCGGCCCGGAAGCGATTCCGTTCGCGAACGGGGGTCACGCTGTTCCCGGGCGCGCCCCCACCACCTCCAACCCCAGCCCCATCGCCATCGATCGGTGTTGGCGGGAGACGTTCACCGTCCCGCTTCGACCGGAGCCGGATGCACGGCACGCAGGTGCGCGCGCAATTCCCGAATGACCCGGGAATACCGCGGGTCCGCGGCGAGGTTCCGCATTTCGGCGGGATCGCGACGGTGATCGTACAATTCCAGGCCGCGCTTCCCGAAGTCCCACTCCGTGTAGCGCCAGCGCTCGGTCCGCACGCTATGCCCCGGGAATCCACCCCGCTGCACCTGGGTGAATGCCGGACGCCTCCATTCGGCCCGCGGATGTTCGAGCAACGGTCGCAGGCTCGTCCCCTGCAGACCGTCCGGCGCGGGCAGCCCGGCCAGGTCGGCCAGCGTCGGATAAAGATCCAGCAATTCGACAGGCCGCGCGCAGGCCCGGCCTGCCGAGCGCATCCCGGGAACCGCGATGATCAGCGGCACCCGGGCGGACTGCTCGAAGTTGCTCTGCTTCATCCAGAGCCCATGCTCCCCAAGGTGGTAACCGTGGTCGCTCCAGAACACGACGATGGTGTTTTCCCGCAGACCGAGCCGATCCACGGCGTCCAGGAGCCGGCCCACCTGGGCATCGAGGAAGGAAATCACCGCGTAATAGGCCCGAACGCAGTCCCGGGCCTGATCCTCCGTCACCCCGAAATACGGCCAGGGTTGCGTGCCCCCGAGCGCCGGCCTCGGGACCCGGTTCGTGTAACCGACGGGAAGCTCCGGCAGGGTGATCCGCGCCTTCTCGTAGAGATCGAAGTACTTCTTCGGCGCGATGTAGGGCGTGTGCGGTTTGTAAAAGCCCACCGCGAGGAAGAACGGCTCCTCCCGGTGTCGCTCGAGCCACTCGACCGCCCGGGTCGCGACCATCCCGTCCGTATGCTCCTCGTCCCGTCCCGCCGGGTCCGCATGAAACGCCATCGCGGATCCCAGGCCGCGCTTGGGCGTGTAGTTCGTCAAAGCCGACTCCAGTCGCGTCCTGTCGATCCCGGCCGGGTTGTGCACCTCGTCCCACGAAGGCGGGTCATCCAGGCCGCTCGTCCCGATCTGCCCGGGATTGCCGTAGTGGTAGATCTTCCCGACCCGCGCCGCCGTGTATCCCCCGCCGCGGAACATCTGGGGCAAGGTCACCACGTGCGGCAGGCCCGTTCGGAAATGGTACTGAAGATCGAACACGCGCGTCGTGTCGGGGCGCAGCCCCGTCATCAACGATGACCGGCTCGGCGAACAGAGGGGGAACTGGCAATAGGCGCGGTCGAATCGCACCCCGCGCCGTGCGAGCCGGTCGAGGTTCGGCGTCCGGACAATCCGGTGCCCGTAGGCTCCGAGATCGTTGTTCAGATCATCGGTCGCGATGAACAGGACGTTCGGGCGTGTCCCGCCGACGCCCGCGGCCAGCGCGGGAGGCGTGGCGTGTTCCCGGAACATCCACAGCAGCCCGAGCACGAGGAGGAAAGGAACGCGATTCATGCAAGGCAGGAGATGGTGGCGTGGGCGCCACCTTCGGGCCAGCCTCCTCGCCGCGCAAGACCCGCGGCGCGGACGTGGACGTGGACGTCGTCGCGCGGGTTCGAATCCTCCCCTTCCAGCGCCCCCGCCGATTGCCCCCCACGCCGCGTGCCTTGTCCAAACCGCCTCCCTGGCCTATTCCATGTCCATGGAGCCCACCCCCTCCGGTCCCAAGTCCATCATTCCGCGCCGGCTGGAACAGAATCTCGGCTTCGCCGCGGTGGCTCTGCTCCTGCTCGGGTGCCTGGTCGTGCTCCGCCCTTTCTTCTCGGGGCTGCTCTGGGCCGTCGTGCTCTGCTTCTCGACCTGGCCCTGGTACCGGCGGGTCCTGGCCACCCTGCGCCAGCGCCGCACGCTCGCCGCCCTGGTCATGTCGATCGGCATGATCCTGGTGCTGCTCCTTCCGTTCGTGGTCATCGGCGCCACCATGGCCGACAGCGCCCGGGACCTCACCCATGCGACGCGGGCCTGGCTGCGCGAAGGCCCGCCGGATCCCCCCGCCTGGCTGCGTGGCCTGCCCGTGCTCGGCGCCTCCCTCGATACCTATTGGCGCGAGGTCGCCGTCGACGGCGCCCGGTTGTTGAAGGACGCCGATCGCCTCGTCGAACCCCTCGGCGCCGGACTGGTGAAGATCGGGCTCCTGTTGGGCCGGGGCCTGCTGGAGATTGCCCTCAGCATCTTCGTGGCGTTCTTTCTGTTTCGGGACGGTGCCTCGGCCGCGGAACGGCTGACGACCGGCGTGGTCCGGCTCGCCGGGGAACGAGGACGGCATCTCCTGGAAGTCGCGGGCCAGACCATCCGCGGCGTGGTCTACGGAATCCTCGGCACCGCCGTCGTGCAGGCGATCGTGGCCGGCGTGGGCTTCGCCGTGGCGGGGGTGCCGGGCGCGGCGCTGCTCGCCTTCCTCACGTTCTTCCTCTCCGCGGTGCCCGCCGGTCCCCCGCTAATCTGGTTTCCGGCCGCGCTCTGGCTGTTTCACCGGGACCACACCGCCTGGGGCGTCTTCATGCTGGTGTGGGGCATGGGGGTCAGCAGCGTCGACAATCTGGTGCGGCCCTGGGGGATCAGCCAGGGCCGCAGGATGCCCATCGTATTGGTCTTCTTCGGGGTCCTCGGCGGCGTCCTGGCCTTCGGATTCATCG
>CAZSOV010000284.1:0-10465 GCA_964608505.1 uncultured Verrucomicrobiota bacterium
CGGCGAATCCCCGCGGAACCTGTCGGGTGGCCAGCAGCAGCGGGTGGCCATCGCGCGCGCCCTCGTCCACGACCCGCGCCTGGTCATCTGCGACGAGCCGACCTCGGCGCTGGACCGGGACAACGGGCGGCGGGTGATGGAATTGATGCGAGAGGTTGCCCGGGCGCCGGGGCGTTGTGTGGTGGTGGTGACGCACGACAACCGGATCTTTCGGTTCGCGGACCGGATCACGGAGATGGAGGACGGGCGGGTGTTGCGGGTGCACGTCTCGCCCGAGACCTACGATGGCGGGGAGCATTGAGATGATCTTTCGACGACTGAGTTTCTACGTGGCCGTGGCGGGCATCGCCGCGGGTGTCGTGATGGTGCGCAAGCTGCGGGAGCGTCCGCCCGCGCCGCCGCCGCTGTCGGAGCCGACGCGCTCGCCCTACGAGCATTTCGTCGCGGCCTCGGGCCTCATCGAGGCGCGGCGGGACAACGTGGCGATCGCGTCGTCGCGTCCGGGGCTGGTGACGGAGGTCCTGGCGGAGGTGGGGGCGACGGTGACGAACGGGCAGCCGTTGCTGCAGCTCGACCCGCGGGAGGCCCGGGCCCGGCTGGAGGCGGCGCGCGCGCAGCTGGCCTCGCTGGAGGCCACGCGGGTCGTGGAGGCGGTGGCGATCGCGGACTGGACCGACCAGTTCGAGCGGACCAGCCGGCTCGAGAAGGCCGAGGTCGCGACGGAGGACGAGCGCAAGCGGAAGTGGTTCACCCTCGAGGCCGCGAAGGCGCGGCTGGCGCGGACGGAGTCCGACATCGCGGCGGCCCGGGCGCAGATCCGGCTGGCAGAGGTGGAGTTGGAGGTGCTGACGGTGCGGGCGCCCCGGGACGGGACGATCCTGCAGGCGAACGTGCGCGCGGGCGAATATGCGGCGACCTCGGCGGAGCGGCCCCTGATGATGCTGGGGGACGTGCGGGTGCTGCAGGTCCGGGCGGACGTGGACGAGCAGAACGCGCCGCTGGTCGTGGCGGGGCAGGAGGCGACGGCCTTCCTGAAGGGGGACAACGACCGGCGGATGGCATTGCGGTTCGTGCGGATCGAGCCCTTCGTGGTTCCGAAGCGGTCCTTGACCGGCGAATCCGCCGAGCGCGTGGACACGCGGGTGTTGCAGATCGTCTTCGAGATGGACCCTCCGGAGTTTCCGGTCTACGTGGGCCAGCAGGTGGACCTCTTCGTCCGGCGTCCGGGGCCGTCCCCGACGAGTGGCGTGGCACCGCTGGCCGTGATTCCCTCGATTTCCAAGCAGCCTTGAACACATGAACACCATCCGATTTCCGTTTCCCGCCGCGTGGGCGGCGTGCGTCCTTCTCCTGGGTCCCGCGGTCTTCGGGGGCGAAGGCGAAGGGGTTTCCGCGGGGCCACCTCCGGTCTGGCCCGACCGGGCGTTGACGCTGGCCGACTGCCTCAATCTCGCGGAGACGCAGAACGGGGAACTGCGGGCGGCGAAGAAGGATTTGGAGGCGAGCGAGGGCGTGGTCATCCAGACGCGGGCGATCCTGCTGCCCAAGGTCCAGGCGACCGGCAACCTGCAGGCCGTCGCCGATAGCTCCATCGAGTCCGCCGCGACGCCGCTCGGCACGTTTTCCTTCGGGCAGACGGAGACATGGGACACCGGCGTGCGCCTGGTGCAGTCGCTGTACGAGGGCGGACGGCTGGGGGCGGCGGTCCGGTCGGCCCGGGCCACGCGGGAGGCGGCGATCCAGCGGTACCAGACGGCGTTGCTGGACACGTTCGTGGAGGTGCGCGTGGCCTATTACCGGGTGCTGCTCGCGCTCGAGCAGATCGGGGTGCAGGAGGCCTCGGTGAAGCTGCTCGAGCGGGAATTGCAGGACAACCAGCGGCGGTTCGACGCGGGCAGCGTGCCGCGGTTCAACGTGCTGCGGGCGGAGGTCGAGTTGGCCAACGCGAAGCCCCGCCTGATCCGGGCGCGCAATGCCTGGCGGAACGGCAAGACCTACCTGGCGAGCCTGCTGGGGTACCGCGTGCCGGACCGGATCACGGAGGACATCCCGTTGCAACTGGCGGACCGGCTCGAGGCGGTGCCGTACGAGATCGATCTAGGGCGGGCCCTGGCGCTGGCGCAGGAGCAGCGGACCGAGTTGAAGGCCCTGCGGTTGCAGGAGCAACTCCGGCGGGAGGGCGTGGTCAACGCCCGGGCCGGCGCGCGACCGAGCGTCCAGGGCTACGCCGGTTACGGCGTCCGGCGTTCCCAGTTCGGGCCGGATTGGGATTCCGAGCGGCACGGCTGGAACGCGGGCGTGCAGGTGGGCTGGAACATCTTCGACGGGCGGCTCACCCGGGGCCGAGTCGTGGAGGCGACGGCGCGCCGGGAGCAGGCCGAGATCGAGGTGGCCAACGCGGAGCGCCTGATTTCGGTGGAGGTGCGGACGGCGTTTTCCAACTTCCAGGAGGCCAAGGACGTCCTGGAATCACAGCGACGGGTCGTGGAGCAGGCCACCGAGGCGTTGCGGCTGGCCACGGCCCGGTCGGAGGCCGGCAGCGGAACGCAATTGGACGTGCTCAGTGCCCAGACGGCCCTGACCGAGGCGCGCACGACGCAGAACCTGGCCAGCCACGACTATCTCGTCGCGCTCGCGCGGTTGCAGCGGGCGGTGGGGTTCGGACCGGGGCTGATCCAGGCGGAGGCGAAGGGGACCGAGGCGAAGTAACGGGAAACCCGGAGCGGGAAGGCCGGGGGGAGGCGGTGCCGGGCCAGCCGAGGCGGGACGGGCCTCCGACGGGTTGCCGCCGTGTTCAGGGCTTCGGCGCGACGCCGGGCTCCGGTTTGTCGAGATCGAAGAGCAGGTCGGTGGAGCGGCTCCTGTCCAGGGGCGCGCCGAGGAGGCCGGCGCCATTGGTGATCTGGAGGAAGTCGTTGGTCTGGCCGAGGATTCCGGCGCGGTAATCGGCCTGGAAACTGCGCTTGGGAATGGGATTCGCCACGGCGGGGCCGATGGTGCGGAGCGAAAGGTAGGGCAGCATTCGCGAGATGGCGTTGGTGCCGAAGATCAGGTCGTCGGAGTAGCCGACGTGCCGGGCGCCTTCGGTGACGGAAGTGGTGACCTGGATCCGGGATACCCAGAAATCCACGTCCTCGGCGTCCGAGAGCCAGCCATGAAATCCCTCGCCCTGGGCCTCGTGGAGGAGGTCGCCGTCGGCGGCGAAGAACCGGGTGAGGGTCGGGCCGCGCCAGTACCGCTGGAGGCCCGCCCAGCGTTGGGGGCGGACAAAGCGGACCTCGTAATCGCAGGCCCGGTCGTCCAGGCACCCGACGCAGGGGGACCCGACGACGGTGATGCGGCCTTCGGAGTAGGCGTAGCTGGAGGAGGTCACGACGGGAACCCGTCGGGTCAGGGGGCGGCCCGTGGGATCGGACGTCGTGGCAAACGTGACTCCGAAGCGGTTGGACCACTGCTGGCCGAGCGCGGTGCCGGCGACGAGTTGGTTGAAGTGGATCCAGACCCCGGCGTGGTTGGTCGACCAGGAGCGGAAATCGGAACGGGCAATTTCGCCGTTGAACGTGGCGGCCGTGGCCAGGCCGGGGACGAGCCAACAGCCGAGACACCGGAGAAAACGATGAAACGCGGAATGCATGGAGAGGCTGGCGCGGTGGTGCGGTGTTGGGATGCGACCCCGAGCCGGAGCCGGAGCCGGGTTGAATCTGGCACGGTCCGGGAGGTCCGGCAATCGCGCGCCCGGATTCCGGAATTTTCCTTGCGACGCGGCGGCGAGGTCGGAGGGTGGGGGCGACATCCTCACCGGGCCGCGAGGCCGCATCCGGAACCCCTGCCGACATGGACATGAACAGAAGCGACGCCAGCGCATCGAGACGACGGAATCCCGGGGCGGCGCGGATGACGCGCCGCGGTTTTCTCGGCGGCAGCGCCACGGCCGCGGTGGCGGCGACGACGGGGTCCTTCCTGGCGGTCCCCCGGGCGCGGGCGGGCGGCGGTGCGGCGGAACCGGGCGGAGCCGGGGCGGAGGCGGGCAGGGGACCGGTCATCGCGCGGATCGAGACCTTCGCGCTGATGTATCCGACGGTGGGGCGGTTCAAGTTTTTCGAGGGGCCGAAGGGCCGTCCGGCGGGCCGTCCGGCGGTGCTGGTGAAGGTGACGGCGAGCGACGGGACGGTGGGTTGGGGGCAGAGCGTGCCGGTGCCGAAGTGGAGCTACGAGACGCTCGAGACGGTGTCGATGACCCTCGACCGATATCTGGCGCCGGAGTTGCTCGGGTTGAGTCCGTTCGATACGGAAGCGGTGCAGGCGGCGATGCAGCGGACGATCGCGCCGTCGTTTTCGACGGGGCAGCCGATCGCGAAGGCGGGGATCGACCTGGCGTTGTTCGATCTGACGGGGCGGGTGCTCGGTCAATCGGCGGCGCGCCGCTGGGGGCGGAAAGGGAAGGACCGCCTGACCCTGAGCTGGACGTTGAATCCGCGGACGCTGGACGAGGTGGAGGGGTTGGTGGCGCAGGGACGGGCGCGGGGGTACCGGCATTTCAACGTGAAGGTGGCGCCCGACCCGAAGGCGGATGTCGAGTTGTGCCGGTTGGTGAAGCGATTGGTTCCGGACGGTTTCCTGTGGGCGGACGCGAACGGGGGCTACGACGAGGCGACGGCGCTGGCGGTGCTGCCCAAGCTCGCGGATCTCGGGGTGCCGGTGATCGAGCAGCCGTTGCCGGCGAATCGCCTGGGCGGTTATCGCCGGCTGAAGCAGCAGGGCGCGCTGCCGATCCTCATGGACGAGGGAATCGTGTCCTCGGTCGAGCTCGAGGAGTTCATTCAGTTGAGACTCCTCGACGGCGTGGCGATGAAGCCGGCGCGGTGCGGGGGCATCCTCGAGGCGCGGCGGCAGATCGAGACCGTCCTGAACGCGGGCCTGATGTGGCTGGGGAGCGGGTTGACCGATCCGGACGTTTCGCTGGCGGCGTCGCTGGTTTTGTACGGTGCCTACGGCCTGGAACGCCCGGCGGCGTTGAACGGTCCGCAGTTCCTGGAGGGGTCCGTGCTGAAGCAACCGTTCGAGGTGGCCAACGGGGAACTGATCGTTCCCACGGGACCGGGGTTGGGCGTCGAGATCGATGAATCGCGTCTGGCGCCTTTGCGGGCGAGGGAGATCTGATGTCGGGAGGGTCCCGGGTCCTAAAAACCGGTGGCGGCCCGGACACCACGGACGAAGCAACGCGCAGAACGAATGGCGGGAAACATGAATACGAAACGACAACCGACGGGTGGGCCCCGGCGAGCCGGATCCGCACATGGAAGCTGGGCCGTGGCGATCGGCTTGGCGTTGGCCGCGGCAGCCGGCTCGAGCGACGCCGCGGAGGGAGCCGTGGGTGGCCGGACCGGGTTTCGCCTCGTGGAGGTCCGTCCGGAGTCCCTGGAAGTGCGGGAGGGGGAGCGTCCGGTGCTGGTCTACAACCACGGGGTGATGCGGCGCGAGGGCGTGCCGGCGGACCGGGTGAGGAGTTCGTACGTTCACCCGATCCACGGTCTGGACGGGGAGGTGCTGACGGATGATTTCCCGAAGGATCATTATCATCATCGGGGCCTGTTCTGGTCGTGGCCCCATGTGGGCATTGGGGAAAAGGACTACGATCTCTGGGCGTTGAGCGGGATCCAGCATCGTTTCGGTCGCTGGCTCGCGCGCGAGGCGGGGGAGAAGTCGGCGGTGCTTGAGGTGGAGAACGGCTGGTATGTCGGGGAGGAGCGCGTGATGCGGGAGCGCATCCGGTTGACCGTGTACGCGGCGGCGGCGGACGAACGGAACATCGATCTCGACTGCACCTGGGTGCCGGAGGCGCGTCCGATCCGGTTGTCGGGCGCGGAGGGAAAGAGTTACGGCGGAATCACGCTGCGTTACGCGCCGGGCACCAACACCGTCATTGCCACGCCGCAGGGGCGGCAGGCGGAGGATCTGTACATCACCAAGCTGCCGTGGGCGGATCTGTCACGGCGATTCGAGGCGGGGCCGGCTGGAGGTGGCGGCCCGATCACGAGCGGCGCGGCACTCTTCATCGCGCCGGATCATCCGGATTACCCGCCGACGTGGCTGACCCGGCACTACGGGGTGTTGTGCGTCGGTTGGCCGGGGGTCAAGGCGCGCGAATTTCCCGCGGGGGAACCGATCCGCTGCCGGTATCGGGTCTGGATTCACCGCGGCGAGGCCGACCCGGCGCGGGCGGCGCGGGCCTACGAAGGCTATGCCGCGGGCATCCGCGGCGAGCGCTGAGGCGGGGAACGCGACCCGCCCGGCAGTTACCGGCGCCAGCGCTTCCAGTCGGCATGAAGGCGCTCGACGAAGGGGCAGGCCCGAAGGGCGAAGACGCGGCGTCCGTCCTTGAGGGCGAGTTTGCGATGGCGCGACTGCCGGCTGGCGATCAGTTCGCGGACCCGGGCGAGGGCCGCGGGTTCGCCGAGTTTCCGGCGGTGGCGGACCAGGAGTTGATCCAGGATGGCGAGGTCGTGTTCGAGCCCGAGTTGGTCCTGGATGCGGTCCAGGTTTTTGGCGAGCGCCCGGAGGCGGAGCGGGGCGGCGGCCTGGACCAGATGCACCTGGTAGAAGAGGGACTTGGTGGCGGTACGCCAGGCGTGGAAGGACTTCGCGTCGCTGGCGGCATGGGCGGACTTCAGGCGACGACGGGCCTTGCGGTAGCACGGATGAAACCCGGACGAGAGGACCTTCCAACCGTGGTGATGCCAGCGGGCCCGTCCGAGGGCACGCGCGGCGGATTCCGCCGTGCGAACGGCCCGTTCGAGGGCGGTTTGAAGCCGGGCCGGGGAATGGCGGGCGGGCCCGGGAACCGCCGCCAGCGCGTCCCGAACCCGGGTTACCGCGGGGAGGTCCCGAGCCGGAGCCTGGGCCGCCAGAGCGGCGAGGGTTTGCAGGGCGACCCCGGCTTCGCGAGCCGGCGCCAGGGCCACGGCGGACTGCCGGAGCCGTGCCCGCTGACGTTGGACGAGGGAATCGGGGAGGGACGGCGCCAGGAGGCGGAAGAGGGCTCGGAGACGCTTCAAGACGAGGCGCGTGGCATGGATGGCGGCGGGTTGCTCGGCCCGGGGGCGCGCGAGTTGTTCCTTGCCCACCGCGACGTAGGCCGCCGCGATGCGCAGGATGCCCTGGCGGACGTTTTCCCGGCGGCGGAGCTCGAGTGCGGGGACGACGGGTGGCACGGTCTTCATGGGGTGGAAGGGTTTACCGGGAACGCTTTCCGACAGGCCCCGGCGCCCGAATCCTGCCCGGACGCGAGGAAAAATGCGGTTACGTTCGAGTGACGATTGCGCGGCGCCCGACCCGGCGCAAGCGGCGCGAGGCCAGGCGTCGGATCGGAACTCGCGGGGGTCGGGCCGATTCGTCAGAATCCCTGCGCACGCCGCATGACATTCACCGAGTTCAAGGTCGCGGAATACGATCTCGCGGCGACGTTGGATTGCGGCCAGGCCTTCCGGTGGGAACTTCGCGAGGAAGGTTGGGAGGGCGTGATCCTGGGGCGTTGGGTGCGCTTGAGCCAGTCGGGTGCGACGTTGCGGGCGGCCACGATCCGGGACCCCGGCGACTGGGCGTGGCTGCGGGAATACCTGGGCTTGGAGGAGGATCTGGACGCGATCCGGGCGACGTTTCCGGCGGATCCGGTGCTCCGCGCCGCGGCGGAAGCGTGTCGGGGAATGCACCTGTTGCGGCAGGAACCGTGGGAGTGCCTGGCCTCGTTCATTCTGTCGTCGACCAAGCAAATCGTGCAGATCCGCGCCATCATCGGGTCGCTGTCGGCACGTTACGGCGAGCGGGTGGCAGGTCCGGGTAGGGGCCCGGAGGCGTTTGCGTTCCCGGGCGCCGAACGACTGGCCGGGGTGAGCGAGGCCGAGTTGAGGGAATCGAAAATGGGATTCCGGGCACGGTATCTTCAGGCGGCCGCCGCGGAGGTCGCGTCCGGCCGGCTGAACCTCGAGACCTTGCGGGGCGCCGCTTTGGAGGAAGCCCGGGCGGCCTTGATGGCCTTGCCGGGAGTCGGGCGAAAGATCGCCGATTGCGTCCTGCTGTTCTCCCTGGGCTTCACCCGGGCCTTCCCGGTGGATGTCTGGGTGAGCCGGGCGCTGCGCGAGCTGTATTTTCCGCGCCGCCGTCCCCCCGCACGCCGGATCCTGGAGTTCTCGGAACGACACTTCGGCCCGTGGGGCGGCTACGCGCAGCAGTGCCTTTTCCATGCGACGCGTCGCCGGCTCCTGCCGGCGGGCTTTTGATCGGGGCGCGGTTCGGGCACCCTGGGGCCACGATGCGCGTGAACGTGATTTTCGGGCCCGCGGAGTTCCGGGATCTGCCCGGGCTGGAGCTTGGGGGAACGGCCTGCGTGGTGTTCGACATTTTGCGGGCGACGACGAGTGCGGCGATGGCCCTGGCCCATGGCGCCGCGTCGATCCGTCCGGTCTCGACCATCGAGGAGGCCGTGGCGCTGCGGAGGGCCGACGCGGGACTCCTCTTGGCAGGGGAGCGTGGTGGGATCCGGATCGGACCGGAACTGACGGGCGGGCCGGCTTTCGACTTCGGGAATTCACCCCGGGAATTCACCCGGGAACGGGTGGCGGGCCGGCGCCTGGCAATGACGACGACGAACGGGACGCGGGCGTTGCGGGCGTGCGCGGGGGCCGGTCTGACGCTGGCGGCCTCGTTTCTCAATCTCGCCGGCGCGACGCGGCGCCTCGGCGGCGGAAGCGCGTCGTGGGAACAGGTGCTGCTCGTGTGCAGCGGGACCGGGGAGGATACGGCGCTCGAGGACGTGCTGGCGGCCGGGGCAATGGTCGAGGCGCTGTCCGCGAATGTCGGGGTGGAACTCGGGGATGCCGCGCGCATCGCGCTGGGGGCGTGGCGGGCCGCCCAGTCGGATTGGCCGGAGATGTTGCTGGGGGCCGGCAATGCGCGCCGGCTGCGGTCGCTTCCCGATCTGGCGCCGGACGTGGCGTTCTGTCTCCAACGGGACATCCTGGAAGTGGTGCCCCGGATGAAGAACGGGGAGTTGCGGGCGGGCTAGCTCGGCCATGCACGAAGCCTCGATCGTCGCGGAGATGCTTGGTCTGGCCGAAGGGGCCTGCCGGAAGGCGGGATGCACCCGGATTCGGCGGTTGGTGGTCCGGGCCGGGATCCTCAGCAGCGTCGTCCCCGAAGCGCTGGAGTTCGCGTTCTCCGCCTTGAAGCCGGGCACCCTGGCCGCCGAGGCGGTGCTCGAGGTGGAACGGGTTCCCGCCGCCGCCTGGTGCGGGCATTGCGGACGTGAGTTCGAGGCCGAGGACGTCGTCGTGTCATGCCCCACGTGCGGGCGCGTCAGCGGGGATCTGCGCCGTGGCCGGGAACTGGATCTGGTCCGGATCGAGGCGGAGTGAGCGGACGGGGACCGGTCAGAGCAGCTCGATTTCCGCGAGCATGGGGCGGAGATCGGGATCCTGCCGGGCGCGGTCGACCACGACGGCGCGGCCGTCGCGCGCGATGGCTTCACGCAGCCATCGGCGGGCCTCCTCGAGATGACCCATCTGGCAGGCGTAGCAGGCGAGGTTGTAGGGGATCACGCCGACGGTGGGGAAACGCGGATGGGCGACAAGAAGCGCCTGCCGGGCCTCGGCGGTGCGCTTGAGTTCGTGCAGCGCGTAGGAACGGTTGATCCAGCCGGTCGGGCGAGTGGCATCGATCTCCAGGATGAGGGTGGCCACGGTGAGCGCTTCCCGCCAGCGCTGGGTGCGGGCCAGGATCTCCCATTCCACGGCCAGGGAGTCCGGATGGAGTCGGGAGGTCCGGGAAAGCCGGCGCAATTCGGCTTCGGCCTCGTCGGGAAGTCCCAGCTCGAGCCAGCCGGTGGCGGCGTTGAGATAGTGGGAATCGGGCGGCTCCAGCACCGGCTGCATCGGCCCGATCATGACGCGGCGAACCGGGGGAGTGGTATGCAAAAGTGGGGCGGGACGGACGGAACCTTCATCCGAAGACCCGCTTCTTGAGGTCACGCAGGACATACGTTTCCGTCCCCTCCAGGCCCCGCACCCTGCGCGCCCCGCTCCGCCGCTTCTTTCCGAACCGCTCCCGGTACGCCCCGAAGATCCCCTCCACGTACTCCCGGCTTCCGAACGCCGCCCCCGCGGTGAAGTATCTCACCCGGCACCGCAGGTACTCTCCCAACGGCAAGCGCCCGTTCCCTTCCAGCATTTCCACCACCGCCTCCCGCGATAGCGAACCTCTCAAAGGACGCCCGTCCTCCCCGGTTCCCGCGCGCCGCTCGTCCCCTTCCCGAAAAACCCACATGCGGTACACCTCCAACGACTTGCCTGGCGACTCCTCCCGCCCCCGTTGCAGCGCCGTCACCAGCGAGCGAATCCCCTCCTTCGCCCGCTTCCTCCCCGCCACCGCCTCCCCGTACCCGCTCCACCGGTAGTCCTTCGGATCCTTCACC
>CAZSOV010000285.1:0-4285 GCA_964608505.1 uncultured Verrucomicrobiota bacterium
GGCCTACAGCGTGTAGGCCCGGTGCCCTCACCGGGCGGCGCGATGGCAGTGGGCGGTTCATGGAGGGCCAACGAAGGAAGGAGGAGTAGGAGTAGGATTAAGATTAGGAGTAGGGGGAGCAGGAGGATCCGGGATGGGAGTCTGGGCGCGGCTCATGGAGGAGGGGGGATCAGATCACGCGCGGCGGGCGAGGGAGAGGACGGAGAGCACGGCGGAGAGGAGGACGAAGGCGAGGGCGACGGACGGGGCGTGGAAGGGGTCGTCGAAGATGGCGTGGACGAGGCAGGAGGCGGGGCCGAGCCAGGCGAGGGCGAGGGTGAGTTTGAGGGCGGGGATGCCGCGTTCGTAGAGGGCTTTGAGGATCAGGGCGGCGAGGGCGACGAGGGCGGCGGCGAGGCCGAACCAGCCCAGGGTGATGCGGAGTTCGAGCCAGTCGTTGCCGGCGGAGGCGGCGGGTTGTTGGTCCGGTTGCCGGTAGCGGGTGTAGAGGGCTTGGAAGCTGCCGGCTCCGGCTCCGAGGAGGCCGTGTTCGGAGGCCATGCGACGGGCATTTCGGGCGCGGTCGGTCCGACCCATGAGTTGATCGCGGAGGACGGCGAGCGGGGCGGCTTCCTCGAGGCGCTGGGCGAAGACCGAGCGGAGGCTCTGCAACTGAAGGTCGCGCAGGAAAAGCTGGGTGCCCATGGGCAGGTCGAGCCGGTTCTCCCCGCTGGCATCGGTGACGGCGATCTCGAGGGTGGGCTCGCCACCGGGGCCCCCGGGAAGCAGGGGGATGGCGACGGCGGCCTCGGAACGGGGGGCAATCTCGACGGTGGACCGGCGTCCCTCGCGGAGGCTGCCGGAGAGGTAGAGGGGGAATTCGCCCTGGTTCCAGACCTTCATGGCGGCGACGGACGCCGCGTGCAGGCGGGGGTCGAGGCCGGCGAGGGGACGGGTGAAGCCGAGGACCCCGGTGGGCGAGGCGCGCCGGACGGTGAGCCAGCGCACGTTCGGCGTGGTGGGCCGGGGGGCGAGGGCGACGAGGGTCTGGGGCGGGAGCTGGATTTCGTTGGTGTCGAGGGCGAGATCGCGACTGGAGAGCGTGCCGGTGGCTAGGGTGGCGGGCAGGTTCGGCAGACCGCCACGGATCGCCGCGGCGAGTTCGTCGCGGGTGAGCGCGAAGTTGGCGAGAGCCACCTCGCGGACGGCGGGATCCTGGACGGCGAGATAACGGGAGCGAACGAGCGCGCGGGCGCCCGGACCGGAGCCCGAGTCGTGTTCCGAGCCGGAGACTTCGACGGCATTGAGGAAGACGCGGAAGACACCCTGGCGGATGACGGTGATGGTGACTTCGCGGTTGGTGGACTGGTTCGGAAGGACGCCGGTGGAGAAATGGGTGACGTCCTCGGCCGCATGGCCGGTGATGCTGACGCGGAGCCCGCCCGCGGGGAGGCTGACGAGGTGCACGGCGTTGCTGCGGAGCGGGCCGTCGGCGTCGCCGCCGAGGGAGAGGAGGGGACGGGGTGTCACCGCCACCGGCTCCGGGGACGGCGGGGGCAGGCGGAGGCGCGCGAGCAGGGTGAAATCGCCGGCGCCCACCTCGAGGCCGGCGAGCACGCGTCGATCGACGCGGCCCACCTGGTCGGCGACATGCCGCCAGCTGACGAGGGCATAGGCGGCGGCACCGACGGCCACGCCGCCGACGAGTCCCCAGCGGGCGATGGGATCCACCTGCTGGCGGGAGACGAGGAGGGTGAGGAGGACGACGCCGACCCCGGCGAGGGCGGCGACGAGGGTGCCGCCCGCGCCGTCGGAGAAAAGCGCCGCGGCCGCGACGAGGGCGGTGACGGGAATCAGGACGAGTTGGGGGCCGTCGATGCGGGCCTTGCGGGCATCGACGGAGCGGAGGGCGCGTTCGTGGAGCCAGAGCCAGAAGCCGAGGCAGACGGGCCAGATCAGGTTGAAGTACTGGGCGGCATGCGTGGCATTGGACCAGGGGCCAAACGCGTGTCCGCCGGGGCTCGCGGGATCGCGCGACACGAGCCAGAGCACGTCCTCGGCGCCGTCGGCGCGGTGGAGGATGGCGACGGTGGCGAGGGCGGCGGCGTTGAGGGACACGGCCCAGAGCAGCCGGCGGAGGCGGTAGGGGATGGTGATGGATTCGAGCAGGGACGGCGCCTGGGGTGCGGCCTCCGTGTCCTTGCCATCGCGGGCGACCCGGTGGAGGAGCCAGTCGCGGACGGCCCAGAAGACGGCGGCGAGGGCGAGGAATTGCACGAAGACCTGCCAGGTGGCGCCGCGGTCCTCGGTGCCGGGGAGGAAGGGGAGCGAGGTGCCGAGGGCGCGGAACTGGCCGGTGGCCGGGTCGAAAGCGTTGCGGGCGTTGAGGGCGCCGACGAGGACGTACCCGAGAATGCCGCAGGTGGCGGCGGCGAGGAGGAGGGTGGTGAGCGGGAGAGGGCGCCGGGGCCGGGCGTCGGGGTCGGAAGACGGCGCGGGTTGGGGGGATTCCCCCCAGCGCGGCGGGTCATAGTTTTCGAGGCGTCGGACGACGCGTTTGGCGAGCCAGAGGCCGCCGAGGAGGAGGGCAAGGGCCTGGGTGGTCCAGAATGCCCAGGCGGGGGTGGCGCCGAGGGTCCAGGTGGAAAGGACGATGAGCAGGTAGAGCAGCCATTCCGTGGCGACATCGAAGGCCGCATGGGCGCCCGGGGCATGATCGGAGACCCGCTTGCGACGCCGGCGGCGATGGACGGAATGGGTACGGTGACGCGATTCGGAGCCGGGGGCCGGGGAGGAGGATTCCGGGGAGGGGGGTGTGGGGGTTGAGGCAGGTTCGGAATCCATGCGTGGGCGTCGGGAATCTCACGGGCCGCGGACGGGGCGACAAGCCGCAAGTCGGCGGACCGGGGGTGGCTAGGTTTGGGCGGGGCGGGCGGGGGCGGCGGGTCGGGACCCGGGTTTGGCGAGGACCCAGGCTTTGAGGATGAAGCCGAGGGTGACGCCGGCGGCGAAGACGAGCCAGAACAGGGGGCTGCTGGATTCGTCGAGGCCGTGGCGGAGGTTCATGCCGAAGAGGCTGGAGATGGCGGTGAGGGGGAAGAAGAGGGCGGCGAGGATGTTGAGCCGGTGGCTGGCGTGGAGGGCGTCGCGGCTGGCCTGGGCCTGGGCTTCGGCTTCGCGGGCGGTACGATGGTGGAGGGCGTTGCGGACGTCCTCCTGGAGGAGTTCGAAGTTGCGTTCGGCCTGGGCGGCGAGGTCGCGGAGTTCGATGAGGAAGGGGTCGGACTTGATGGCTTCGCGGGCGGTCTGGAGGGCGGCGTGCATGGTGCGCGCGGCGCGGGTCAGGGGGACGAGGGCTTCGAGGAGGGTGAACAGGGCGTCGGCGGTGTCCGCGGTGTCGTAGGCCTGGGCGAGTTCACCCTCGCGATCCAGGAAGGCTTGGACGTGGCGCTTGAGGGAGCCGGGGCCGGGGCCGCCGCGGCTGAACTGCCATTCGCCGTTGAGGCCCCGCCAGAACAGGACACCCTCGCGGTCACGGTCGTCGGGGCCGGGAGGTTTGTGGAGGACGAGCAGGACGTGGCCGCCCTCGACGATGGCGCGCTGGCGTCCGTAGGTGTTCTGGCCGAGGCGGACGCGGATCGCGTCGGGGAGGGACCAGGTGGGAGGGATGATCATGGGGGTGAAGGGTTGGGTGTCAGCGGGGTTTTTGGCGGAGGAGGATGAGGCCGACGGCGATGGCGGCGAAGACATCGGAGGCGAAGATGAGGAGGCGGAGGCGGTTTTCGAGGGGGACCATGAGGGCCGTCACGGCGCCGCCGACGATGATCAGGAGGGGGATGAGGATGACGTTGAGGCGCATGGGAGGGATGGGTGGTCGGAGGTGGGTTGTAAGAGGGTGGGGGGGGGCGGCGTTTAGGGGGTATGGAGAGGTTTGGGAACGACGGGAAGGATGGGAAGAATGGGCGCTGGCTGCCGCCGCGGGGGGATTATCGGACGCTGCACTCCTTTCGGAAGGCGGAGGTGGTCTATGACATCACGTTCAGGTTCGCGCATCGGCATTTGGGGCGCGGGGATCGGACGGTGGACCAGATGATCCAGTCGGCGCGGTCGGGGAAGAAGAACATTTTGGAGGGGAGCAAGGCGGGGCGCACCTCGAAGGAAACGGAGATCCGGCTGACGAACGTGGCGCGGGCGAGCCTCGAGGAGTTGCTGGATGACTACCTGGATTTCCTGAGGGCACGGGAGCTGGCGGTGTGGGACAAGGATTCGCGAGAGGCACGGTACGTACGCCGGTTGGGTAGGCAGG
>CAZSOV010000285.1:4385-10398 GCA_964608505.1 uncultured Verrucomicrobiota bacterium
GGAAAAAACCAGGCTGGACGCCGCCGGGCCTTCCGGGGATAGGAGCGGGGCATTTTGGCATGAGCACTTCGAAGCGAAACACGGGCGGCGCGGCGCCGGCGAATGGCGGGGGTGGCATCCGACCGGGGGTCTGGGCGGTGCTGGGAGTGGGGGTGGCGGCGGTGATCGTGCTGGCGGTGGTGTTGAAGCGGCCGTCGCGGACGGTCCTGGGCGAGGGTGGAACTTCGGGGAGCGGACGGGGCGGACGCGGTGCCGAGGTGTTCGGGAGCGGGGAGGGGAACGGGGGTTGGCGGCGGCCCATGGGTGGCGTGCGTCGGAGCATCGGGGGGGAGGGCGAGAAGCCGGCGGAGACCATCGTGGCGGAGCGGGCGGTGGATTTCACGCGGTCCCGGAAGCAGATGGTGCAGGGGATGGCGCGGCAGCTGGGGGTGGAGGTGCCGGCGGAGATGGAGCAGTTCTTCGCGGCGCTCGAGGCGGGGGAGTTTCGGGAGGCGAAGGGGTTCTACAACCGGCTGGAATCGATGCAGGCCGACCCGAACGTGCCGGCGGGGGTGAAGGCCCTGCTCGCCGCCGCGGCGGACGTGTTCGGGGTGGCTGCGGTGGCGAAGTCGTGGCCGGCGGGGGAATTGCTGGCGTACGGGGAATCGGTGCTGGCGGCGTTGCGACCGGGCACGGTGTACATCGCGGGGACGGATGCAGGCCGGTACATTCCGAGTTTGTTGAACGAGGGGGCGGGCGGGGGCCGGCCGCTGGTGTTGTCGTTGAAGAACGTGGGGCAGCCGGGGTTCTTCGAGTACTTGAACGCGCTGCACGGAGGAAGCCTCGTGGCGCCGGGCGCGGAGGAATTGGCGGCGGCGGGCGGCGGGAAGGCGCCGAACCCGGAGGATTTGCTGCGGGTGCTGATGGAGAAGAACCCGGGCGTGAACTTCGCGTTCGAGGGGACGTTGCAGTTGAACTCGCTGGTGGGCGCGGCGATGCCGCTGGGGCCGATCATGGAACTGGGCGTGCCGAACGCGGGCGCGGGCCGCGTGAGTGCGACGACCGCCGCGGAATCGGTGGCGTACTGGGAGGCGACGGCCCAACGGTTGCAGGGGGCCACGGAGCTGGGTCCGGACGCGGAGGCGCGCCAGGCCTACGCGCATCTGGCCGGGGCGCAGGCCGAGGTGATGGCGGGGGCGAACCATGTGGCGGAGGCGGAGCAGGCGTTCCGGGCGGCGCTGTCCATCGCGCCGGGCGCATTCGCGCCGGTCGAGCAGTACGCGAGTTTCCTGGCGAAGACCGGGCGCATGGAGGAGGCGCTGAAGGTGACGGGCGCGTTCGCCGAAAATCATCCGGCGTACCGCGGCGCGGTCGAGGCGCTGGCCGCGAAGTGGACGCCCAAGTAAGGAGGGGCGAGCGGGACCCGGGGGCGGGTCGGGAGATCAGCCCTGGGCGAGCCAGTGGGCGGTGCGTTCGGCCAGCCAGCCGGCATTGCCCCCTTCGAGCACCTGCCAATGGTTGCCGGGGACGTCCTCCACCACGAACCCGACTCCGACGAAGGGGGACCAGCCGTTGTCGGGCAGGATGGCGCGGGTGACGCCGAAGGAGACCTCGCGTTCGCGGGCGCGGAACAGGACGACGCGACCCGGGTAGGGCGGTCCGCGCCGCAGGGTGCCGGCGGCCCGGAAGGAGGCATCGTACAGGGCTTTGCGGGCCAGATCCCCGGGCGCGGTGGCCTCGGGCGCGACGGCGAGCGGTCCGAGTTCGCGGGCGCGCAGGAGTTCGCGTTTGCCGCGCCAGCGTTGGGCGACGAAGCGGAGGGCCTCGCGGGGGCCCAGGTCGCGAAGGTGCCGGGCCGTCGCAAGCAGGGCGCGGGCGGGGGAGCGGGGCACGAGGGCTCCGGGAGCCATGGCGTCGTAGAGCAGGACCAGCCGGGGCGCGCGTCCGGCGGCGTGGAGTTGGCGGGCCATCTCGAACGCGACCACTCCCCCCAGTGAATACCCGGCCAGGGCGAGGGGGCCGTCGGGATCGATGTCCCGCGCGCGCCGGATCATCTCGCGGGCGAGGTCGGCCACGTCGTCGAGCGGCGATTCGCCGGGCGTCAGGCCGGGGAACTGAAGGGCATCGCAGAACCGTCCGGTCGCGGCGACGCGTTGCCGGAAGGCGTTGGGCAGGTAATTCACGCCGGGGATGCCGGGGACGAAGAAGAGCACGGGACCGGCACTCGCGCCGTGGATCGGTGCGGGCCCGGGCTGCGGGGCGCCGGAAGGGGCGTGCGGCGCGGGCGCGAACTGCGCGGCCAGGTCGGCGAGGGTGGGGTGCTCGACGAGCAGGGCGAGCGGGAGCGTCCAGCCGAGCCGCTGGCGGACCTCGTACATCAAGCGGACGGCGGCCAGGGAGTGCCCGCCGAGTTCGAAGAAGGACTCGTGGATGCCGACGGGTCGACGGTTCAGGATGGATTCCCAGATGTCGACGAGGACGCGTTCCGCGTCGGAACGGGGCTGTTGGTGGGCCGGCAGGGGAGTGTCCCTGGAATCCTCCGGCGTGGTGGCGGCCAGGGCGAGCAGGGCGGGGCGGTCGATTTTTCCGGAGGGCGTGAGCGGGAGGTCCGGACGCACGACGAAGCGGGCGGGAACCATGTATTCCGGCAGGCGCGCCAGCAGGAAGCGGCGGGCGGCGGGGGCGAGGTCGGGGGGCGGGGAGCCGGAGGTGGCGGGGACGAGGAACGCGACGAGCGACCGGGTGCCGGTGGGGTCGGCGGGGGCGGTGACCACGGCGCATTGGACTCCGGGCAGCGCGGCCAGGGCGGTTTCGATCTCGCCCAATTCGACGCGGTAGCCGCGGATTTTCACCTGGAGATCGAGGCGCCCGAGGATTTGGACCGTTCCGTCGGGAAGGTAGCGGGCCTGATCGCGGGTGGCGAAGAGGCGGGCCTGCGGACTGGAGGAGAAGGGATTCGGCACGAACTGGGCGCGGGTCGCCTCGGGGTTGCCGAAGTATTCGCGGGCGATCCGGCCGCCCGCGTGGAGTTCGCCGGGGACCCCGACCGGGCAGTGGCGTCCGAGGGGGTCGAGGATATGGACCTCCATGCCCGGGGTGGGGCGTCCGACGTGGACGAGGCCGGGGTCATCTTCCGGCGAGACGTCGCGGGCGAGGCACCCGCGGGCCTCGGTCGTGCCGTAGCCCACGATGAGGCGGACGCGGGGGAGGCGTTGGAGGAAGCGTTGCTGGACGGCGGCGGACAGGGGCTCGCCGATGGCGAAGACGACGCGCAGCGGGGAGCCGTCGGTGAAGGCGTCGAGTTCGAGCAGGAGCCCCAGGGCGGAGGGGGGGACGGTGAGGCGGGTCACGCGGTGCTCGCGCAGGAACGCGGCGAGGGCGGGCAGGTCGCGGTCCAGTCCGTCCGGCACGACGTGGAGTCGGGCGCCGTAGGTCACGGCGACGAGTTCGGCCCAGGTGAACGCGGTGCCGGAATCGGACTTGAGGACGACGCGGTCGGACGCGCCGACCTGGGGGGCGGCGCGGAGGTAGCCGAACTCGGCGAGCACCAGCTTGGGGGTGCCGGTGGATCCCGAGGTGAGGACGAGTTGGGCGGGATCCGAGGGAGACGGCGCGTGGGGGAAGGGGGAATCGGGTGCGGCCAGCCAGGGGGCGTCGGGGAGCGTGGGATCCATCCACGACAGCGGGGGCGCTTCCGGAGAGGAGCCGGAGCGGAGGGAGGGGCGCCGGGCGAAGACGAACCGGGCCCGGCTGGTCGACAGGATGGTGGCGAGCCGGGGGGCGGGGCATTGGGGCTCGACGAGGAGCGGGACGACGCCGGATCTGAGGGTGCCGAGGACGGCGGCGATCAGGACGTGGGAACGGGGCAGGAGGATGGCGGCGACGTCGCCGGGGCGGGCCCCCCGTTCGCGGAGGTGATGTGCGAACCGGTTCGCCCGCCGGTCGAGTTCGGCGAAGGACCACGAGACGGGTCCGTCGACGACGGCGACGTCGTTGGGTCGTTCGCGGGCGAGGTCCTCGAGGCGCTGCTGGGGGAAATCGGGTTGGTCGGTGGCCGGTTGGCGGCGGGCCCAGGCAAGGAGGGTGCGGCGTTCCTCGGGATCGGCGAGATCGAGTTGGAGGAGCGGCGGATCCGCCTGGGCGGGCAGGCTGCGGAGGAGGTGAAGGAGGTGCCGGGCCAGCCAACGGAGGGCGTCCGGCTGAACGTACTGGGGATCGTACGAGAACCGAATCCGGCGGGGCGCAGTGCCGGTCGCCGGGGGAAGGAGGTTGAGATCGAGCAGGTGTTGGCCGACCTCGGGGTCAGGCGCGCCGACGGCGAAGGCGACGGGGAAGAGGACGCCGGGATGTTGGGGATGGCGGGCGGACGGCGGGAGGAGAGCCGCCACTTCGGGGAGGGTCGCGGGGCGAGCCGTGCGGACCTGCTCGCGGAGCGCGGCGAGGAACTGGCGTAGGGGCGTGGTCGCTTCGAGAACCAGACGGATGGGCCGCAGGCGGGGTGCCGCCGGATCGGATGCCTCGCGCCAGGCGATGGCGAGATCCTGCTCGCCGGTGTGGCGGGAGAGCAGGACGAGGAAGGCGGCCAGGACGATTTCCTCCGGGACGAGGTCGAGGTTGCGGGCGGGCGTCCCGAGGGCCTCGAGGAGTCCGGAGTCGAGGTCCTGATCGAAGGCCTGCAGGGGCGCGGGAACGGGATGCTCGGGCTGTTTATCCCGGGGAAAGGCCAGCCAGGGACGGGCGTCGGCCAGTCTCGGGCGCAGGGCCTGCAATGAGTCGGAATCGGGCATGCGACGGATCGGGAGCCGGGGCGGGCAGGGGGCTGGGAGGTGGATTAAGTCCTGGGTGGGGGGAGCGGGCTAGGCGCCGGAAACCGGATTTGGGATCGGTCCACCGGCGCGGGCGGCTTCGAGTTCCTGCTGGAGCAGGCGGGCCAGGGTGGCGAGGTGCGGGGGGCGCAGGAGGGAATCGTGATCGCCCGGGACGTCGAGGATGCGCAGCGGCATGGAGGACCAGGGTTCCCAACCCGCGGAGCGGGGTTCCTCGCGGAGGAGTTCGGAGCGGCGGAAGAGGGAGATGGGCGCGGGGACGGGCGAGAAGGCCGGACGATAGGCGCGATGGGCGGCCCGCGACGCGGTGTAGACGTGGAAGGCGCGCTGCCAGGCCGCGAGCGGCATGTCGCCGGGGAGCCAGGAGCCCTGGCGTAGGCAGTCGAGGAGCGGCACGTAAAGTTTGGACGGCTCGTGAACCTCGGCGAGTTGCCACGCGGCGCTTCGACCCGGCTCGGGCACGCCGTGGAGCCGCAGGAAGGAGTCGAGGTCCCATCGGCGGCGTTCGGGCGAGTCCGGTGGGCGGGGAGGCGACCCCGGGGTGGGCGGGGCGGAGGCGTCGATCAGGGCGAGGAACGAGATCGGGTGGCCCAGGGCGAGGAGTTGGCGGGCGATCTCGAACGCCAGCACGCCGCCGAACGACCAGCCACCGAGCAGGAAGGGGCCTTCGGGTTGATGGCGCAGGATGGCCTGGAGGTAGAGCGAAGCCTGGTCCTCGACGGAAACCGGGGATTCGAAATCGGCGTGCAGCGCGGGGTGATCGAAGGCCAGGAAGGACTCGTCGGGGTGGAGCAGGTCCGCCAGCGGCAGGTAGGGCAGGAGGCGTCCGGCAATGGCCGGCAGGAAATAGAGGGCAGGGCGGCGCGGGCCCGACCTGAGCGGCACGGGGACGAAGGGGGCGGTCGTCGTGTCGGCCGGGACGAGGCCGGCGATGGCCCGGGCGAAATCGCCGAGGACGGGATGGCGGAAGACGCACTGCACGGGGATCTCCCGTCCGAGGGAGGCGCGGAGCCGGGCGACGAGGGAGACGGCGAGCAGCGAGTGTCCGCCGAGGTCGAAGAAGTGGTCATGGAGCCCGATGGGCTCGCGGCGGAGCAGGCTTTGCCAGAGCTCGGCGATGGCGCGTTCGAGATCGGAGCGGGGGGCGACGAAACTCGCGGCGGAATCGGGGCGGGGCGCCGCGAGGCGGGCGAGGGCGGGGCGGTCGA
>CAZSOV010000286.1:0-10296 GCA_964608505.1 uncultured Verrucomicrobiota bacterium
GCGCGGAGTTCTGCGAGGTGCGGGTTCTCACGTACTGCCTCATGTCCAATCACTTTCATGTGCTGGTGGAGGTCCCGCGCCGGCCTCCGCCGGAGGACCGGCCCTCCGCCGAGCAGGTGCTGTCGAAATTGGCGAAGCTTTCGGGGCATCAGAACGTGGGGCTGGCGCGGCAACGGTTCGAGATGTATCGCGAGGCTCGCGATGCCGAGGGGGAGGCCAAGTACCTGGCGACTTTCCATGCCCGGATGTGGGACGTGAGCGAGTTCATCCGGGTGCTCAAGCAGCGTTTCACGCTCTGGTACAACGTGCGTACGGGTCGAAAAGGCACGCTGTGGGAGGACCGCTTCAAGAGTGTGTTGGTGGAGGGGGCGGGTCAGGCGTTGACGACGATGGCGGCGTACATCGATTTGAACCCGGTGCGGGCGGGTATCGTACAGGATCCCAAGGACTACCGCTGGAGCGGGTACGGGGAGGCGATGGCGGGGAAGCGGGGGTCGCGGCTGGGCATCCAGACGCTGGTGACGGCGCTGCAACGGGGTCGGGAGGAGAGCGTGAGCCGGTCCTTGGAGGTGTACCGGAGCTGGTTGTATCGGGAGGGGGACGAACGGCGGGAGGCGACGGGGCCGGATGGGCGGGCGGTGCGCGGCGCGGTGAAGGCGGCGGCGGTGGCGGAGGTGCTGACGGCGAAGGGGAAGTTGCCGCTGGGCGAGTATGTGCGGTGTCGGGTGCGGTACTTCTGCGATGGGGCGGCGTTGGGGAGTCGGGAGTTCGTGGAGGGGATCTTCCGGCAGCACCGGGAGAAATTCGGGAGGCGTCGAAAGGACGGGGCGCGGCGGATGAAAGGAGTCGAGTCGGGGGAACTCTTCATCCTGCGCGATCTGCGGAAACGCGTGTTCGGTTAGGCAGGTGGGGGGGAGGCCGCAAGCATGGGCAGGGTCCGCCGACGCCTCGACCACCTTTCCGTGTCGAGCGCTGCCGAGGACTGCGAGGCGCCTCCCTGCCCCCGTGGCCTTCGCCAAGCCGCTTGCCACGCAGTGGGTCGCTGCCTAGGGTCTTGCCATTCCCCGACTGCGATGCGGACGCCGCGGCCATTGGCTTGGCCATGGGCGTGTCGTGCCACGGGGAGGTGAAACCTCCAACCTGCATGAAAACCATTCCCAAGGGATATTGCTCCCTGCTCGCCGCGGCGGGACTGCTCGGCGGCTTCGGCGCGCAGGCGGGCTTCGTTCAGAACCCCAGCTTCGAGGCCAATTACAACGACACCTGGCCGCATTACGGCACCATCGATCTCTGGTCGGGTGGCAGCGGCGTCAACCAGGCCGACGGTCCGTTCCACAACGCGGGCACCCCGATCCCGGATGGTCTTCGGGCCGCCTTCCGTCAGGGAAGCGGGGATCTCAGTCAGGACATTGTCGGACTGACTCCGGGGAAACGATACATTCTCCAGTTCGCCTACGACGCGAGGGCGTGTTGCGGAGGGAGCATCGATCTGGCCACCAGGATCAATGACGTCGAGCTGGACAAGATCGCCAACGTCAAGCCCGTCACGGGCGGGGCCACCTATCTTTACCGCACCGTGGCATTCACGCCGGAGGCCGACACGGTCAAGCTGACCTTCACGGCGACTTCCAGTGGCGACGCCACGGTTTTGTTGGACTCGGTCAGCATCGTCCAACGCGACGCGAACCAACTCGCCCTTCTGAATCCCAGCTTCGAGGCGAGCGGCGACGTTCCGGATCCGGGCGTTCTTTCCCCCGGCGGGCTCGCCGGCTGGATTGCCAGCGGCACCTATGGCGTGAGCCTGGCTGGCACGGGTCCGGCCGACAACGGCACCAACCCGGATCAGGACCACGTCGGATTCCTGCAAGGGGCGAGTTCGCTGGAGCAGAGCTTCCGGGTGGTCGCGGGGAAACCCTATCAGCTCACGCTGTCATACAATGCCAAGACGGGGAATTCCCCCCGAATCCAGGTCAAGGCCGGCACGGAGGTGCTGTTCGAGGAGGACGTCGCGCCGGTCGGCGGCGCCAACGCCTACCGGAAGAAGACGGTCGCGTTCACCCCGTCCGACGTGACGGCGAAGATCACGATCTCCCAGACCAAGGACGGCGAACAGAGTCTGTTGCTGGATGACGTCCAGGTCACCGGAGAAGTCCCCTCCGAATTCGAACCGGTCACCCTGGCTCCCGAGGTCGCGGAACTGGGCATCGGGGAACAGGTCGACATTTCCCTGACGGTCGCCCCGGAGATACTGGCGGTGCGGGCCGTGGACATTGTCCTGCAAACGGCCAACGGGGGCATCGCCCGATTCGTCGATGCCTCGGGAGCCCTGCCGCTGCGCGCCACGGTGACGTTCGCCAAGGGTGGGCCCGCGCAACAGACGTTCAGGATCCAGGCCCTGGCCCGCGGCACCGCCAACATCCAGGTCATCGATTCCGGGGGCATCCCCGTCCGGAACCAGCTGACCGCCTCGGTCGTGAGCGCCCCGATTCGCAACCCCAGCTTCGAGAGTTCCGGAATCCCTGCCGGCGTGGGCCATGGCGCCATTCCCAGCTGGACGGGAGGGTCCGGTCTCAACGGTTCCGCCGGTCCGTTCGCGGACAACGGTTTGATCCCGGACCGCAAGCAGGTCGCCTTCCAGCAGGGGGCCGGAGCGCTCGCGCAGGAAATACGGGGGCTCGTGCCCGGTCAGAACTACTGGTTGCGGTTCATGTACAACATCCGGAACTGCTGTCCGCCCGGCGAGTCCCGGATGGATGTGGTCGTGAACCTCGGCGGCAAGGAGGTGGCCAACCTGAAGGGCGTCACCGCCGTCACCGATCCGGTCCCCTACCACGCCCACAGCGTGGCGTTCGTGGCGGACGGCCCGACGGCCCTGCTCGAATTCCGCACCTCGCCCGTCGGGGATGCCACCTTTCTGTTGGACGCCGTGAGCGTGGTGCCGCGCCCCTCCGGCCAGGTCGTCGTGTTCAATCCGTCGTTCGAGGCCAGTGGCTCGGTCTTCCCCTTCCCCGGCTACCACGACGCGGTGGCGGGCTGGACGGTCGGCGGCGGCAACCGCGGGGCCAACATCGACGGTGCCGGCCCGTTCAGCGACAACGGACGCGCCAACGCCGGCGACCTCGTGGCGTTCATGCAGGGCAATGGATCGTTCCTTTCCCAAACCCTTCAGAATCTCGTGCCGGGCACGAAGTACGTCACGGCGTTTCTGATGAATGCCCGCGCCTGCTGCGGAGGCGAGGACAGCGCCCTGGTCGTGAGTTGGGATGACGCCCCGATCCTCGAGGAGTCCTTCCAACCCGTCGGCGGCACCAACCCGTACCGGGTCGGCATGGCGACATTCACCGCCAACGGCTCCGAGGGAACCCTCAAGTTCCAGGGCGCGACGCCCGAGGGCGATCACACGCTGCTGCTCGACAACGTCATGGTCTTCCCGGAAGCCGGCTCGCCGCCGGTCATCCTGGGCCAACCGCGCGACGTTCGCGTTGCCTCCGGAGGCGCCACCACGTTCGCCGTGCTCGCGGCCGGCACGGGCAACGTCACCTACCAGTGGAAGAAGAACGGCCAGACCCTCTCCGGGCGGACCGAGAATGCGCTCGTGCTCGACCCCGTCGCGCCCGGCGATGCCGGCACGTACACCGTCGACATCCGGAACTCCGGCGGCACGGTCAGCAGCGCGCCCGCCGTTCTCGCGGTCCTCGAAACCATACCCGGCACGTACGACACGGGCACCGGCAATGACCGCGTCATCCTCCCCGACGGCGCCCTGGACCCCCATTACACGCTCGTCCGGAACCCGGATGCGGCCACTTCCACCGTGGCCTACGTCCAGGACGGGTCCCTCTGGCCCATCGTCGAAGGCCCCTGGCTCGCGAACAACGACGTGTCCAAGTGGATCGGGCCGCGCGTCGATCCGACCAGTCCCGCGGGCGGGGAGTACATCTACCGCCTCTATCTCGACCTCGCCGGGTACGACGCGTCCACGGTGGTGCTTTCCGGGAGCTGGGCGTCCGACAATTCGGTCGAACTCGTGGTCAACGGCCTCGGCACCGGCGTCAATCAAGCCGGCTTCGGAGCCCTCGCCGCGTTCTCCGTGAACGGCGTCTTCCGGGCCGGCCTGAACCAGGTCGACTTCAAGGTGAACAACGGCGACGCGAGCGGACCCACCGGACTGCGCGTGGAAGGCCTGACGGCCCTTGGCGCCAAGGGCGGGGGCACACCCGGTCCCGCCCCCAGCCTGTCGGCCTCCCGCACCGCCACCGGGGCGATCCGGCTCGCCTGGCCCTCCTCGGCGTCCGGATACGTGCTTCAATCCAGCACCGCCGTGAACTCGGGTTGGGCCAACGAGCCGGGCCCCGTCCTCGTCGAGGGAACCTCGAACGTCGTGATCGTCGGTGCTTCCACCGGCCAGAAGTTCTTCCGGCTCCGGCGATAGGACCCCTGATTCCGGCACGCGAACCGAACCCGGCCCACGGCCGGGTCCGGTTTTCTTTGCCGTCGTTGCCGCGTTACCGGCCGCTGCTCCCGCGCCGTCTCCCCCCGTGCAGCGGGACCGGGACTTCCGGCGAACGCCCTGGGGGCGTTTGCGTCGGCGCGGGTTCAGGGTCGCCAGGCGTCCCCCGTCCGGGGACAGAATGTCCCCGCATGAGCGACTGCACCTGCCATCGCCCCCTGGGGGTCGTGGAGATCCGATCCGCGACGACCTTGGATTTCCCCGTCATCGCGGCCCTCGCGCGGAGGATCTGGCCCGCTGCCTACGAAGGCATCATCTCGCGGGCGCAGATCGACTACATGCTGACGATGCGCTACGCCCCACAGCCCATGCTCGACGCCGCCGCCGGGGAGGAACTCGCGTTCGAACTGCTCCTCCTGGATGGCGAACCCGTCGCCTTCGCCGCCCACAGTCCCACGACGGACCCGGGCGAGCGGAAGCTGAACCAACTCTACGTCCTGCCCGAATGGCAGGGTCGCGGTCTCGGGGGGCGGCTCCTCTCCCGCGTGGAGAGCCTCGCCCTTGCCCGTGGACAGAGCTCGCTGGTGCTCACGGTGAACCGCCACAACACCCGGGCCCAGGCCGTCTACGCCCAACGCGGCTTCGCCGTCCGCGAAACCGTCCGCTGCGACATCGGCCAGGGGTTCGTCATGGACGATTTCGTCATGGCAAAGCGCCTCGACAACCCACCTCGATGACCCGGACCTGGACCCTTTCGAGTCGGTCCGGACTCGCCGGGGCCCCCGCCGGGGAGCCGTGCGGGGTCCGGCCAGGACAGCGTTCATTGATCGGGGTGCGCCGGCTCCTGGGGTGGCTGGCCGCCACGCTCCTCGCCGGCATCCCCGCGAGCGCCCAACTCCGGCTCAATGAAGCGCTCTCGCTCAATCGCACCGGCCTGACCGACGACCAGGGCGCACGTCCCGATTGGCTCGAACTCCACAATCCCACGCCCCGCACCGTCGACCTCGCCGGGTGGTCCCTCTCCGATGACCCGGCCCGTCCGCGCAAATGGACCCTGCTGGAGGGAACGCTGGGGTCCGGGCAGTTCATGGTGGTTTACGCCTCCGGCGAGAACCGCCAACCCGTGGCCGCCGTCCCCCTCGCGCCCGAGGCGGTGGAGGGGCTTGCGCTCTGGCTCCGTGCCGACGCCCTCGACTCGTCCGACCCCGCCTCGATGCGCGTGGCCGGAACGAACCGGTTCGTACTCCGCTGGCGTGATCTTTCCGGCGCACGACGGGACGCTTCCCAATCCGGATCGACCCGGCAACCGCGCTGGATCGCCACGCCGCGACCCGCGGTCCGATTCGACGGTACGGATGACTTACTGAACCTCGCGTCCGCCGTCGGCACCAATTCCTTCACGCTGCTGGCCGTGGTTCGTCCCGACGCGGGACACGACGTGGAGGAACCCGCGACCTCGGGGACGGGGGGCACGTCCGGCCAACGGTGGCTGTTCGGAGCCGCCCACGGCGGCGACAACGGGGCGGGGGCGGGCCTTTCCGTCGGCACCAATGGCGTCGGGGTCTACGAGCACGGGTCGGGCTACATGCCTGCCCGGACCACGATCGCCCGTCCGATTCTTGCTCGTCCGGTCGTGCTGGGCATCACCTACCGGGAGCGGGCCGCAACCCTTTCGGTCGGCGGCAACACCCTGCCCGAAGCCCCGGTCTCGCCTCGCGATCCCGTCCGGGCCCCCACCGAACTCGGAGCCGGCGCCTACGGGGCCTACGCGGGCGACGTTCTCGAAGTCGTCGGGTATGCGCGCGCCCTGACCGCCGCCGAACGACGCGGGGTCGAGGAATTCCTGGCCCTCCGGTACAACCTGCTTCTCGAGGCGCCGTACCACGCCAATTTCCGGCTCGATGGCGACGGGGACCAACTCGTCCTCTCGGCTCCCGATGGGCGCGTGGCGGATGCCTGGGACCTGCCCCGGCTTCCCCGCGACGTTTCCGTGGGCGTTCCCGCCGACGGAGGTCCGGTCCGTCTCCTGTTTGCCGAACCGACCCCCGGCCAGGCGAATTCAACCCCGGGCGCGACGGAATTCCTGCTGGCGCCGACCTTTTCCGCGCCGCCGGGATTCCATCCCGGCACCTTCACGTTGAGCCTCGCCTCGCCCGATGCCGGCAGCGAGCTCCGTTACACCCTCGACGGATCCGATCCGGGCCCCCACTCCAGCCTTTATTCCGAGCCCATCCTCGTCACCAACCGGACCTCCCAGCCCAACCTGCTGTCCCGCATTCCCACGGCCCCCGGCTGGTCCGCGCCGGTCGGACAAGTGTTCAAAGGGACCGTCGTGCGGGCGCGTGCCTACCGAGCGGGCGCGATTCCCAGCGACGTGGCCACCGCGACCTACTTCGTTCATCCGTCCAACCAACCTCGATATGCCGTACCCGTGGTCTCCCTGAGCACCGACGCCCGGAACTTCTTCGATCCCGCCATCGGCATCTACGTCGTCGGCGATGCCCCGGGCGGCAATTACGCCCAGTCCGGCGAGGCGTGGGAGCGGCCCGTGCATGTGGAACTCTTCGAAACCAACGGCACGCGCGTCATCGCCCAGGAATCCGGCGTCCGCATGCACGGCAACACGTCGTTTGGGTTTCCCATCAAGGCCCTCCGCCTCCATCCGCTCAACCAGCGCGGATCCGGTCCCTTCCGTCACCGCATCTTCCCCGACCTGCCCATCGACCGCTTCGACCGCTTGCTCCTGCGCCCGTCGGGACACGACCACTACCTCACGATGATGCGGGATGGACTGATGCAGAATCTCGTTCGCGAACTCGGGCTCGACATGCAGGGCTATCGGCCCGCCGTCGTCTTCCTCAACGGCGAGTACTGGGGCATCCACAATCTGCAGGAGGCCTTCGAGAAGAATTACTTTCCCTCCCACCATCCCGAACTCGCCGGCACCGACGTCGATTACCTCGAAGGTTACGCCCCCGGCGCCTTTGCCTACGAAGGCGACGCGCTGCACTACCACGCCCTCGTCGAGTTCCTCCGATCCCATCCCATCTCGGCCTCCAACCACTTCGCGTGGGTCCAATCCCGGATGGAGATCGACAACTTCCGCGACTACAAACTCGCCGAGATTTTTTACTACCGCTGGGACATCGCAAATCATCGCCTCTGGCGCCCGCGCACCCCCGATGGACGACTCCGTTGGATCCTCTTCGACTGCGATGTCGGCTACGGGGGATTCTGGTCCGAACCCAATCCCTGGACGTTCGACATGCTCTCGGCCGTCCTGACCCCGAGCGGGAGCCTGCATGGGCACAACAACGACGCCACCGTCTTCCTGCTTTCCAGGCTGCTCGAGCACCCGGAGTTCCGCCGCGACTTCATTCACCGCGCGGCCGATCTCATGAACGCCACGCTGGCCACGCCGCGCATGCTCGAATTCATCGACCGCATGTCCGGCGAGATCGCCCCGCTCATGCCCGAGCACATCAACCGCTGGCGCGCCCCGTCCTCCCTCGCCGAATGGCAGCGCAACGTCGAAGCCCTCCGCACCTTCGCGCGCCTGCGTCCGGCCCATCAACGGAACCACTTTCGCCGCCGGTTTTCCCTCGGCGACGACGTCCAGGTCCGCCTGGGCGTTTCGGACCCGGCGGGCGGCACTCTGCGGTGCAACACCCTCGAACTCGATCCCGTCCGCGGACCGACCCCCTGGCAGGGCGTCTATTTCCGGGGACATCCCATCACGGTCGAAGCCCGCCCCAAGCCCGGCTGGAGATTCGCCGGTTGGCAGGAACTGGGGGGCCACGACCAACCCACGCTCACGCTCGCCCTCACCGCCGACGTGACCCTCACCGCCGTGTTCGTGCCCCGGAACGACCTGCGCATCGCGTCCTCCGAGCGTCTCCCGAACGGGCGACTCCGGTGGACCGTTCAGGGGCTTCCCGACGAGGAGATCCTGCTCGAGGACAGCGTCGACCTGCGCGTCTGGTCCCCGTCGATCCGGCTCCGCGCCGACGCACGGGGTGCGGGTGACGTGACGGTGGACCCCGGCCTGGTCCGGCGCTTCTTCCGGCTCCGTACCCCGTGAATCCGGGGAGGTGGGGTCGCAGGCTCTACTCCGCGGTGGCCTTGAGCACTTCGAACCGTCGTCCGTTTTCCCCGACGATGGCAATGCTGATGCCCTTCCTGAAGTCGGCATCCCGGATGGCTTCGCGGAACTCCTTCGGACTGCGCACCGGGCGGCGGTTGACCTTGGTCACGATGTCGCCGGGCTGGATGCGCCGCCGGGCCGCCGGGCCATCGTTCACGACCTCGCTGACCACGACGCCCTCGTCCTTCTCGAGTCCGACCCGTTTGGCGCTTTCCTCGTCGAGTTCGCGCACGGAAAAGCCAAGGCCGGAGGCGCTGGCGTCCTCCTTCGCATCCTCCTCCGGTTCTCCGAGGTCCTCGTCGAGCACCGGCGGATGCGGGGAGCGCATGGCGGCGAAGCGATCCTCCGGCAACTCGCCCGGAGTCACGCTGATGTCGATCTTTTTGCCGGAGCGATAGACCTGCAGTCCGAGGGCCTTTCCGGCCGGATGCCGGCTGACACGCCGCTTGAGATCCGCGTCGTCCCGGATCTCATCTCCCCCGACGGCCACGATGATGTCGTTGGCCTTGAGTTCCGAATCCCAGGACGGACCATCGGGGATGACGCGGGTGACCCGGACCCCCTCCTGGGTTGGCAGATCGGCCTTGGCGTCCGGGGGGAGGTTTCGGAGGGTTTCGATGTTCACTCCGAGCCAGGCACGGCTGAACCGGCCTTTCTCCATCAACTGGTTGGCGACTTCGCGGGCAAGGCTGACGGGGACGGCGAACCCGATGCCGGTGTTCATCCCCCGGATGGCCGAGTTGATGCCGATGACCTCGCCCTCGATGTTGACCAGGGGTCCCCCGCTGTTGCCGGGATTGATGCTGGCATCGGTTTGCAGGAAGTCCTGGTCCATCATGACAAGGTCCGTGGCGACCCGCCGTCCCTTGGCGCTGATGTGTCCGACGGTCACGCTGTACTCGAGATCCAGCGGGGCGCCGATGGCGATGGCGAATTCACCCACCCGGACCTTCGAGGAATCGCCGAGACGCGCCGTGGGAAGGCCGGTGCCGTCGACCTTGATCACCGCGATGTCGGATTCGGTGTCCACCCCCTTCACGACGGCCGGAAACCGTCGCCCGTCGCGCATGCGCACCTCGATGCTCTCGGCGTTCTGGACGACATGGCCGTTGGTGAGAATGTAGCCGTCCGGACGGATGATCACGCCGGAGCCCTGTTCTTCCTCGGGTGGCGAGGGGCGCTGTTTGCGCTCCTTTTCGAGCCGCTCGCGGAACTCCTTCCGCATTTCCTCGGGGAGGAAGCGGAAGAAACTGCGGTGCTCCAGGTCGCCGAGGGATCCGGCCTTCACCCGCACGCGAATCACGACCACGGCCGGCGTCACGGTCTCGGCGACGGACACGAACGCCGAATTCAGGCGGCGAACCAGGTCCAGATCCGCGGCCGGGCCGGAGGGTGCCGGATCGGCTCCGCACGCGGACCATGACCCCAGCAGCGCCAGGAGCATGCTGACCGACCAGGCCCGGGAAGATCTCCAGTCACGCAAAAGCATGCCCCTCTCTAGCACCGTCCCGGGGCCACGCAAAGCCAACGTCGGCCCTTGGTCGCCCCGGTTCCCGTTGGCCGCGGCGTGGGGGGCGCGAGCCGGGTGGTTCGCGTCCGCGTCGGGTGGCCGGATCAGACGTTGAACTTGAACAGCAGCACGTCGCCGTCCTGCACGACGTATTCCTTGCCTTCCATCCGGTACAACCCCTTTTCCCGGGCG
>CAZSOV010000287.1:0-10285 GCA_964608505.1 uncultured Verrucomicrobiota bacterium
GATGTCCTCGAGCTGCTGCTTCGCCATCGGAATGTTTGCGTGCGGCAGGTCGATCTTGTTGATCACCGGGATGATCGTCAGGTTCTGCTTCATCGCCAGATGCACGTTGGCGACCGTCTGCGCCTCCACCCCCTGCGCCGCGTCCACGATCAGCAGCGCCCCCTCGCACGCGCTCAGACTCCGCGACACCTCGTACGCGAAATCCACGTGGCCGGGCGTGTCGATCAGGTTCAACTCGTAGTCCTCCCCGTTCTTCGCCCGATACGTCATGGTCACGGGATGCGCCTTGATCGTGATCCCGCGTTCCCGCTCCAGATCCATTGCGTCGAGCATCTGCTCGTGCATGTCCCGTAACGCCACCGTCCCCGTGTTCTGCAGCAACCGGTCGGAAAGCGTCGTCTTCCCGTGGTCGATGTGGGCGATGATCGAAAAATTTCGGATGTGCGCTGTGTCCATTGCCTGATGTCCCGCGTCCCTCCGGGATGACCCCGAAGCAGCCCTCCCACCCGGGAATCCACCCGAATCGAAGGAGCGCAAAAGGTAAACGCCTTCCCGCCCCCGCCAAGGCAATTTCTACCGCCTACTCCCGCGCCCGCGAATCCACCACGATCGTCACCGGACCGTCATTCACCAGCGCCACCTTCATTTGTGCCCCGAAACGGCCCGTCGCCACCGGACGCCCCAGTTCGCGTTCCAACGCCGACACGAACTGCTCGTACCGCGGAATCGCCGCGTCGGGACGGGCCGCCCCGGCAAACGACGGGCGATTCCCCTTCCTCGTGCTCGCGTACAGGGTGAACTGACTGATGGCGAGGATCTCCCCGCCCCCCGGCACCTCCTGCACCGAACGATTCATCAGCCCCGCGTCGTCCGGGAAGATCCGCATCCGCGCCACCTTGCCGGCCAGCCACTCGACGTCCTCCCCGGTATCCGACTCCGCGACCCCCACCAGCACCAGCAAGCCCAAGCCGATCCGGTTCACCGCCCCATCCTCGAACGTCACCGAGGCCTCCGCCACCCGCTGAATCACCGCGCGCATCCACGAATGCTGCGCCGCCGACCTCCACCTGTAAACCAACCCGCTGCCACCCGCCCGGAACCCCGCGTCGCGTGACAATGAACCGCCGGGATTTCTAAAAGAAATATTTCCGGGATTTTTTTATTGCATCGGGGAGGCGGGTTGGCAGCGTGTGGGGCATGCCGACCGGTCGTTTGCTCGCGCCACCCGATCATCCCGCCGCCGTCTATCACTGCGTCTCCCGGGTGGTGGATCGTCGTTTCATCTTCAACGCGCCGGAAAAGGAGCACTTCGTCCAACTCCTCCGCGAGGCGGAGGAGTTCTGCGAGGTCCGCGTTCTCACCTACTGTCTGATGTCCAATCACTTCCATGTCCTCGTGGAAGTTCCCAAACCGCCCGAGCCCGCGCTTCGTCCCGCCCCGGAGCGGATGCTGGCCAAGCTGGCGAAGCTGTCCGGACACCAGAACGTCGGGTTGGTCCGCCAGCGGTTCGAGATGTATCGCCAGGCGAAGGACGAGAAGGGCTTGGCGGAATATCTGGCGACGTTCCATGCCCGGCTCTGGAATCTGAGCCAGTTCATGAAGCTGGTGAAGCAGCGGTTTACGCTGTGGTACAACCTGCGCGTCGGGCGCACGGGCACGCTCTGGGAGGACCGGTTCAAGAGCGTGCTGGTGGAGGGTCAGGGGCAGGCCTTGGTGACGATGGCGGCCTACATCGATCTGAACCCGGTGCGGGCGGGGTTGGTGAAGGACCCGAAGGACTATCGCTGGAGCGGGTACGGGGAGGCGGTGGCGGGGAAGCGGCGGGCGAAGGAGGGGATTTGCTCGCTGGTGACGGCGCTGCAACGGGGGCAGGAGGAATCGCCGGGTAAATCTCTGGAACTGTATCGGATATGGGTGTTCCGGGAAGGCGACGAGCGGCGGGCCGGGGTGGGTGAGGACGGTCGTCCGCTGCGGGGTTCTTTGTCGCGGGAGGCGGTGGTGAAGGTGCTGGAGGGGCACGGAGAGTTGCCGTTGGGGGAGTACCTGCGCTGTCGGGTGAGGTATTTCACCGCCGGGGCAGCGTTCGGAAGTCGGGAGTACGTGGAGAGGGTTTTCGGGGCTCACCGGGACCGATTCGGGAGGAAGCGGCGGAGCGGGGCACGGCGGGTGCGGGGCTTGGCGGGGACGGATGCGTATGTCCTCAGGGACTTGAAGAAGGCGGTGTTCGGGTAGGCGCGCGTGGCCAGGCCCACGCGAACCTCGGATTCACGGGCCGGAAATCCCCCCGCCACCCAACCGCGGGTCCCTTGCGACGTAGCGAGTCGAACGCCGCGGCACGGAGGAGGCGGAAGGCGGGTGGTGGGAACCGGGAACAAGGGCGCTCAGGGGACGCGGGCGTTGTCCACCGCGATCCGGACGAGTTCGCCTTGGGAGCGCAGGAGGAAGGCCGCCTCCCCGACCGCCACGCCGACGACCCGCTTCAGGACGGTCAACCGATTGGTTGCGAGAGGGATGAATGCATCCGCGGCCGCCAACACGGTGGTGCTGCCCTTCTCCCCGAAGCAAAAGACGCGGTCACCGGCTCCGATGGGCGAGGCCCACAGGCTCTGCGAGATCCGTTCATCGAACAGCAACCGCCCCGTGGCCGCTTCCCGACAGTTCACGATGCCGGCGGTTCCGGCGAAATACACCCTGCCCCGATGGATCAGCGGGGAGGCGAAGCCGCTCGACACATCGTCCGCCCGCCACCGCTCGGTCGGGGCACGGGTCGAGCCATGCCACTCGTAGGCCACGTTGGAACCCTTGCTCCCGGCGGCCACGACCAACAGGGAGGAGGCCACCGTGGGGGATGGCACAAGGTTCCTGACGAAGCCGGAGAGTTCCCACAGGACATCGCCGGTTCCGACCCGATAGGAAGTCACGGTGCCTCCGGCGCTCACGACCACCTGAGGGGCCCGGGGATCGTCGACGAACAGCGGACTGCTCCATGCGGTCCGTCCGGGGCGGGAGGCCTTCCACCGCGTGGCACCCGTCGAGCGGTCGAGCGCGACCAGGCAGGAGGGTTTCTCCTGATCGAGGGGAACGACGAGCAGGTCCCCCGCCAACACGGGAGAACCGCCCAACCCATGGTTGCCCGCGAGTTCGCCCAACTCCCGCGTCAGATCCCGATGCCATCGGAGTTTCCCTTCGTGGCTCAGCGCGAGGCAATCGCCGCTTTCCAGGAAGGCATAGACTCCGTCCGGTCCGGCGACGGGGGTCGGGGCGCACTGGCTGCGAGTCTCCGAGGACTCCTCCGGAAGCGCCGAGGCCTGGGTATGGCGCCAGCGTTCCCGACCCGAGACGGCATCGAACGCCTGGAGAATCCAGGGGTCCTTGCGTGGTCCCGCGACGGAGGTGAGATACACGATCCCCTTCCAAAGGATCGGCGAGGACTGCCCGAGACCGGGCAACGGAATGCGCCACGCGACGTTGGTCTCGTCCGACCAGTGCAGCGGCAGGCCCTCGGAACGTGCGATCGCGATGGAATCACCGAGACCGCGGAACCCCGGCCAGTCCCCGGCGCCGTGCGCGGCGAACCCAAACGCCGGCAGGGCGAGGGCCGCAAGCACCCCCGTGCGGCCCCGGCGGAACCGACGGAGGTGGTGCGGAGCGTTCATCGGGTGGGTGCGGGAGAGGTGGTGGACGTCCGGGCGGAAGACGGGAGGGCCAGGGCGAGCACTTCGAGGTCGTTGCGTTTCCCCTCGCTGTCCTCGCCGCCGGCGGCGACGAGGTGGAGGGCTCCGGCGGGGACGAGCCGGTGGAAGAAGCGCGGGTGTTGGAGCTTGCCCGCCAGAACCCAGGCGCCCGCGTCCGGATCGAGGTAATGCCATTCCCCTTTCATGCCGCTGAAGTGAATGCGCCCGGCCTGCGCGATGGCGGAACAGCCGAAGCCCTTCATCGGGCCGGGCGGGAGGTCCGGGCCCCTGCTCCAGACGCCCGTCCTGGTGTCGAGGATGTCGGTCGCGAGAAGCGTCTCACCCTTCGAATCCATGCCTCCGAGGAAGAAGAGGCGGTCTCCGAGCCCCGCCAAAGCCAGGGCACGCCGTTCGAACGGCTCGGGAACGGACTCCCAGCGGGGCGGGGAGGAAAGAAGATCCATTTTCAGCAGGTGCGTCGCCCAGACGCCCTTCCCCGCCGAGCCCGCCAGCGTCCAGCCGCCCGCCACGTACAACGTATGCCCCAGCACCACGGCATCATGGCTGGAGCGCGGCGCGGGCAACGGGACGAACTCCTCCCATTGCCCGCGCGGGATGTCGTATCGCTGGACCGCCGCATGCGAATGCAGATCGCTCTTTTCCCCCGGCTGATTGCGCGCGGCCATGCCGCCCACGCGGTACACGTGGCGCCCGTAGGCCGCCAGGGGGGCGCCCTGTGCCGGCGTGGTTTCCGGCAACCGTTCCCAGCGCGCGCCCTCCGCGAGCCGGAGCCGGTGGAACGCGCCCGAGACCATCGGCGCCGAGTATTCGTGCCGCTCGCCCTTGTGTCCGCCACAGACATAGAGCCAGCCGTCGTGCGAGACCGCGCCGAAGCTGGTGACCGCTTCCGGCATGGGGGCGAGCGAGGGGGCGGGAGGAGGCAGGGGCGACTCGGTCATGGTCATGGGTTGGGGCGCGGCGCAACCGGCGACCCACAGGGTAGCCGCGAGGAGGAGGATCGTCGACGTAGGCGTATGCTTCATGAAATTCAGTTCACGGGTTGCAGGGTGAAATCCGGACGGTCGGCCGTGTTACACCAGTGGCGCATATCCTGCAACGCCCGCAGCCCGAGGATCGCCGCATGCCCGTCCAGCGCCGCGCCCACCGCGCGCTTCGAGTACCGGGGAGCGACGAACCCCCAGTGCTCCGGCGGTAGCTCCGCCGACTCTTCCGGCCCTCATCGGCGGACCGCGAGATACGGAGGCAGGACCTGGAAATAGCCGTCGCCTTCCGGACCCGACGTGGCGGACCTTGCCGAGACGAACCCGAGCAGGTCCGCCGGACGCTGAACCTGGCCCATCCGCGTCACCACGGTCGCCGCGCCGAACCGGGCGTTGGCCGACGCGGCCGCGAACTCCGTCTCGTTGCCACCCAGGAAATACGAGTTGATGCCGAGCGAGGGATACACGCTCACCGAATAGACGTAGAGCGTCCGGTCCAGATGGCGCATCGCGCGCAGGCGTGCCATTTGCTCCCCACCCCAACTTCGTTGATCGCCGGTCAATTCCGAACTAGCAGGCGTGCGTAGTTCTTCCCCGCGACAAGCCCCACACGGGGGGAAAGTGTCGTCCATGAACGTCCACGTGTTGCCCAGGTTCTTGCGTTCCCTGCCTTCCACGCACGTGTCCCGCCGTCCGAGATCCGCGGGGCGCGTCCCTTCGCTCGTCGCGCTGCTGGCTCTCATCCTGGTCCACGGGCCAGCCCCCGGCGCCACTCGGGCCCCGTCCGCCGGAACGGCGGGAATCCGGTTGACCGGCGCCATCCCCTTTTCGGCGGGGGCGGACGGCGCCATGGACGCCTACCTGTACTGGGACAACATCGGGGGAAACGGGGTCTTCAACCTGTGGATCGCCCGGGGTCGCCCCGAAGGTTCCCCCGACCTCGCCGTACGCCCGTTGCTCAACGGGCCCGGTCAACTCGAGGCCTTCATTGATATCCCGCTGCAGCCGGGGCGGAACGAGTTCACCCTTCTCGGTGCGCTGCCTTGGTCCATGACGGAGGTCATGCCCCAGCAGTTCGGCCTCAACCTCTTCCTGGATGGCGGGACGCTGGCCGGAATCTCCGCCCTGGAAACCTCGCCTTCCGGGACGTGGCCTCCGGCGATCACCGCCAACTCCTCTCCCAACACGCTCGATGCCGCGGCCGAGGGCGGACCGGCGGCGGGCACGCTCGTCTACAAGAAGGGCGATGCCACGGTGACCCTGACGGAGTTCTACTGGGCGAACCCGCCCGCGGTCCCCAAGGTGGACCGGGTGGGGCCCTGGGAGGTCGAACCGGAGGGAACCGAGGATGCGGTCGGCCTCCTGGTCCTTCAGGTCAGCGGAATGGACAACCCCCTGCCGGTGATCACCCGCCAGCCCCAATCCCAAACCGTGCGCGCCGGGTCGCCCGCCACCTTCACGGTCGCGGTCACCGGACTCGAACCGTTCAGCTATCGTTGGCGCAGAGACGGCGTCGACCTGATCGACGGCGCCAACGTGAGCGGGGCCACAACGGACACCCTTCGCCTCTCCGCGGTGAACCCGTCCGAGGGCGGCGCCTACTCCGTTCTGATCCTCAACGCCGCCGGACCGGCGCTCAGCGTCGACGCCCGGCTCGAGGTGACGGTGGTCCCGAGTCCGGTCATCGCGATGCACCCCCGCAGCGCGACGGTCACCCGGGGCCAACCGTCCGCCCTGGTGGTGCTCGTCAACGGCACCGGCCCCTTCACCTATGCCTGGACCCGCAACGGTTCGCCCGTCCACGATGGCGGTACGGTCTCGGGGGCGCTGACCGCGACCTTGCGAATCGCCGAGGTCCAACCCTCCGACGAGGGCGAGTATCAGGTCCGGGTCACGAACGAGGGCGGCACCGTGCTCAGCGAGGTGGCCCGTCTCACGGTCGATGTCCCGGTTCCCCCCAGGTTTGTCGTGCAACCCGCCCACCGCACCGTCGACACCGGGGCAACGGTGAGCTTCGCCGTCGAGGTCACCGGCGATCCACCGTTCGAGTACGTGTGGATGAAATCGGGGCTCGAACTGGTCGCCGGCGGGAACCTCACCGGCGTTCGCGGCCCGATCCTCACCCTCGCCGCCGCCGCCGAATCCGATGCCGGCGAGTATGTCGTGCGGGTCAGCAACCGGGGCGGTTTCGCCACCAGCGATCCCGCGGTGCTCGCCGTCGTTCCCCCGTCCCTGCCGACCTTTCTCGCACCGGGCGTGGCACCCGCGGTGGCGATCATCCATCCTCAGATCGCCGGGCACCCCGCGGTGCTCGAAACCTCCGACGATCTGGCCCGCTGGACAACCGCCGGCCCCGCCACCGTGGCCACCGACGGAACCCTCCGCGTCTACGCCTCGACCCGACCTCCCCGTGCCCACGCCTTCTTCCGACTGCGCGTGCCCGAAAACGGAACGCCCAACTGCCGGACCTTCGACTGGAGCGCCGCCCTCGGCCTTCTGCCCGACGGGGTGTTGCCGGCCATGTCCCTGGACGACCGGTCCGACCCGGAGAATCCCGTGCTCCAGGACGGGGCAGTGATCCTCGGCAACGACGACCGGACGGAGGGCATGTGGTACGCCCAGATCGGAGCCTCGCTCCTGATCCCGACCAACCTGGTCCTCGAGGCCGAACTCCGATTCGGCACGGGATCGAGTCTCAAGATCGGACGGTCTGCCGCGGCGATCGGCTTCACCTCCGCCCCGGGGATGGGCGGCTTGGTCGGCTTCGGTCCGGATGAGGTCTACTTCAGCTACGGCCCCGACGAACGTGGAGAGACGGTCGCGGTCGACACCGACGGGACGTACCATCGCTACCGGATCGAGGTGGACGACAGCCAGACGCCCGGGGCGCCGATCCGGCTCTATCAGGATGACGTCCTGATCCTGACCGATGCGCTTCGCTCGGGCGGGCCCAACCACGGCCAGGAACCGGTGATCTGGTTCGGCGAAGGCACGGAATGGGCGTCCGGAACCAGCTTCTGGCGGACGTTCAAACACAACGCCACCCTATGTACCACGGATCCCGCCGCGACCGGCCCTGCCGTGGGGATCGCAAGGGTCCTGGAGCTGTTCTGGCGCGGCGACCAGGGCACGTTCCACCAACTCCAATGGTCGACCCCGGCCACTCCGGACGACTGGCGTGACCTGGGCGAAACCCAGCCCGGCACCGGCGCGGAGTTGAGCGCCTTTGATCCGGAGCCCGCCGCGGGGTTCCGATCCTACCGCGTCCGGGTCACCCGCTGACGCCGGGTCACGGGAGGCGCCCGACGCCTCGCGCACCGGCATCCCTCCCCGTTCCGCCGGCGCCACGGCGGGTGGTCCGACGTTCCGGGCCCCCAGATGATCCGTGCCTTCCCCGGGCCGGGCCGCTAGGCTTCACCCATGGCAGATTTGCTGCGCGTCGCCGTCATCGGCACCGGTTCCCTCGGCAAGGAGCACGCCCGCATCTATGCGGAAATGGCCGCCGCGGGGGAGTGCCGCCTCGCCGGCGTCTACGACACCTCGCCCGACGCCGCCCGCGCCGTCGCCGAACGTCACGGCGTCCCCGTCTTCTCCACCCTCCAACAGGCCGGCGCCTCCGCCGACGCCCTGAGCATCGTCACCCCGACCTCCACCCACTTCGCCATCGCCCGCACCTTCCTCGAACTGGGCAGGCACGTGTTGGTCGAGAAGCCCATGACAGACAACGGCGCCGACGCCACGGCCCTCGTCGAACTCGCGCGCGACAAACGCTGCGTCCTCCAGGTCGGCCACGTCGAACGCTTCAATCCCGTCTTCAAACACCTCCAACAAGCCGCCCCCGAACCCCGCTTCATCGAAGGTCACCGCCTCTCCCCCTACCCCGCCCGCAGCACCGACATCGGGGTCGTCCTCGATCTCATGATCCACGACCTCGACGTCGTCCTCGCCTTTGTCAAATCCCCCGTCGTCTCCGTGGACGCCGTCGGCATCCCCGTCCTGAGCCGCAGCGAGGACATCGCCAACGCCCGCCTCAAGTTCGCCAACGGGTGCATCGCCAATCTCACCGCCAGCCGCGTCAGCACCGAGCGCCTCCGGAAGATCCGCGTCTTCTCCGGCGGCGAGAAGCCCGTCTACGTGTCGCTCGATTACCGCGCGCAGACCGGGTACATCCTCCGGCTCGCGAAGGGCTCCGAGAAGGAAAGCTCCCTCCTCAAGAAACTCCTTCACGCCCGCGACGCCTCGATCGTCGTCGAGTACGCCGGTCGCAAGATCGTTCGCGAACCGGTGCCCATCGACAAGGAGGAGCCCCTCAAGCTCGAGCTGCGGCACTTCGTGGAGTGCGTGCAGGAGGAACGGACGCCCATCGTCTCCGGCGAATCCGCCAAACGCGCCCTCGACCTCGCCTTCGCCATCACCCGCCAGATCGCCGCCCAGATCCCGCCCGACTTCGCCCCCCCTTGAGCCCGGGGGGCCCGGCTCAACCGAGCACCACCGCCGTCCCGCTCGCGCTCACCATGAGCATTCCGTTCTGCGCGCCCAGGACCTCGTAATCCAGGTCCACCCCGATGACCGCGTTGGCACCCAGCAGGGCCGCGCGTTCCTGCATCTCCCGCAGCGCCGTCTCCCGCGCCTCGCCCAGCACCTTCTCGTAGGACCCGGAACGTCCCCCGACGATGTCGCGCACGCTGGCAAACAGGTCGCGGAAGATGTTCGCGCCGATAATGGTCTCCCCGGTGACGATGCCGAGATACTGGGTGACCCGGTGTCCGTCAACGGTGGGGGTGGTCGTGGTGATCATGGTCTTTCCTTTGTCTACGGCCTCCCTCACCCGCCGTCCAGCACCCGGGTTGCAGCGCGTTCAGGTTTCCCCGTTGTCGATGAGCCGCGTTCTCCCGACAAACACCGCCAGGACGACCCGGTGCCCCCGCTTCACCCGCTCGACCGGCTCCAGCGTGCGCCCGTCGACGAACGCGACGTAATCCACCCGTGCCTCCGGTGCGGTCCCGATCAGGTTCTCCAGCTCCTTCCGCAGCTCCGTCGCGGGCACTCCGGACCACCCGCCCTTCCTCACCCGCTCTCTCGCCCGTTTCAACGCCTGCGACAACACCGTCGCCTGCGCCCGCTGCGGCCCGGTCAGGTACTTGTTCCGCGAGCTCATCGCCAGTCCGTCGGACTCCCGCACCGTCGGCGCCACCACCACCTGCACCGGCAGGTTCAGGTCCCGCACCATCCGCCCCACGACGGCCGCCTGTTGCCAGTCCTTCGCCCCGAACACCGCCACCTCCGGCAGCACCAGTTGGAACAACTTCGCCACAATCGTCGTCACCCCGCGGAAATGGGTCGGACGCGAGGCACCCTCCAACCGACGGCCCAGGCTCTCCTCCGCCACGTACGTGCTGTACCCGCCCTCCTCCCGCCCCGGATACATCGCGGCGTCCGTCGGGTGAAACACCACGTCCACCCCCGCTTCCCGGCACATCGCCAGATCCCGCTTCAAGTCCCGCGGGTACTTCGAAAGGTCCTCCGTCGGCGCGAACTGCGTCGGGTTCACGTAGATGCTGAGCACCACCCGTCCCCGTGGCCCCACCCGCTGCCGTGCCTTTCGGACGA
>CAZSOV010000288.1:0-10207 GCA_964608505.1 uncultured Verrucomicrobiota bacterium
TCACCCTCAAGACCGGCGTCCAGCCCAAGCACGAACTCCTCAACGAACTGCGTCAGCACGTCGGCAAGGAAATCGGGCCCGTGGCCAAACCCGACGACGTCCGGTTCGCGGAAGCGCTGCCCAAGACCCGTTCCGGCAAGATCATGCGCCGGCTGTTGAAACAGATCGCCGCCGGGGTCGAGGTGAAGGGCGACACCACCACCCTCGAGGATTTCACCGTCCTCTCCCGCCTCTCCCAGGCCGCGGAGTGATCCCGCGGGAGCCCGGAACCCGGCAAGCCCGGGGTCCCCGGCCTTGCGCCACCTACCCGCCCACCGAAACCGCCGTTCATCCGGTGGATCCGTCGCCTCGCGGAGACTCGGAGGCAGGTCCGCCCCCTCGCGGCGCCGTCCCGCGGACCCGGCCCATGCCCATGAGGGCTGCCAGAAGGACCAGCACCGCCACCGCGGCAGCCACCGACAGTCGGAAGTTCTGGCCAACCGCGCTGGCGAACGCCGGCGCGCCCAGGACGTTGTCGTCCTCGGATCGGGGACCCTTGGTCTGGATGATCGGATCGCTGATCGGGGCGGCTCCGTGATCCTCGGTCCCGTCGCCCGTCAGGTAATACGTGACGCTCTCGGCGCTTTTGCGGCTGAAAATGGAACCTCGTCCGACCTTGAACCGGGCCTGGAACGTGAATCCGCCCGGGGGAATGGGCTGCGCCCCGGCGTTGAGCCTGAAGAAGTGAATGCACGCCCGACGCGGTTCCCCGGAGACCGTGACCGAGGACTGCCACCCCGGGGGCACCGCCTCGATGGCCAGATCCCGCTCGATGCGGTTCGCGATCGCGTCATCGTTCCCCGGTGGATCGCTCGGGGGAGGATCATCGAGGCAGATGTGGAAATCGCGGATCTCCGCGCCGCCGGGTTCGACCTTCCAACTCCACTTCCTCTCCCCATCCACCGTGTTTCCGCGCCTGCCCTCGACCGTGGCCGCGAAGGCTCCCGCCGCGCCCCACAGAAAAAGCAGGCCGGCGATCATCAAGCCCCTCCCACGCCGCGACCCGGGCCGATGCTGCCCGGGTTGACCCGATCCCGGACGCAACCCCCACGATCCCGAGCGGTCCGCGCACCCCCCGCATCGACGCGCCAGACTTATGTAATGCATGAGCCCGTCTATGCCACCAGAGAAGTGACGGTCAACGACAAACCTGCTCCGCCCAGCGGCAGAGGGTGCCGATCCCCGCCTCCCCGCCAATCCCGGACGGGTCGAGGGCGGGATCCCGACGGGCCCGTTCCTCCTCAGAGGAAGGGCGTGAACAGACGGGCGATCCCGTCGCGGAGGCGGATCGGCAGGCGGCGGGAGTCCACCTCGGCAAGGCTCGTTTCGTGGGCATGGCGCAGCCTCTCGTCGAACCAGGCCGCCAGTTCGCGCGCCAGCGCCGGGTCGTAGCACTCAACGTTGAACTCGAAGTTCAGCCGCAGACTCCGCGGATCCCAATTGGTTGAGCCCACCAGGGACCAGGCTTCGTCGACGACGAAGACCTTGGAGTGATCGAACGGCGGCGGGCCCAGCCAGAGGCGGCAACCCCGCTCCAGCATCTGCCACCAATGAGCCGTCGAGGCCCACTGCACGAACGGGAGATTGTTCCTCGACGGCAGGAGGATATGGACGGCCACGCCGCGCAGCGCCGCCAGATTCAGCCCGGCGATGATCGTGGGCTCCGGCAGGAAGTACGGCGTGGCGATCCGCACGGATCGGCGCGCCGCCGCCAGCGCCGCCAGGATCGTCCAACGCAGCTTTTCGAAATCCTCGTCGGGGCCGTCCGTAATGCCGCGGGCCAGCGTCGTTCCGACCGAGTCCAATCCCGGGAACCAGGCCTCCCCGCGCAGGGCTTCGCGGGTCGTGAAACACCAGTCGTCCGCGAAGGCCTCCTGCAAATGACTCACCACGGGCCCTTCGACGCGGAAATGGAGATCCCGCACCGGATGCCTGGGTCGACGGGTCAACCAATGACCGACGCGGATGTTCATGCCGCCGGTGAACCCGACCCGCCCGTCCACGACGAGCAGCTTGCGGTGATTGCGCAGGTTCATCTCCAGCAACCTCCGCAACGGAAAGGTGCGCAGAAATCGCGCATGGGGAACCCCTTCCCGCTCGAGGACCCCGAGGATCGAGGGCCAGGAATAGCGGGTGCCCGTGGCATCGATCAGCACCCGGACGTCCACGCCGCGGCGGACGGCATCCCCCAACGCCCGGGCAAACGCGAGGCCCGCCGCGTCACGATCGAAGAGGTACGTGGCCAGCGTCACGGAAGTACGCGCCGCGGCGATGGCCCCGAGCATCGCGGGATACGCCGCGTCCCCGTCGACCAGCACCTCCATCCGATTCCCCCGCAGCAACGGCCGACCCACCACCCTCCCGGTGGCTCCTGCCAGTGCCGACAAGTGACGAACGCCGTCGGGAAGCACCCGGTCGAGCTCCTCGACCCCGCATTCGTGGACGGTCTGGCGGGTTCGAAAATGCTCCAGGCCCCCGCGGAGGAGGGCGGCCCGGCGCTTGATCCGGTTGACGCCGAGAATGAAGTAAAGCACCGCCCCGGCCAGGGGCAGGATCCAGATGACGCTCACCCACAGCGCGGCGGCCCGCGCTTCGCGCTTGTGGAGGATGGCGTGGGCCGAGCCGACGAGGCCCAGCAGCACGCCGAATCCGAGCAGCGCGTCGTCCCAGAGGCGGGGCCATGGGGGCGAAGGCGTCATGGCCGGAGCACGCGCACGCGCTAGGAGGACCGCGTGGCCAACGTGATGGCCACCAGGGCGGCCAGATAGGTGCCGTAGCAGCCCAGCAGAAGTGCCCCCTCCCGCCGGCTCAGCCGCCCGTCCGTCCACAACAACCAGCCCAGCAACGCCATCATCGCCAGCATGGCCGGGAAGTTGAACACCTGCGTCAACCGGTCCAACCCCACCGCTTGGATCAGCGCCGCCGCGCCGATGATGAGGCTCAGGTTCGCGATGTTCGCCCCCAGCACGTTCCCCACGGCGAGGTCGCTGACCGACTTCCGGCACGACGTGACCGCCGTGACCAACTCCGGCAGGGACGTCCCGATGGCCACCACAGTCAGGCCGATCACCATGGACGGCACCCCCAGCTTGTCCGCCGCTCCCACCGCGCCCTCCACGAGCAACCGACTTCCCGCCACCACGATCCCCGCGCCGACCAGAAACTGCGTAATCGTCCCCGCCTTCGTGCGCACCCAGGCCCAGCGGGCCGCGGCCATTTCCCGCTCGATGGCGGTCGCCTCGGCCACCTCCCGGGGTTGGCGATCCCGCCAGTGATGCCAGAAGTCCCACGCGAAGTAACCGAGCCCCCCCGCCACGAGCAGGCCGCCCTGCCAGCGCTGGACCGACAGATCCAGCGTCATCAGGAACAGCAGCACCCCGAACCCGACCATGGCCAGGAGCGGCGTCCGCAGCGCCCGGAACCGCACGTCCACGGACTTCAGGCTGGCCGTCACGCCGAGGATCAATCCGATGTTGCAGATGCACGACCCCACCGCGTTGCCCACGGCCAGGCCGGATTCCCCGCGCAACCCCGCCGTGATCGAGACCACGAGCTCGGGAGTGGTGGTCGCCAGACTGACCAGCGTGGAACCGATGACCACGCGCGGCATCCGGAGGAATTCCGCCAACCGGATCGCCGCGGCAACGAAGAAATCGCCACCCTTCACGATCAGCGCGAGTCCGCCGAGCAACATCAGCAGGTCCATCAGCACGCGCGCATCCTAGGCCGATTTGCGCCGAAGCGCGAGGCCTCCCCTGGCCGTGCGGTCCTCCGGCTCAGGGCCGTTGACAAAGTCCTGCGTGGAACTGCGATGTGGGGCCGGCGACTGCCGAGTCGCAGGCTTCGCCTCTCGATTCGCCTGCTTCGATCGCCCCGCGACCCGGCCCGCCGTCGCGCGGACGCTATGGCGGGGAGCCGGTCGCGGGCCCCAATCGACTTTATCAATCGCCCTGTCCTCCGGCTGGGACCCGCCGCCCCGCGTCCCGACTAGGCCGGCTTGGCCCAGTTCACCCCGCGCATGTCGCCTTCGTGGGCGTACTTCACGTGCATGGCGAAGGCGGAGGCCAGGGTCTGCGGCGTGTGGGCCCGCCCGCCGAGGCGGATGTAGGCCCGCAGCTGCTCGCGATAGTCGGGATGCGCGCAGTTCTCGACCATGGCCTCGGCGCGTTCCTGCGGGGATTTCCCGCGCAGATCGGCGATGCCCTGCTCGGTCGCGATCACGCTCACCGAATGCTCGCTGCTGTCGAGATGGCTCACCCACGGCACGATGGTGCTGATCTTCCCGCCCTTCGTCGTCGAGGGACACACGAACATCGACAGGAACGCGTTGCGCGCGAAGTCCGCCGAGCCCCCGATCCCGTTCATCATGTCACGACCCAGGATGTGGGTGCTGTTCACGTTGCCGCTCAGATCGACCTCGATGGCCGTGTTGATCGACACCACGCCCAGCCGACGCACGATCTCCGGGTTGTTCGTGATCTCCTGCGGGCGCAGGAGCAGGCGCGGGCGGAAGAAGGCCCAGTTGTCGTAGATCTTCTTCAGCGTCGCCTGGGTCACCGTCAGCGAGCAACCGCTCGCGAAGGTCACCTTCTCCTCGTCCATCAACTGGATCACCGCGTCCTGGATGACCTCGGTCCACATCTGGAACCGCGGAATGTCCGGGTGCCGCCCCATCGCCTGGAGCACGGCGTTGGCGGTCTCGCCGACGCCGGATTGGATGGGCAGGAAGGACTTCGGAATGAGTCCGCGCTTCAGTTCGCCCGCGAGGAAATTGGCCACGTTTTCCCCGATCCGCGCGGTGACCGGGTCGATGTCGCGGAAGGAACCCGTCTCGTCCGGCAGATCGGTCTCCACGACGCCCACGATCTTCGCCGGATCGACCAGGATCATCGGCGTTCCCACCCGGCTGCGCGGTTCGAACACCGGAATGTCGCTGCGCGCGGGCGGATCCGCCGGCTCGTAGATGTCATGCGTTCCCCGCAGGAACGTCGGATGATACCGGTTCAACTCGACGATCACCCGGTCCGCAACCCGGCAGAACGTCGGGGCCGCGCCGACGGACGACGTCAGGACGATCTCGCCGTAGGGCGTCACGTCGGAGGCCTCGACGACCACGCAATGCACCGGACCCAGGAAGCCGTAGCGCAGATCCTGCGGCAGGCGCGACAGGTGCATGTCGAAGAAGCGGGTGCGCCCGCTGTTGATGCTCTTCCGCATGTCCGGATCCGACTGGTAGGGGGTGCGGAAGCCGACCGCATCGGCCTTCGCGAGCGCGCCGTCCAGCGACGGTCCGGTTGAGGCGCCCGTGATGACGTTGATCTTAAACGGGCGCCCCGCCTCATGCTCGGCCACGGCCCGTGCCGCGATGGCCCGCGGCACGGCCTTGGGCGCGCCCGCGGGCGTGAACCCGCTGAAGGCCACCGTCTGTCGATCCTGAACATACGCCGCCGCTTCTTCGGCGGTCATCCGGGCCAGTGCTGGACACGTCTTCATGCTTGGTCGTTCTTCTCGCGCAGGCGGACAATCGCGTGCGCCTGAAATTCGTTCGTCCGGCCGTCCGCGGAGCGGACAAGCAGTCGTCCCTCGCCGTCCACGCCCAGGAACTCCCCCTCGGCGCGACCGGCATCCGTCTCGATTTCCACCCGGGTGCCGCGCCGCCACCACCGGTTCACCCGGGGCAGGAGGCCCGCGAATCCGACCCGCGCCATGGCGTCCACGGCTTCGCGCAGTTTCCCGAGAATCACGACTGCCAGCCGACCGGGGGCTGGGACGGCCCTGACCGCCGCGAAATCCGCCAGTCTCGCCACCTCGCCGGACAGACTGCCATCCACGTTCTCGGGACGGTTCTCGAGGTTGATGCCCAGCCCGATGACGGCCACTCCCGGCCGGAAACAGTCCACCAACAGCCCGGCCAGCTTGCGACGTCCGCTCATCACGTCGTTGGGCCAGCGGAGGTGCAGCGGGCCGGCGCCCAGCTCCTCCAGCACCTCGCATACCGCGCATCCCGCCACCAGGGGCAGCGCGGCCCATCCCTGCTCCACCGGCCCCGTCGGCACCACGGCGGACAGCCAGAGCCCCCCCGCGTCCGACACCCAGGCTCTACGATGCCGCCCGCGGCCCGCCGTCTGGCGATCCGCGCGCACCGCGGACCACGCCGGCAGTCCCGCGGCATGGTCGTTCGTCGACTCCACGCACTCCAACTCCCGGAGGTCCCAGCCTCCGGTCGCGCTCGCCGATCCCGCGTCGGTCCGCTGATTCATCCGTTTCCTTCCGTTCCTGCCTGCCTGCCGTGCCGCGCGGCGCTCCCGGTGCCCCCGGGGCGTCCCGATTCCCGGTTCCCGGCCCGTGCACGCCGACTCGGGCCGTTCCTTCCCTTCCGTCCCGGCGCCAAGCATGGCAGCCGTGGCGGAGCCTGGACGAGGAGGAAGCGGACCCGGGGCAAGATTGAGAATGCGGTTAAGATGAGGATTAGATCGGGCCCCGACGGGATGCGACGGGCGCCGTCTAACCGAGCACCACCAGCACCTGGCCCTCCTCGACGGCGGTGCCGACCGCCACCTTGACCTCCTGGACCTTGCCCGCCCGGGGAGCCATGACGAAGGTATTCATCTTCATGGCTTCCAGGGTCAGCAGGTGGTCCCCTTCCTTCACCTCCTGGCCGGCCTGGACATTGATGGCCGTCACGCGTCCGGCCAGGGGACTGGGGACGCCGCCCGGAACATCGCCGGAGGCCGACCCGGCGGAAACCGGGGGCGGGATCGGCGGCGCGCTGATGGGCGCGGAACTCACCGGCGCCGGTGCGGACGACGGCACGATGCCCCCTCCCGGCGGTGACGCTGATGCCTCGTCCTCCATCTCGACCGTCACCTCGTAAGGCTTTCCATCCACCGTGACGCGGAGCTTTCTGATCATGGCTTTCGAACTTCGGTTGCGGAATTCAAAGGGGTTACCGGACTCGATGCGACGAGTAATGCTGGAATCGGCCCTCGATGGCCCAGGCATTGACCCACGCGACGGCCAATCCGGCAGGCTGCACGCCGATCACCCGATGCGGACGGTTCACCACCATCGCCACCGCGGCCGCGATCAGGGCCACCACGTCGGGTTCGACCGGGGCCAGGCGCGCCGCGGCCGTGGCCCGGGCGTGGGCGATCCGGGCGGCCTCGAGCTCGGACGCGGCCCGGACGAGCGCGGCCTGCACGGCCTCGGCCCTCTCCGGTTCGTCCAACCGGGGAAGCACGCGGTGAATCAGGGCCAAAGCCCGCCCCAGGTGGCCTTCCGCCTCGGGAAAATCGTCCGGCACGGTCGCCTTCGCCGGCGCGGGCGTGGATTGGGGGTCACTCATGGCGTGGTCGTGATGGGCAAACGGGTTTCAGGTCAGAGCGGGATCGTGCCGTGCTTCTTCGGCGGGCGCGTCTCCCGTTTGGTCAGGGTGTTGCGCAGGGCCATGGCCACTGCCGCCCGCGTCTCGGACGGCTCGATGACGTCGGTGATCATCGCCTTCTTCGCCGCCTCGTAGGGCGAGCAGAAGCGGTCCCGGTACTCGGCGACCAGCTCGGCCTCCTTCGCCTTGCCGTCAGCGGCCGCCGCGATGTCGCGCTTGTACAGGATCTTCACCGCGCCCTCGGCGCCCATCACCGCGATCTCCGCCGTCGGCCACGCGTACACCACGTCCGCACCCATGTCCGCGCTGCACATCGCCAGGTACGCGCCGCCGTACGCCTTGCGCAGGATCACCGTCACCTTGGGAACCGTGGCCGCCGCGTAGGCAAAGAGCATCTTCGCGCCGTGCCGGATGATCCCGCCGCGTTCCTGCTGCACGCCCGGCAGGAATCCCGGCACGTCCACCAGCGTCACGATGGGGATGTTGAACACGTTGCAGAACCGGATGAACCGTGCCGATTTGTCCGAGGCGTCGATGTCGAGCGTCCCCGCCTTGAACGCGGGCTGGTTCGCGATCAGCCCCACCACCAACCCCTGGATCCGGGCGAAACCCACCACGATGTTCCGCGCCCAATCCCGCTGCACCTCGAGGAAATCGCCGTCGTCCACCAGGCGCTGGATCACCTGCAGGACGTCGAAGGGATCCTTCAACCCCGCCGGCACCAGTTCGTTCATGCCCGGGTCCGGGGACGAATCCACCTGCGGCACCGGGCGGTGCGGCGGATCCATCACGTTGTTCGAGGGCAGGAAGCTCAGCAGCTTCCGTGCGATCTGCGCCGCATGGGCATCGTTCTCCGCCACGAAATGGATGTTCCCGCTCACGCTCGCGTGCGCCGCCGCGCTCCCGATCTCGTCCATCGTGCACTTCTGCCCCGTCGCCGCCTGGATGACCTCCGGACCGCAGATGAACATGTTCGAACTGCCCTTCACCATGATGATGAAGTCCATCAACGCCGGCGAATACGCCGCCCCGCCCGCGCACGGACCCGCGATGATCGCGATCTGCGGCACCACGCCCGACAGCAGCACGTTCCGGAAGAACACCTGCCCGTACCCCGACAACGAGTCGTCGCCCTCCTGGATGCGCGCGCCGCCCGAGTCGTTGAACCCCACCACCGGACAGCCCACCTTCAGGGCGTACTCCATCAGATCGCAGATCTTCTTCGCGTGAATGCGCCCCAGCGATCCGCCGGCCACCGTGAAATCCTGGCTGAAGGCCGCCACGACCCGGCCGTCGGCCTGCCCCACCCCGGTCACCACCGCGTCGCCGGGCAGCGACTTCTTCTCCAACCCGAAATGATGGCAGTCATGGTCCGCGTGCTGTCCCCATTCCTGGAACGTCCCGGCCTGGAACAGCGCGTCCAGCCGGTCCCGGGCGGTCATCACTCCCTTCTTCCGGCGCGCGTCCAGTTTGTCCTGGCCGGCGCCGGCGCGGGCGGTTTCACGACGTTTCTTCAGTTCGGCAAGCAGAGCGGGTGCGATAGGCATGGCAGTTGGAAAAGTTTCGGGATCTGGAAATCGCGTTTGGCGCCGCCCGGGACGGGACGCCTCGTCCCCTCTCATCCGGCATGACCCGGGGACGGGCACCCCGGCTTCGGGGCGCAGAATTCGGTCAGCACGCCGAACGTCGATTTCGGGTGCAGGAAGGCAACGAGCTTGCCGCCGGCGCCGTCGAACGGAACCTCGTGAATCAGGCGCACGCCGGCACCCGCCGCCTGCTTCAACTGCGCCTCGATGCCGTCCGTCGCGAAAGCCACGTGATGGATGCCGCCCGCGGGGTTCTTCTCCAGGTACTTCGCGATGGGGCTTTCCGGATCCGTCGGTTCCAGAAGCTCGAGGTGAACCTCGCCGCAGGCGAAGAACGCCGTGCGCACTTTTTGCGAGGGAACCTCCTCCTGATGCTCGCACTTCAGTCCCAGCGCCTTCTCGTAGTAAGGCACGGCCTCGGCCAGCGACTTCACCGCGATGCCCAGATGATCGATTCGAGTCAGCATGTCAGGTTTCCTCCGTAAATGGTCTCCGCACCGCGGCGCTTCCACGTGCTCCGTTTCCGGCCGGTTCAAAGCTTCTCATGCGCAGGTCCGGGTTCGGTCCGATACGCCGCCAACAGCTCCCGCGCGGCCTGCGCCGGGGTCAACCCGCCGTTCGCCACCGCCTCCTCGAGCATGCCCCGCCGCGCGGCCACGTCCGGATGCCGCTGGAATCGATCCCACAACTCCTCGCGCACCTGGTCCAGCATCCACTGCCGCCCCTGTTCCCGGCGTCGGGCCGCCAATCCCCCGTTCAACGCCGCGCCCGCGAAAAAACGTCCCACCACCTCCCAGAACGCCTCGACGCCCTCCCCGGTGAGTCCCGAGCACAACCCCACCTCGGTCCTCCACCCCGGCGTGATGGGCAGCAGGTGATGCAGTGCCAGGGCCTGCTCCGCCCGCATCGCCTCCGCGCGCGTCCGGTTCGCCCCGTCCGCCTTGTTGATCAGCACCGCGTCCGCCATCTCCATGATCCCGCGCTTGATGCCCTGCAGGTCGTCCCCCGCCCCCGGCAGCAGCAGGAGCAGGAAGAAATCCACCATCGTTCGCAACGCCACCTCGCTCTGCCCCACGCCCACCGTCTCCACCAGCACCACGTCGTACCCGGCGGCCTCGCACAGGAGCATCGTTTCCCGCGTGCGCCGCGCGACGCCTCCCAGACTCCCGCCCGACGGCGACGGGCGGATGAACGCGTT
>CAZSOV010000289.1:0-10199 GCA_964608505.1 uncultured Verrucomicrobiota bacterium
CCGGCGCCGTTGGGTGCGCGGGATCGGCGGGCCGCGTCTGGCCGCCGCGTGAGGGAACGCGGCCTACAGATGCGCCGGCATCCCCTGTAGGCCGGGTCCCCCGACCCGGCGCCATTGGGTGAGCAGGATCGGCGGGCCGCGTCTGGCCGCCGCGTGAGGGCACGCGGCCTACAGATGCGCCGGCATCCCCTGTAGGCCGGGTCCCCCGACCCGGCGCCATTGGGTGAGCAGGATCGGCGGGCCGCGTCTGGCCGCCGCGTGGGGGAACGCGGCCTAAAGAAGTGGCGGCGTCCCTTGTAGGCCGGGTCCCCCGACCCGGCGCCATTGGGTGAGCAGGATCGGCGGACCGCACCTCGCCGCCGCGTGAGGGCACGCGGCCTACACATGCGCCGGCATCCCTTGTAGGCCGGGTCTCCCGACCCAGCGCCGTTGGGCGCGCTCAGAGCTTCTTGCGGGCCCGTCGCTTGGCCTCGAGCAACCGACTGGTTCCGCTGGGCGCGTCGTCGCCGGGGTTGGCCGTCGCGCCGGCGTCCGGCGGCGGTGGTTTCGCTTCCGGCGCCCCGGGCGGCTCTCCCGGCGTCGCTTCGCGGAGCGGACGGAACAACTCCGGGGCCGGCGGCGCGGCGGACGAGGGCGTGATCGGGGCGCCCGTACCCGACCCGCGGCCGGTCCGTCGTTCGCGCACCTGCTCCTTTCGGGCGAGCAGAGTCGCAAGACCCTCGGCGCCGTGGGGCGCAGCCCGACGCCGACCGATTCCCAGGCGCGCAAGAACCCCGGCCCACAGGCGCCGGAGTTCCTCGGGTTCGAGTTGGACCCGGCGCAGACCGACATCGAGGGGGAACAGGAGCACGGCGACGGCGAGGAGGAACCACCAGAGATCGCGCGGTTGGAACGTCTTCACCCGGTCTCGGAGGTAGGGGTTGTCGAGCGGGTTCAGGGGATCGAGAACCCGTCCGCCGCCGATTTCCGCAAGCCGTCGCAGGAGGCCGTGATTCGGTTCCACGGCGTTGAATTCGGGCGAGTAGTTGAGGCTGGCGCCGAGGGTCTGGACGCCCGCGACCTCGCCATTCACGAGGTTCAGCAGGCTGACCATGTACGAGCCCACCTCCTTGCCCTGGAAGGGCGCCTCGTACCGTCCGGGTCCCTTCTGCTCCAGGCGCACCGTCTGGCGCTGGCCCTTGGGATCGATCACGACCGCCTGGAGGTTCAGGAAGTTCCGGAAGCTGCCGTCCGATTGCATCGCTTCGACGTGGATGCGGCCCGCGCCGCCTTCGACCGTGACCTCGGCCTGGAAATCGCTCGCGTCCACCTTGCGCAGGGCCCATTGGGCGAGCTGCGACCAGAACTGGCGGTAGCGGCTCCAGCCCAGCCAGTCGGAGGCCCACTTGGCGCGGGCATCGGAGGTGAAGGCGACGGCCCGTCCCAGGCCGAATTGCCAGTGGGCCAGCAGCGGGTCGTCCTTGTCGGTGACCAGCGGGATCTCGGCCCGGGGCTTGGGCATGGTCGCGACGTAGCCCTTGAGCACCGGATACTCCGCGGCGCCGATGCCGCGGGTGATCTCGCTGGGGCCGGCGACCTGCGGGGTGAAGGGGTTCTCGATGATCGCGGCCTTGAGGATCATGGCCGTTTCCTTGACGAAGATCTGGGGGAGCGACTCCGGCGAGGCGACCTCGTAGAACCGTCCGCTCCCCCGGGTCGCGAGTTCGATCATCGTGCCGGGCTCGACGTGTCCGCCGATCATCACGCTGCTGATCGTGATCCGGTCGCCGACGATGGCCTGCACGAGTTCGGGACTCGGCGCCCCCGGATCGCCGTCGCTGAAGACGACCATGTGCTTGAGGTTGGCACCGGACTTGCGAAGGGCCTCGTGGGCCATCGCCATCACGTTCTGGAACTGGGGCATGTCGCCCGGATTCATCCCGCTGATGGCGCGGCCCATGGCGCGCCGGTCCCCGACGGGTCCGAGCGGGAACAGCCAGCGATCCGAACCGTCCCAGAGCGCGACGCCCATCTCGTCCTGGGGTCCGAGGGCCTGCAAGGCGGCCTGGGCGATGTCGCGGGCCCACTGGTTGCCGTTGGGGAACTCGGTGGCGTGCACCACGAGCACGAGGGCGCCCTTGGGCAACACCTTCTTGCTGCTCAGTTCCATGTCCAGCGGGAGGGTTTCCTCGAGCGGGGTGCCGCGGTAGCCGCCCGCGGCGAAGGCCTGGTCGCCGCCCACCACCACCAGCCCCACCCCGAAATCCCGCACCGCCCCCTGCAGCAGCCGCATCAGGTCGAGGCTCAGGTCCCCGGCCGCGATGTTGTTCAGGAAGATGGCGTCGTAGCTCTGCATCTCCGCCAGGCTCGCCGGGAATCCCGTCAATCCGGTCAGCTTCACCTCGAACCGCGACTCCGTCAGCGCCGTCGCGAGCGGTGCGTCGGCCCGGGGATCCGACGACACGATCAACACCCGCGGCTCGCCGCGCACCTGGGTGAAGCTCGTCGACCGGTTGTTCTGCGCGATGGCATCCCCGGGCGTGTCGAGCCGGACGTCGTAGCTGTAGAACCCCGCGTCCGGGAGCGTCTGCGGGAACGTGAACAGGTTCTTGCCCGGCAGCAGATCCACCGGCTGGGTGCCGAGCAACTGGTCGTTCCGGTACAACGACACGCTGGTCCGGGCCGCCCGGTCGCTGTGCGCGAAGATCTTCACGTCGAAGGTCTGCCCCTTCTTCAGCCGGTTCGGCATCGTCACCTTCTGGATCAACGTGTCCTGCCCGCGCTGCGCCCCCAGGGGAACGACGTCCACCGTCACCCCCAGCGGGCGCGCCGCCAGCACCGCCTGCACCGCGTCCCCCGTCGTCTCGTTGCCGTCCGAGTACACCACGATCCGGCGCTGGCCCGTCTCCGGGAACGCCGCGGTGGCGAGCCGCACGGCGCCGGCCAGGTCGCTGCCCGCGGTGGGGATCACCGCCTGGATGCGCTGGAGATCGACCGACGTGGCCACGCTGGCCTCGATGGCGGCATCGGCCCCGAACACCACGACCCCGCCGCGGTCCGCGGGCGTCTTCCGGGCCGCCAGGGTGTTCACCCATTCGCGCGCCGTCTCCTGCTGATCCACCGGGATGCTGTCCGAACGATCCAGGACGTTGAAGACGTTGATGCCTTCGACGGGCATCCGGTACTGCGCGCCCGCCAGCGCCAGGCCGAGCGCGGACGTCACCAGGAACCGGGTCGTGGCCACGGCCCATCGTCGCCAGCCCTCCAGCGAACTGTCCGAGCGCCAGACCAGCCAGATCACCCAGGCCAGCGCCGCCGCCGTGCCGGCCAACCACCAGGGATGCGTGAATTGCAGCGGCATGCGACTTCAGGTGTTCCGGCGCACGAACTTCAGCAACCGGTGGTTCAGCGAGTCGGCCACGTACAGGTTCCCCCGCGCGTCCAGGCAGAGGCTCCAGGGGTTGTTCATCCGGCCCGGAGCCGAGCCGGGGCCGCCGATCAGTTCGAGGGTGCGATCCCGCGCGTCCAGAACCTGCACCCGGCTGTTGCCGAACTCGCACACATACTGCCGTCCCTCGTCGTCGACGCGCACGTCGTACGGGTAGCTGAACTCACCGGGTCCCTGCCCGGCCCGCCCGTGACTTCGCAACCACGTCCCCTGCGCGTCGAAGACCTGGATCCGGTGATTGCACGAGTCCGCCACGTAGACCCGCCCCTCCCGGTCCACGCCGATGCCCTCCGCCCGATTGAGTTGTCCCGGTCCCGTGCCCGCGGTTCCGAAGGCGCCCAGGAACTTCCCGCCGTCGGCGCTGAACCGCTGCACCCGCTCCACCACGCCGTACTCCGTCAGGTAACAATCCCCGTTTGCTCCGGGGGCGCTGGCGATGGCGATGGCGCGGGGGAAGCCGAGATCGCCGCCGTTCGTGCCCTGCCGGCCCCAGCGCGCCAGGAGATTGCCGTCGGGCGCGTAATGGTTCACGCGATGGTAGTGGGGTTCGACCACCAGCACCCCGCCCCCGGGCGCCGCGGCCATGCCCTTCGCCTTGCCCTTCGTCGTCTCGGGCATCTGCCACAGCGATTTCCATCCACCGTCGGGGCCGAACCGCTGCACCCGCCCCGTCATGTCCACCGCGAAGAGGTCCCCCGCCGCGTCCACCGCCACCGAGCGCGGCTTCAGGAACTGACCGGGGCCGGTGCCCTTCGTTCCGATCACCTCGACGCGTTCGAACAGGGTCGAGTCGAGGCGGGCGGACGATCCCGACGGTTCGCCGCGGGAACATCCAGCGACCCAGGGCAGCGCGAGGAGGAGCAGGAACGGAAGCGCCGCGAAGGTTCCCCGGCCTCCAGGCAGGTTGTGGCGCGGCAGCCGACGCGCGACCGCCCACACGGCCCACGGCAGGAGGGCCAGTACGGCCAGCAGGAGGGAGAGCGCCGACACCTGCGCGTTGTGTCCGTAATGCAGCAGGTTGAAGATCATCATCGCCAGCGAATCGCCGCCGGGGGGCGCGAGGAGGATGAGCGATTCCACGTCCCACAGGCAGAGCACGTACACCACCCACCAACCCGCGGCCAGGGTCCGCGCCCCGGACGGCCCTTCGACGTGGCGCCAGATCGCGCGGCGTCCGCCGCCCTGGACGACCACCCAGTCGCGCAATCGCGGATCGGCCTCCTGCCGCACCCGGCGCGCCACGAACCAGCCGACGAACAGGTAGCGACAGGCGAGCGCGGCCAGGACGAGGGCCGGCGTGTCCCGCAGCCCGGTTCCGGCGGTCCATTCCCCCACCTTGGCCAGGGCCAGTCCGACGAGGATTCCCGGCAGGGCCCAGGTGATGGCCGAGGCCCAGCCCCAGCGGCTCGACGCGCCGCGGATTCCCAGGAGCAGGGCCAGCGTGGCGCCCCCGGCGGCGTAACCCAGCGACCGCACCGCGGCCGGCGCGGCGGACGTCCAGGCGGGCCCCAGTTCGGTCCAGGTCCGGGGTTGCAGCGCGAGTTCGAGCAGGGGAAATCCCGCGGACAATCCCACCAGCGCCGCCGCGCCGCACCGGCTGCCGAGACGCCATCCGCGTCCCAACCGTTCGCCCAGCCACGCCGTTCCCGGGGCACCCCGGGCGGGCCAGGTCGGGGGTCGGCGGCTCGCCACCCGGAGCAGGCCCAGGACCAGGGCCGCGGGAACCAGGCTCTTGAGCAGGGCCCCGACGGCGTCGAAGCGGGTCGAGAAATCCACCCAGACCTCGGCCGGCCAGACCCGCGCCTGGAAGAGGGCCGGAACCGCGAAGTTCCCGAGGCAGAGCATGCCGATCCAGGCCGCGGCCTGAACGAGTGCGGGTCGGGCGCGGGGCCAGAGCACGTGCCGCAGCAGGGTGTTTCCGCCCAGTTCGGGGCAGGCGTCCACCCACCGGCGATCCAGGCCGTCCCAGGCGCCCGCCACGAGCAGCGCGGCGATGGGCCAGTGGAGCAGGCCGAGGACCCACGCCGAGAGCGCCGGCGGGAGCGCCCGGGCCCAGACCTCGCCGGAACCGAGGCGCCAGGCGCCCGCGAAACCCACGCGCTCCATCCACATGCCCGCCACGAAGAACCCCGGCAAGGCCAGCACCAGCAGGCCCGCGACCGTCCAGAGCCGGCGAACGCGGGTCGAGCCTCCGGCCATGGCGAGCGCCACGAGGCATCCGCCGCCCACGGCCAGCGCCGTGGCGCCCCCGGCCACCGCCAGGCTTTCGGCGAACACGTCGATCAGGGAACTTCCGTTCATCGGCGCGCCCGGGTGAAGTTCTCCTGCAACCACGTCACCCCGGTCTCCAGGTCGGCCAGCAACCGATCCCAGTCCACCCGCGGCATCGCGTCCCCTCCGGGCCCGACCCCCGACGGCGCGGTTTGGGCATCCCGGGGTTCGGGGTCAATGGCCCCGTCGAGGCTCAACTGGCGGCGCACCTCGGGGCCGGCCAGGAATTCCGCCAGGCGCCGCGCCTCGTCCGGGTGCGGCGCTCCCTTCACCCGCGCCACGGTGTTCGGAATCGTCAGCCCGTCCGCCGCGTCCAGGGGCACGGCGACCACGGGCAGTCCTTCCCGGCGGGCCGCCGCGACGTCGTCCGAATCGGTCAGCCCCAACTCGACCTGGCCGCCGGCGACGAGCTTCACGACCACGGAATTGCCGTCGACGATCAGGGGGCGGTTGGCGAGGAGCGCCCGGCACCAGGACTCCCAGGCCTCGGGCCCGCGGCGCTGGCGCAGCACGAGGAAGTGCGTCGCCGTGGTGCCGAACAGCGGGTAGGCCAGCGCGATCCGGCCCCGGAAGGCGGCGTTGGTCAGCCGTTCGAACCCGGGGCGCGGGGTGGCCGTGTCCAAGCCGTTCGTCCTGATCACGAGCACCCGTTGCCGGGCGCCGAAGGCCCTCGGAACGCCCTCGAGCACGCCCTGCCGGATCAGTTGCCGCGTCCGGAGTTCCTCGTTGCTCCACCAAAGGTCGGCGCGCGGTTGTCCCGCCTCCGCCGCCAGTCGATTGGCCAGCCCCACGGTCTTCGTCGCCTCGTTGTCGTAGACCGCCCGGACCCGGATTCCGCTCGAGCCCGTGAACGCCTGCAGGATGGGCTCCGCATGGACCCGGTCCTGGGCCGCGTAGACCACGACCTCGGGCACGGGGCGCCCGCAACCGGCGGTCAGGCAGGCCAGCAGGGCCAGGAGGAGGAATCCATTCATGCGGTACGCCGGTGATAGAACCACCATTCGAACAGCAGCACCGCCAGGGCCACCGCCGCGAACCAGCGCCAGATCTCCAGATTCGCGCTGCGCATCGTCGTGGCCGCCGCGCCGGCGTATTTCCCCACCTTGATCTCGTCGCGCGGCTGGGAGTTGCTCTCGCCCACGTCCAGCGCGCGCACCGCGAAGGACACCTCGTTGGTCCCCCAACGCAGTCCATAGGTCCCCTGCCGGTCCGTGGCGCCGTACACCCACTCCCGCGTCGCCGGATTCGCGGGCACCTCCTGCCAGTCGCCGCCCGGGGCGCGCACCGCCACGTTGCCGGCGTCGGCGGGCAGTTCGAAGCGCAACGGCTCCCCGGCCTTGAGATTCAGGCGCTCCGCCCGGGCCGAGGCCGGATTCAGCCACTCGGTCGCGTTCGCCACGAACAGCGGAAACGACACGCGCAGCGGCCACGTGCTGTTCAGGAGATCGAACCCGATCCACACCACGCGCTGCCGTCCGATCTCCCCGGCGACGATCAACGGGCCGCGCGGTGAATCGGCGACCACCTGGCCCCAGGCCGGCGGCTTCACCCCCGTCGCCTCCGCCACCGATACATTGTCCAGATTCACGAAGCGCAGCAGCGGATGCGTCGTCTTCCAGTCCACGATGGGGGGCGCCTCGAGCTTCGCGGTTGGTTCGAACCAGTTCGTGCGCGCGACCCGGATGGCCAGCGTGTTCACCTCCGGCCACGCCGGCGGCGCGACATCGTCGAACACCGCGAAATCCACGTCCGGGGCCGCGTCCGGCCAAGCCGTCGCCACCGCGACCTGCACGTCGCCCGCGGCCCGCAGCGCCTTTTCGAGGAAACGGTTGCCCCGGGTGACCAGCAGCACGCGGACCGGCCTTGGCAACGGGCTCGCCACGCTCGCCTGGTTGTCCGCCGGCAGATCGTCGCTCGCCGTGTGGCGCAGGGTGAACACCCCGTCCTTCTCCTGGTTCACCACGAACACCAGGGGCTCCGTCGCGCCCGGGGCCAGCTTCACCTGCCGCGCGTCCACCACCTGCCCCTCGAAGGCCAGCTCCACCATTGGCTCCACCGCCGTCGGGCTCAGGTTCGCCACGCTCGCGAAGACCGCCCGTTGCCGCGGATCCTCCGGGTTCGCGCGCACCTCGAGCGAGCCGATCGCCACGTTGTTTGCCCGCGTCCCCACCTTGTGGAACACCAGCGGCAGATTGTGGCTCTCCAACTCCCCGAGATCCCCCACCGCGCCGTCGCTGAAAAAATGGATCTCCGCGTCCGGCACGTCCCGGATCAGGCTCTCCGCCATCTTGAACGCGTCCGTCACCCGGGCCGGACCATCCGTCACCGCCGCCGCCTCGAGCGCCCGTCGCAACGCCTGCTTGTCCGTTGTCGCCGATTGCCGCACCTCCGTCCGCGGCCCCGCCTGCAACACGACCATCTGCTGCCCCGGCCCCAGTCCGTCCACCCACTTCCGCGCCTCCGCCCGCGCCGACTCGAACCGGCTCGGCGCCACGTCCGTGCTCTGCATCGACGCCGAGGCGTCCAGAATCAGGACCCGCAGCCGGCTCGGCGACTGGCGGCCCGCGAAAAACGGACGGGCCAGCGCCAGGACGGCGAGGGCCACGAGCAGGATTTGCAGGAACAACAACCAGTTCTTCCGCAGCTTCTGGAAGGGCGCGCTCGCCTGCGTCTCCGCCAGATACCGCTGCCACAGGACCGTGCTCGACACCCGCAGCGCCACCCGGCGCCGCTTCAGCAGGTAGAACACCACGATCACCGGGATCGCCAGCGCCAGCCACGCCGCCTGGGGAAGGAGAAACGACATCGGCATCCCTTCCCTAGCCCAGCATCCGCGCCTGCCGCAGATCCTTCAGCAACAGCGTCTCGAGCGCCTCATCCGAGCTCGCCCGGAAGAACCCGATCCCGCGTGCGGAACAGAATTCCCGCAGGGTCTGCGTGTAGTTCTCCACCGCCTGCCGGTAGGCCTTCAGACGGAACTTCCCGAACGTCACCTCCTGTTCCTGCCCGCTTTCCGAATCCACCAGACGCAGATCGCCGAACGTCGTCGGGTGGAGTTCCTCCGGCGAAAGCACCTGGACCACCTGCACGTGGAATCCCCGCGCGATCAAAGCCTCCAGGCCCGGCGCGTAGCCCCGCGGATCCAGCAGGTCGCTGATCACCACCGCCGCCCCCGCCCGCCGCACCTCCAACGCCCCGCGTCGCAGCGCGCCGTTGAAATCCGCCGGCCCGCCTGCCGTCACCCGCGCCAGGTTTCTCAGGAACGTCAAGGCCAGCTTCTTGCCGCGCACCGAGGCCAGCGCCGAACGGAACGTCCGCTGGGCCTCCGCCGCGGACCCCGACGCCCCCTCCCCCTCCCCCTGCCCGCCCTCCGCCTCCGGAAACACCCGCACCGTCACCCGGTCGAACCCGCACAACGCCACGTACCCCAGCGCCGCCGCGATCCGCCGCGCGAACTCGAACTTCGTCGGCTGCCCGAACCGCATCGACTCGCTGGCATCCAGGAAAATCTGCACCGGCAGTTCCCTCTCCTCCTCGTACAACTTCACGAACAGCCGGTCCAACCGCCCGTACAGGTTCCAGTCCAGATGCCGCAGGTCATCCCCCAGCACGTAGTTCCGGTGGTCCGCGAACTCGACCGACTGCCCCCGCGCCTTGCTCTGGCGTTCGCCCCGACCCGAGCTGCGCGACCGTCGGTCCACCGGCAGCTCGAGTTGCTCGAGCTGATGCAGCAAGCGCGCGCTCAGCAGCGGTTCGTCCATGCGGGGGGGTGGAATCGGTCGACCGCAGGATTGAACGCGGACGTCCTCCCCGGCGGAAGCCCAGAGTTGGCGCCCTCCGGTCACGGCGCACGGGCACACGGACGACAACCTCCGCATCCTCCCTGGTAGGCCGGGTCCCCCGACCCGGCGCCATGGGTGCACGAGATCGGCGGACCGCATCTCGCCGCCGCGTGGGGGCACGCGGCCTACAAATGCACCGGCTTGCGTTGTGGGCCGGGTCCCCCGACCCGGCGCGCATTCCGCCCTCGCTTTCCGCCGTGTGGGGGCGCGCGGCCTACAAATGCACCGGCTTCCGTTGTAGGCCGGGTCCCCCGACCCGGCGCGCGTTCCGCCATCGCTTTCCGCCGCGTGAGGGCACGCGGCCTACAGCGTCCGCATCCTCCCTGGTAGGCCGGGTCCCCTGACCCGGCGCCATGGGTGCACGAGATCGGCGGACCGCATCTCGCCGCCGCGTGGGGGCACGCGGCCTACAAATGCACCGGCTTGCGTTGTAGGCCGGGTCCCCCGACCCGGCGCCATGGGTGCACGAGATCGGCGGACCGCATCTCGCCGCCGCGTGGGGGCACGCGGCCTACAAATGCACCGGCTTGCGTTGTAGGCCGGGTCCCCCGACCCGGCGCCATGGGTGCACGAGATCGGCGGACCGCATCTCGCCGCCGCGTGGGGGCACGCGGCCTACAGCGTCCGCATCCTCCCTGGTAGGCCGGGTCCCCTGACCC
>CAZSOV010000290.1:0-10193 GCA_964608505.1 uncultured Verrucomicrobiota bacterium
CACTTCACCACATCCGCCTCCATCCCGTGTAGACCCGGTTCGTCGACCGGATACGCACCAACGGCCCCCACGGCACGAACGGCAACGGCAATGGTCGTCACAACGGCCAATCCGAAGCGTGGTCGTGTTCGGAAAAGCAGAAGGCATTGATCCTGAAAATCGTCGAGGACAATCGCCTCGATAAGCAGGACATCGAAGCCCTCGCCCAAGAACGGTTCGGCAAGGGTGTCAAGCAGCTCAACCGCATGGAAGCTTCCGGCCTGATCGAGGAGCTGCTCGAAACCCACGGCGGCAAAGCTGGCAACAACGGCAGCCACGGCAACGGTCGAGCCAACGGCGTCCGCTTCCAGAACTCCCAGAAGGCGAGGACAGCATGAACGGAAGCGTCGCCACCCTCCCTCCCTCCCAGGACACGGCCTCCAAGGTCGATGAACTCCTCCAAACGGCGTCGGCCTCACGGCTCAACACCTTCCACACGTGCCGGCTCCAGTTCTACTTCCGGTACGTGGCAAAGCTCCCGAAGCGGAAATCGGGGGCCCAGCACGTCGGCTCCACCGTGCACTACATCCTCAAGCTGTCGAACTTGGCTCGCTGGCGGCGTCAGGCGATTCCGGAGGGCTGGCTCAGGCAGCAGTTCGACCTGTTCTGGTCTGATGAACAGGAAGGTGAAATCCGCTGGGACGAGGGCGAGGAAGCCGAGTCGAAGACCACCGCATGGCGGCTCCTGGACACGTACTTCACCCAGGCCCCCATTCCTCCCAACGAAGCAGCCGAAGGTGTCGAGGTGTCGGTTGACGCTGACCTCGGCATCACCCGGCTCATTGGCATTATCGACCTCGTGCGTGCCGGCGGTCGCATCGTGGAGTTCAAAACCGCCGCCCAGACGCCAAACCCGGAGCGGGCGGAGCATCTGCACGAGCTTCAGTGCTCCTGCTACGCGGTCTTGTACCGGGAGGCCACCGCGAAGGTCGAAACAGGCATTGAGCTGCACCACCTGGTGAAGCTGAAAACGCCCAAACTCGTCGTGACCGCCCTGCCACCGATGAGCGCCGGCCAGGAATCCCGCCTCTACAAGGTGCTGGAGTCGTACCTCGAAGGCGTTCAGCGGCAGGATTGGGTGCCGTCACCGAGCCCAATGTCGTGCGCGTGCTGCGAGTTCTTCAACCAGTGCCGCAGCTGGTCGTGAATCCACCACCGCCATGAACCCTTGCCAGTGCCGTCTGCTTGTCGTCGGCAGCGCAAAGGACCTCAAGGTGTTCTGTGATCGTGAGGAATGGCCGGCGGCGTTCACGGAAGTCGAACCGCTGGAGCTGTCGTCCACACGACGGTCCTGGCAGTTCACCACGCCAAACCCGCCACTGACCTTCCTCCGCCTCCTCGCCGCCCGCTGGCCGCTTCTGACGTTCCTGGTGGACTACGACACGGGGCGAACGAAGGGGCTGGGGTGGTTGCGAGGAGGCAAGCAGGAACACCATCAGGTCGTTTACCTCGGAGGTGGTGGTTCATGAAGCCGCCTGCCGAGTTCAAGGTCATGCGAGTCCGCGAATGCGTGGCACCCGCCGATCTCGTCGACACGCCGGAACGTGCGTACCAATACTGGAGGGCGAACATCTTGACCGCACCGTGGTTCGACCCGGCCAAGGAAGCGTTTGTCGTCCTGATTCTGAACACCCGGCGGCGCATCATCGGGCACAATCTGGTCGCCTTGGGCGGTCTGGATTCCGTGCACGTTGCCCCGAGGGAGATCTTTCGCCCCGCGATAGTTGCCGCCGGCGCGGCCATCATCCTGATGCACAACCACCCTTCGGGAGACCCCACCCCCTCCGAGGCCGACATTCGCGCGACCCGGGACTTCGTGCGAGCCGGACAACTGCTCAAGATCGAAGTCTTGGATCATGTGGTGGCGGCTCTCGAATCGCACAAATCGCTGCGCGAGATGGGGTTGTGGGTTTAATAATGGAATTGATCGATGTCGCCAGGGACCTTCAGGGAAATCCCTTGAAGGTCCATGGTCTGACGCCAGCCCCGCAATCAATTTCCGTTGCACCGCAACGACTTAAGCCGCTGGCCTCCAGCGGCTTCTTTGTTGTTTGGCTACCAAACCCGCCGAACTGCCCTCCCTCAGTCGTACAGGGTCCACAAGGGTCCTCGTCGGTCCGCTTACCAAATACTTGCCAAATCCCTCGGTTCCGGACTTCCGGCCCGAGCGCCGTGCCCCAGGCAAGCCGGGATGCCAAACCCAAAAGTCCCAAGGGCCTCCGTAACCCGACGGTTCCTTCGGCCAGTGCCGCGCGCAACCGCGCGAACGCCTTTGCCTCGTCCTCCACCTCTGGTACATAGGGCCGGGTGTCCTCTGGCGAAGCGACGCCACGGGGGATCACCCGTCGTCACGACTGGCCGGTACCTGACCCCATGCAGCCGATCCATCCGGAGCCGTTTGCAGTGCCATACCAGCATTCGGCCCCCGCTTCGGCGCCGAAACAGCCACGAGCATTGTAGCACTAAAGACGTGAACAGCCGCGGATCCACATGAAATCGGAACTGAAGACCCGAACTCTGAATGAGCTTAAGGCGGCCTACCTTGCGCAGGAGTTGCGCGTCAATCCCGAGTATCAACGCGGACTACAGTGGGGCATGGCCCAGAAGCAGGGATTAATCGACTCTCTCCTTCGTGGGTATCAAATTCCCATTTTCTACATCCACTTGGAAAGCCGCACCAACAACTACACCCAAGCAATCGAAACCACAGCATGGATTGTTGATGGTCAGCAAAGACTGGCCTCAATTGTCGCCTATTGCCAGAACGAGTTTTCTTTGCCTGATCCAAAGAAAGCAAGGCCCGGGACCATCCTACCGGTGAATCCTGCGGACCTGCCCTCATGGACCGGGAGGAAGTTCCAGGACCTCAACCCCGAAGACCGAAACAGGCTGCTCAATCACAGCTTGCTGGTCGTAGAGATTACCGCTGAAAGGAACGAAGTGCGGGATCTCTTCATTCGTTTGCAGGCGGGAACGCCTTTGACCGCCCAAGAAAAACGGGACGCGTGGCCTGGGGATTTCACGAATTTCGTGATTCAGCACGCTGGCAAGCCTGGCCACAGGCTTTCGAACCCAAAACCGTTCTTCAACCAGTTCCGAAAGACGAACGCCAAACGCCTGACGGTCGCGGACGGAGAGCACTACGTTGACGGCCATGCGGAGATGCGGAAGTTCTTTGCAGGTCTCGCGATGACGATAATGCTCAGAGAGCGGTCTGAGACTGATTTCGTTGACCTCAAGGGAAAGACGATCAACGAGTTCTATCTTGATAACCTGGACCTCCCTCCAGATGACGCCGGTGCCCTACGGGTTGTTGGGCTACTTGACCGGATAGTACAGTTGCCGGGTTTTGCGGGTCTGAAGGAGGCAGGCCCCATGACGTTTCAGATGGCATTTCACTTTGCATTGCTGGTGGATGCCCTTGATCAAGGCAATTACACTAACGCCTGGAAGGCCTCGATTATAGATGCATTTCTCTCGTTCAAAAAGGAAGTGGCAGCCGCCCGCTTACACCACAGGGAAAACCGCGAATCTCTGCCACATCACGAACGATTTGGTCGCCTCCTGTCCGGTTCGGGATCCGACACCGCCGAGGTGATACGTTTCCGTCACGCATTCATGCTTTCAGAAATCTACCCGAAGATTGAAGTTGTCCCTCGTGATCCGACTCGGAGGTTCGATTCCCTGGAGCGCGAGGTCATCTGGAACCGTGACCGCGGGCAGTGTCAGAATCCAAACTGCTCGCGCCCAGACCGTCGGGTTTCCCTTCGGAATGCGACGATCCACCACATTGTCGAGCACACTGCCGGAGGAGCCAACACGCTCAGGAACGGAGTGTTGATTTGCCCTGAGTGCCACGCCAGTCGTGCAGGCATGCAGCACCTGACTCAATACTTCCAGGAGCACATTGCTCGCGCGTACGGCAACTCGCTAGTGTATGCAAGCGAGGGAGTTCTTGATGAGCAGGAGGCCGATGTCCTCGATGAGCGTAACGGGAGCGGTGGAGAAGGTATCAAGATTGTAATCGATTGGGGTGCCATGGACATTGACCGCCCGTCGCAGACGATCCGAAGGGGCAACGACACAGACACGATTATCGAATTTCTCAAGCTGCTACTTGATACGTTTGGAAATCCGATGAGAGAGCAGCTTTTGGAGACACCGATTGTCAGGTTCCCGCTCTCCAAGAATCCGACCGCGGATTTCCTGAATCGGTCTCAGAATAGGCCGTATAGCTACAGACAGATTCCCGGCACAGATCTTTACTTCTGTCCTCACTCCCAGAGGTCACAAAAAGTCGATCGCCTCAAAGGCTTATTCTCTCGGCTAACACTGCCAGACGGTGGCGAGTTCCCTGATGGTTGCATTACAGTCTCCGTTGAAGCCGGCGAATAGGGGCAGCGACTGGAATGGTCAAATGGGGTGTCTTAGGGCAGTTGATGGAGCAGACCTTCGACCCTGGCCTCCGCTTCAATGTGGGCGTGAGTGCAGGGGAACCTTGTGCAGTCCTACACGCGTATTGGAGTCTGTCGGTTGTACTCGTTATTCCCCACCTTTCAGGAATCCCTTTTTAATCAGCGCCGCCCGCTCGTTCGCGAGGGTGATGACGCTGGGGAGGTCGGTAACCGTCGCCCTCACTGCCCCCGTACCCGGTAGAAACGGGCGGGCTGACTCTTCCACTCCGGATCGGTAAACTGCACCCAGCCCTCCGTCAGCCTGTTCGTCGAGATCGGCGACCAGCCCACACCGATATCCGCGCTGGCCTCGACGACGACCGGCACGTTGGTCGCCCAGGAGATAACGAAGCTGAATCCGTTCGTCGACGGGCCGAACCGGTCGCCGAAGTCCAAGATGGTCGGGGTCGAGCGGACCCAGGGAGTTTTTAAGCGATCGGGGAAGGTTGAGTCCCATCCCTTGCTTCCGGGCAGGTACCGGATAGTTTGGATTTGCTGGTCCAATCTGTCCCAGGACGGAGCGTCGCCTTCAAGGTAAAGCCCCAGACCTGGGATGCAATTGTCGAACGCCCAGGCCCCGATGCTGGTGACGCTGGCTGGGATCGTAAGGTTGACCAAATTGTCGCAGTAAGCGAACGCTAGATCTCCGATGCTGACGACGCTGGCGGAAATCGTGATTTTCCTCAGTCGAAACACTCCCCAAAAGGCTGAGTGCCAGATGTTGGTGACGCCCGTAGGGATTGTGTAGTCGCTAATGCTCTTTCCCGTGGGGTAAGCAACGAGCATCGTCTGGCTCTTGTTGAACAGTACCCCATCAAGACTCGAGTATGAGGGATTCATAGGATCGACCGTTATCGCGGTCATACCACTCCCGCATGTTCTATCCCAGGAGAGGGCCATGAATGGAGCAACCCCGATGTTGGTGACACTGGCTGGGATGGTAATGCTACTAAGTCTACAGCAGTCAGTGAACGCCGAAGACCCGATGGTGACGACACCGTTTGGAATCGTGATATTAGTCAGCCCGCTGCAACTGGCGAATACACTCTCCCCGATGCTGATGACGCTCTCGGGGATCGTCACGTTCGCCAGGACCTTGCATTGCCTGAACGCCCTATTCCCGATGTTAGTGACGCTGTTCGGGATCGTGACGCTGGTCAGGCCGACGCAATCCGAGAACGCGGAGCTTCCAATAACAGTGACGGTTGGTGGGATGGAGTAGCTTCCCACCATTGCGCGGGGCACCCAGATGAGCATCGTCCGACTAGTGTTGAATAGCACGTCGTTGCCGAGCGGACAAGCTTCGAATGCGTTTTCCCCGATGCTAATGACACTGTCAGGGATAATAACATTAGTCAGGCTAGTGCAACGATAAAATGCCACACTGCCGATGCTGCTGACGCTGCTGGGGATCGTGATACGGGTTAGGCCGGTGCAGAACCCGAATGAATAGCTCCCGATGTTGGTGACGCTGTCGGGGATCGTGATGCCGGTCAGGCCACTACAGCCATAAAATGCGGTCCGCCCAATGCTGCTGACGCTGTCGGGGATTGTAACGTTGGTTAGGGCGGTGCACTCAACGAACGCGGCCTCACCAATGCTGGTGACGCCGCTGGGGATCGTCACGCTGGTCAGGTTCGTGCATTCCCTGTAAACATTGAGTCGGTTCCCGATGCTGGTGACCTTCCGTCCGCCGATGGTATTCGGAATGCTCAGGGCACCGCTGGGGCAGTCGATCCGGACGGTGAGCGTGCCGTCCGGGTTTATGTTCGAAGTGTACTGCGCTCCGGCAGGATGTACCACCGCCACGAGGAGCAGGAGGACTCGGACGGTGTGGGCAGTCCCCGGGCACGATGGCCATTGGACGCGGGACGCCTCCCCTATCCTTAACCACCGCCAAACACCGCGCAAACTTCTCATGGACATTCCTCTAGAACCGGAGCCGAAGTTACCACGGCTACATAACCCACCGTGCTCGAGGCGAGTCTGCCGTGCAACCCTAATGTGGCCTGCGGATCCTGGCGTCCCGGCGCTACACGCCACCCCTCACGAGCCCCTTCTCCACCAACACCGCCCGCAGCTCGTTGGTGAAGGTGATGACGCTGGCGAAGTCGCTGGCGACGGCCTGATCGGCGTTGGCTCGACCGGAAAAGCATGGCACACCTCGGTTCCTCTCGGTACCGCCAACAGTTGTTCAACAACCCCGCCTGACCACGACCAAGAAGCCGGAGTGCGTCGACTCCGTTGCGCCGTCTGGTCTCCAATCCACCGCCTGTTCTCGTTGTGCGGCTGGCCTTCCACCCAGGCACGCACAGGGACGACCTCAACTCGGCTCCCGTAAGGGGCCAGCAAGTGCACCAACGCTCGTAGGACGCTTTGTTGAATCCGCCGGGATCGCTCGGAATTTTGCCGTTTCATGCCCGGATGACGCAGTTTCGGGCCGGCCCCTTACAGGAAATCTTCCACCCGGTTGAACTCCTCCGGGAACTCCGAAGATCACCCGCCGGTTCTCTCCCCGGGCCACCTCGTGCTTCTGCACCGGGTGGCCTTCTTCGTTTTCCCCGCCCTCAGCCCTCAACCACATCCGATTCCATGAACGATATCGAACCTCAGACTCGCCCCGAACTTGTTCGCGGGCCGATCCGCTACCGCAACCACTTCCGCTGGCGGGTCATGCCGCCTGACGGAGCCTTCAAGCACGGATACTTCGACCAGTCCTTCGCCAACAAACGCAAGGCCGTGGAGCACCAGAAGCGGGTGAAGAAGCGCTTCCCCGGGCAACCCTGCTGCCTCGTCGAGACCGGAGCCTGGTACACGTACAGCGGCGCCATCATCCGCTGACGCAACCTCCAACCCTCAACCACAAGGGCCATCTCGTGCTTCGGCATGGGGCGGCCCATTCCTTTTCACCACCCCAACTCGTCATGAACACCATCACTCCCACCGCCACTCAACGTGCCACGCTGTATTTCCGCGAGGGCACTTCCGACAAGGTTTACCAAGCCGCCATCGAGCCCTCCGGCAAAGGCTTCGTCGTCAACTTCGCCTACGGTCGCCGTGGCTCCGCGCTGAGTACCGGCACCAAAACCACCGTCCCGGTCGATCTCGAACGTGCCCGCACGATCTTCGAGAAGCTCGTCCGGGAAAAGACCGCCAAGGGCTACACCCCTGGCAGCGATGGCACCCCCTACCAGCACACGGAACATGCCGGACGGTCCACCGGTCTGGTCCCCATGCTGCTCAACCCCATCGACACCGAGGGAATCGAACCCCTCCTCGTCAGCAAGGATTGGTGCATGCAGGAGAAGTTCGATGGTCGCCGGCTCCTGGTCCGAAAATCCGGCAGCACCGTCCTCGGCAGCAATCGACGCGGGCTCGCGATCAGCCTGCCGTCGCCGATCCTCCGCGACCTCTGCCGTATCCAGCGGGATTTCGTTCTCGACGGCGAAAGCATGGGCGAGGTCTGCCACGTGTTCGATTTGCTCGAACTCGATGGCGTGGATCTTCGTGCGCTGCCGCTGAACGAACGCCTGGTCGAACTCATCAATCTGCTGGCTTCGGCGCAGTGCCCCAGCCTGCCCATGGTTCACAGCGCCATCACGACGACCGAGAAGTCCCGGTTGTTCGAGGAAATCCGGCAGGACCATCGGGAAGGTGTCGTCTTCAAACGCACCGAGGCGCCCTATACGCTAGGTCGACCCAACAGCGGTGGTGCCGCCCTGAAGCACAAGTTCACGGCCACGCTCTCGGCGGTGGTGGAACGCCTCAACGCTCAGCGCAGTGTCGCCCTGAGGCTCCGGGGAATGCGGGGTTGGCAAACTGCCGGAAACGTGACGATTCCGCCCAGCCAGCCGTTGCCTCAACCCGGTGACGTGGTGGAGGTGCGTTACCTCTACGCATTCCCGGAGAGCGCAGTGCTGTTCCAGCCGGTCTGGCTGGGCATCCGAACGGACGTCACGGCAGCCGAATGCCACGTCCGCCAGTTGAAGTTCAAGGCCTCGGACAGCGACGAAGACGCCTGACCCCACCCACACCCCCCCAATCTCGGAGCCAGTCCTACGCATGTCGTGGGGCTGGCTCTTCTGCTTTCACCCCTCACAGCAACCCCCACGAAAGGAAACCTCATGGAAATCCGTCTGCCCGTATCCGACCTGAAAACCGCTCTCGCCGGCCTGGCGAAGATCGTTCCTCGTCAGCCAACCCTGCCAATCCTGGCTCAAGTACGCGTTCGCCGTTCACCGGATGGCGGCGTCGACATCCAAGGCACCTGTCTGGACACCTTCGCCACGTTCCGATTCCCCGATCAATCGGGTGAACCGGGAGAAATGCTGGTCCCGTTCGACGTTCTCGTGCGCACCGTCAAAGGGTGCAGCCCAACCGACGGCCTCACGATCGCACGCAAACGCCCGGGAGTTGTCCTTCGCTACCTTCTGGCCGGTCGCCCCGTGGAACAACCGGTCGACTCCGGTGAACTTTCGGAATGGCCGGCTTCTCCCGACTTCCAGGACGACGGCGAAGGACTCGACGAACATCTGAAGACCGCCATCGCCCAAGCGTTGGCGTGTTCTTCAGACGATCCCTCCAGATTCGCACTGGCAGGCGCCTGGCTGGACGTCACGTCGCGCGATGCCCACTACGTCATGGGCACCGATGGGAGGCACCTGTTCAGCGCCAACTCGTTCCGCCTCGGCCTGGATGAATCCGTCCTGATCCCCAGCCACCGCTTCTTGGAGTGGAACGGATTCCGGGGCGACGGCGGCTGGCGGTTGCGCCTCCAGTCGCCCAAGGACAACCAGGAAGACGCTTGGATCCAATTGGCCTCCAACCGTTGGACCTTCGCCATTCGCCGGGAAAACTCGGAGATCCCGAAATGGCGTCTCGTGGTACCGGAGAACGGCGCCACCACGGTTATCCTCGGCGACAAGGCCATGGCGTTCCTTTTGGACGCCCTGCCTGCACTTCCTGGCCACGATCAGGGGAACCATCCCGTTCGTCTCGACGTTGCGGCAGGTTCACTGACGGTCACCGGCTGTGACCCTCGTACCGGACACTACACGACGCTCCCGGTGGACGACGTCGATATCCGAGGCACGGACCTCTCGATCACGGTCAATCGCGAGTTCGTGATCAAGGCCGTGAAGTGGGAACTGAACCACCTGTCGCTCACCGACTCCTGCACGCCGTTGGTGTTCTCGAATGGCGGTCGTCGCCTCATCGCGATGCCAATGCGGATGGAAGGACCTGCGGTAGCGCCGGCTCCTGAAGCATCGGCACCTGCGGACTCCAACGACACCACGGCTTCCATTGAACCGGATGCCGGCACTGAACCTGAACCCCAACCCGAACCTGAACCTATGACGAAGAACCGCACTCCTGCCACCACCGACACCACCGAAGCCGAACCGCCTGAGCCCACAACGATGCCGGTGAGCCGTCTGCCGGCGATCCACGCGATTGAACCGCCCGCAGCGAAGCCCTCGATTCGTGGGGTGCTCGACCAGATCGATGTTCTGCGCGATGCCCTTCGATCCACCGTCCGCCAGTTCGGCGAAGTGGTCGAGGCGTTGCGTCAGATCGACAAGGACCGAAGGACCTCTGACCGCGAGGTCGAAGTCATCCGGGAAAAGCTGCGCGCCCTGCAAGGCGTGCGGTTCTGATTCCACCACTCCACTGCCGCCAGGGGCTCATCGGATTCGGTCC
>CAZSOV010000291.1:0-10174 GCA_964608505.1 uncultured Verrucomicrobiota bacterium
GGCGTTCTTCGCGGCGAGGCCGACGAGGACGATGAGGCCGATCTGGGTGAAGATGTTGTTGTCCTGGCCGCGGAGCCAGACCCCGCCCATCGCGGACAGGAGGCACAGGGGCACGATGAGGATGATCGAGAACGGCAGGCTCCAGCTCTCGTAGAGCGCGGCGAGGACGAGGAAGACGAAGACGATGGAGAGCGGGAAGACGAAGACGATGGTATTGCCCGCGAGAATCTGCTGGAACATGAGGTCGGTCCATTCGATGCCGAAGCCCGTCGGGAGATGCTCGCGCGCGAGTTCGTCGACGCGCCGGATCACCTGCCCGGAGCTGATGCCCGGCGCGGTGCTGCCGTTGATGTCGGCGGAGTAGTAGAGGTTGTAGCGCTGGACCCGGTCGGCCCCGGCGGAGCGCCGGACCTGGAGGATGGCGCCGAGCGGGACCATCTCCCCGCGCGCGTTGCGGATCTTGATGCGGGCCACGTCCTCGGGATTGGCGCGGAACTCCGGCGCGGCCTGGGCGGTGACCTGGTAGGTGCGTCCGAACAAGTTGAAATCGTTGACGTAGACCGAGCCCAGGAACACCTGCAGCGCCTCGTTCACGTCCGCCAGCGAAAGCCCCATCGACTTGGCCTGCGCGCGGTCCAGATCGACCTTGAACTGGGGGACCTGGGGGCGAAAGCCGGTGATGAGCGAGCCGAATCCCGGTTCGCGCTGGAAGGCCTCCAGAAGCCCCCGCGTCGCCCCGTCCAGCGCGGCCAGCCCCGCGTTGTCCAGGTCCTGGACCTGGATCTTGAACCCGCCCGCGCTGCCGAGGCCGCGCAGGGGCGGGGGCGGAAGGACCAGGACCCGGCCCTCCTGGATTCCGGCGAACTTGCGGCGGATCGTCGCCAGCAGCGCGTCGCCGCGCAGCGCCGGGTCCCGGCGGCGCGCGAAGTCGTCGAGGATCAGGAACGCGGCGCCGACGTTGGGTTGGTTGGCCTGCAGGACGGACGAGTAGCCGGAGATGGCGAAGGTGTGGGCAATGCCCGGAATCTCGCGGGCAAGCGCGTCCATCCTGCGGACCACCGCATCGGTGCGCTCGAACGAGGCGCCGTCGGGCAGTTGCACGACCACGAGGCAGTAGCCCATGTCCTGGACGGGGATGAATCCGCGGGGGACGAGCCGGAAGAGGCCTACGCCGCCGGCGACGAGCAGGGCGTAGAGGACGAGCATGACGGTGCCGCGGCGGATGGCCCGGGCGGCGAGGTTGCCATAGTCCCGGGCGGCGGCGCCGAAGAGGCGGTTGAAGCCGCGGAAGAACCAGCCGAGGAAACGGTCGAGGATGCGGGAGACGGGGTCCGGGGGCAGGTGGTGGGGGCGGAGCAGCAGGGCGCAGAGGGCCGGGCTGAGGGTGAGCGAGTTGAAGGCCGAGATGAACGTGGAGACGGCGATGGTGAGGGCGAATTGGCGGTAGAATTGGCCGGTGATGCCGCCGAGGAAGGAGGTGGGAACGAACACGGCCCCGAGGACCAGCGCGACGGCCACGATGGGGCCCGACACCTCGCGCATGGCGAGCAGCGTCGCCTCGCGGGCGGGATGGCCCAGGGCGATCTGGCGTTCGACGTTCTCGACCACGACGATGGCGTCGTCGACGACGATCCCGATGGCGAGGACCAGGCCGAAGAGGGAGAGGTTGTTCAGGGAAAATCCGAACCACTGCATGACGGCGAGCGTTCCCACGAGGGAAACGGGCACGGCCAGCAGCGGGATGAGGGAGGCACGCCAGGTCTGGAGAAACACCACCACGACCACGACGACGAGCAGGATGGCCTCGACGAGCGTGCCCAGCACCGAACGCATGGTCGCGCGGACGAAGCGGGTGGTGTCGTAGTTGATGCGGTACCCGACGCCGGGGGGGAAACGGGCCTGGAGTCGGTCCAGGGCGGCGTACACGAGGTCGGCGGTCTCGATGGCGTTGGAGCCGGGCAGCTGGAAGACCCGGAGCGACACCGCGTTCTTGCCGTCCATGTACGTCCGGACCGCGTAATCGCGGGCGCCGAGTTCAACGCGGGCGACGTCCCGCAGCCGGATGACGTCGCCGTTGGCGCCGGTGCGGAGGACGATGTCGGAGAACTGTTCCGGCGTGAGCAGGCGGCCCTGCGCCACCAGGGTGTACTGGAAGTCGGTGCCCTCCGGCGCGGGTTGCTGGCCCAGGCTGCCGGCGGCGACCTGGAGGTTCTGTTCACGCACGGCCCGGAGGACGTCGCCGGCCGTCAGCCCGAACGACGCGACCCGCTCGGGGTCGAGCCAGAGGCGCATGGCGTAGTCGAGTCCGCCCAGCATGGAGGCCTCCGCGACGCCGGGAATGCGCGCGATCTCGTTCTGGACCTGGAGGGTGACGTAGTTTGCCAGGTAGGTGACGTCGCGGGAACCGTCCGGGCTGTAGAATTGGGCCGAGAGCGTCAGGTCCGGCGAGCGCTTCTGGGCCGTGACGCCGAAGCGTCGAACCTCCTCGGGGAGACGGGCAATGGCCGCGTTGACACGGTTCTGGACGAGAACCTGGGCCTGGTTCAGGTCGGTGCCGAGCCGGAACGTGACCGTGATTTGTACCCGTCCGTCGCTCGTCGCCGAGGAGGAGAGGTACAGCATGTTCTCCACCCCGTTGATCTCCTGTTCCAACGGCGTCGCCACGGTGTCGGCCAGGGTCCGGGCGTCCGCCCCGGGATAGGTGGCCGCGACGACGACGGTGGGCGGGACGACATCCGGATATTGCGCGACGGGCAGGGCGAAGTAGGCCAGTCCCCCGAGCAGCGTGATGACCAGACTGAGGACCGCGGCGAAGATGGGGCGGTCGACGAAAAAGCGGGCGATGTTCATGGGCGGCCGGACGGGGCGGCAGGGGCGTTGGTCGCGTTCATGCCCGTGAGCTGCGGCGAGACCCGCACCCCGGGCCGCAGGGACTGAAGCCCGTTGATGACGACCCGGTCACCGGGTTCGAGTCCGGTGCGCACGGCCCGCAGTCCGTCCACGAGAGGTCCCGTCGTGATGGGGCGGAAGGCCGCCGTGTCGTCGGCGCCGACGACCCAGACGAAGGGCCGGCCCTGGTCGCTACCGATGGCGACGTCGCGGACGAGGACGGCATCGTATTCCCCGCTGCCCGGCACGCGGACCCGGGCGAAGGCGCCGGGGGTGGCGAGATGATCCGGGTTGGGAAAGACGGCTCGGACCCGCAGCGTGCCGTTGGCGGAGTTGAGCTGGTTGTCGACGAAATCGAGCCGTCCGGAGCGGGGGAAGCCGGTTTCGCCGAGCAATCCCATCTCCACCGGGACGGCAGGGGCGGGGGCCTCCGACGTGCCGCGGGCGGGATCCATGCGGCGGTAGCGGAGGGCGGAACGCTCGTCGATCTCGAGGTAGCACCAGACGGGATCCAGCGAGACGACGGTGGTGAGCACCGCCGATGCGACGGTGCCGCCTTGAACCAGGTTGCCGACGGTGACGCGGGCGTTGCTGACGCGGCCCCGGACGGGGGAGCGGATTTCGGTGAACTCGAGTTCCAACTGGGCCGAGGCGAGCGAGGCTTCGGCGGAACGGACGGCCTCCGCCGCTTCCGCGGCGGCCTGGAGCCGTTCGTCATGGTTGTCGGCGGAAATCGCGCGGCTCGCGAACAGGCCCTTGGCGCGGGTGGCTTCGATGGCGGTCAGTTGCGCGCGGTGCCGGGCCCGGGCCAGTTCGGCGGACGCGCGGTCCAGTCCCGCGCGGTAGGGCCGGGGATCGATGGTGAACAGCAGGTCGCCCGGTTGCACCTCCGCCCCTTCACGGAAGTGGACCCGGTCCAGGTATCCCGAGACGCGGGCGCGGATCTCGACGGATTCCGGCGCCGCCAGGCGGCCGGTGAATTCGTCCCAGTCGGCGAGGCGACGGGCCAGGGGGTGGGCCACGGTGACGACCGGGCTGGCCGCAGCGGACGGGGGCGGCGAGGTGGAGGCGGGGCGACACCCGCAGGTCAGGATCAGGAGGATGCAGGCCGGAACCAGCCACGCGATCCGGACGGCGCCAGGCAGGCGTGGGGAGACGACGAAACACGCGTTCAACGGGCGGATGCTGACAGCTCGGCCTCGCCGAAGCCAATCGGGGAGTGGCTGGGAGGCGGTGGACCGAGGAGCATGGACGAAGTCCGGTGCGCCACCGCGAGGTGGGGCCGGCGACCGCCGAGTCGCCGCGTTCTCCCCTGCTTCCGCCGGCTTCCATCGCACGACGACCGGGGCAAACGCCCTGGCCGCGGACGGACGCATCGCCCCAGGAACGTTGACGGAATCCGGCCCGGACGGAGAACTGCCGGCATGAACCCACGGAATCGCGCGAGTCGCCGGCAGTTCCTGAAATCGGGCGCGGCGGCGGCGGCGGCGACGGCGGCCTTTCGAATCGTGCCCTCCCGCGTGATCGGGGCTCCGGGACGGCCCGGGGCGGGGAGCCGGATGGTGGTGGCCCACATCGGCGTCGGCGGCATGGGCATGACGCACGTGAACAACATGGTGCGCTTCCAGAAGGAGGATAAGGTCCGGATTGCCGCGGTGTGCGACGCGGACGACAACCGCTTGATGGCGGCCTGGGAGAACCTCGGCAGCACCTCCGCGGTCGCCGCCTACCGGGACTACCGGTACGTCGTGGAGCGAAAGGACATCGACGCGGTGTTGATCGCGTCGCCGGACCATTGGCACGCCGTGCAGACTGTGCATGCCTGCCAGTCGGGCAAGCATGTCTACGTGGAGAAACCCGCCTCGGTGACGGTCGCGGAGGGCCGCGCCATGGTGACCGCCGCACGCGCGAACAAGGTGGCGGTGCAGGTCGGGGCACAGGCCCGCACCGCGAAGGGCGGCTGGCATACGTGCCGCGCCATCCGCAACGGAATCGTCGGCAGGGTCCACCGCGTCTCCTGCTGGCATTACGCGAATCCCGCCGACGACCAGCCGGTGCCCGACGGCGAACCGCCCGAGGGGCTGGACTGGGATCTGTGGGTGGGCCCGTTGCCCTGGCGCCCTTACAACCGCAGATACCATCCCGCCAACTTCCGGTGGGTGATGGAATCCGGGGGCGGTCAGATCCGGGACCGCGGAGCCCACCAGTTCAGCACGATCCTCTGGTGCATGGACGCGGACCAGCAGACTTCCTTCACCGTCGAGGCGACGGGCCGGGCCCCGGCCAAGGGCCTGTGGGATTGTCCCATCGACATGGCGGTGACCTATCGGTTCAAGAACCCCGACTGGACGCTCGAGTGGGGGCAACCGGGCGAGAAGCTGGGCCAGACCGAATTCGGCAACGTCTTCCACGGCGAGCACGGACGCCTGATCCTGGAATGGGAGGGCGGTTATCGACCGGCGAATCCCGAGGCTATCGCGTTCCAAATGCCGCCCGGCGGGAAGGAAGTGCCGCGCACGGACGAGTACGAGGACTTCAACATGAACCACAAGGCCGACTGGTTCCGTTCGATCCGCGAGGGACACTGCCGCCCGGCCGTCGACATCGAGATCGCGCATCGCACCGCGACGTTGTGCAACCTCGGCAACCTCGCCTACCTGCTCGGGCGCCGACTCGACTGGGACGGCGAGCGCGAACAGGTGATCGGAGATGCCGAGGCGAACCGCCTCCTGAGCCGGCCCCAGCGCTATCCCTACGTCCTATGAGCACCCTCGAATCGAACGTCACGTCCCCCGAGTGGATCGCGCGGTTGGGCAGCGCGGACGACGCCGTGCGCGGCCCGGCCTGGCAGCAGGCAGGACCGCTTGGACTCGCGGCCGTCGCCCCGCTGGCGAAGGCCATGACCGGACCGGACCCCGAGACCGCCCGCGCCGCGAAGCGGGCCCTGTGGAACGTCGTGCACTTCGCGGCCCGTCCACCGGGTGGCGGCGCCTCCGAGGCGGGGCGGGCTGTGGCCAACGCGATCGCCGCCGTCCTGGGGCCGGATTCGACGCCGGTTCAGGCGCGTCGGGAATGGGTCTGGATGCTCTCGGTGATCGGGGAGGAAGAGACCGTGCCGGTTCTGGCCGCGCTGCTCGCGAAGGAGGACCTGCGCGAGGACGCGCGGTGCGCCCTGCAACGGATTCCCGGTCGGCGCGGAGTGGAAGCCCTTCGCCGGGCCTTGGTCGACGCCTCCCCGGAGTTCGCGCCCGCGCTCGCGGACGCCCTGCGGGCCCTCGGCGAGACCGTGCGGGGATTCCCCAGCCGCCGGCTCGTCCCCACGCGCTCGACGACGGTGGGGTCGAAGGCGCCGGTGTGAGGCAGGTTGGTTCCCGCAAGGTCCGCGTGGTTTCCGCGGACCGGACGGACTAGTCCTGATCCAGGGCGGAGAGCGCCTGCTCCAACGTGTCAGCAATGTCGGCGTCCCGCCACCCCGTGGGCATGACCGGAGTTGGCGCGAGTTCCCATGCCCCGGCGAGTTTTCCGGTCGACCCGGCCCTGGCCCGACGGTCGGGTTCCGTCCTCGCCAGCAGGTCGGCCCATTCGGCGAGGCGGATCGCGGTGGGGGTCGTGGTGGTTCCGAGGACTCTCCAGCGAGGCGTGACGAGTTGCTCCGGCAGACCGATCAGGTGGCCGGCCCAAGGGTCGGCGCGGAACGAATCGGCTGCGTCGGACTCCCGATCCTCTCGTCCCGGCGCCTCGGCCAGCATGGACGCGGCGGACACTTCGATGAAGTCACGGATGTGGTTGGGGTCGAACAGGAATTCCCTCAGGACCGACACCGGCCTCCCGCTGTCGAGTCCGAAGGGAACGATGGCTTCGTCGGATGCCGGTTCGGGGCGTTCGAGGGCCTCCCAGGCCTGGGCGTTCAGAAAAAAGATTCGCCGAACCCCGGCACGCCGGAGGGCGGTGGGTAGGAGCCAGAGCATTCCGCGCTCGCTCTCGCACCATCCGCGCAGGAAGACCTGATAACGGTAGTCGCCCAGCGCATAGGAGGGTCCAAGACCCCAGCCGGGAGAATGGTCCGGCTCGGTACGCTGGACATGCCCGGCCAGCTTCCGCACCCAATCCCGGCCTTCTCGGGCCGCGAGCAGGGGGCGGGCCCGTTGTGCCAATTGGCGAAGCGCTTCGTCGATTCGGGCGAGGGACAGACGCCGAATGTCGAGGGGCAGAAGCGCGTCCGGATCCTGAATCGACAGACTCGGGATCCGGAAGGGCAGGAATGAAAGTTGGTATTCGAGAAGACGCTGCTCCTCCACCGAAGGATTCTCGTTTCGCCAGGAAGGCCAGTGCTCCAGTACTTGGATGCCGTTGCAGCTGAGCGCCGGAGCGTCGGTTTCGTAGCAGAGGTCGACGACCGGGTACCCGCCGTTCTCGATCCGCATCCAGCCGGCATCGGCGAAGTCACCCAATTCGCGCTCGGGCACGAGTTTCGACCGCTCGAGACCCGACTCCTCGGGGAAGGGGAAGGGCTGGCGGGGTGGTCCGACCTCGTACCGGACCGCGGGCCACATCATGCGGTACCAGAACCAAGCCTCCGGATCCTTGGCCAGTCGCCGGCAGGTATCCCGCGAAAGCTCGATCTCCACCCTCGTGCCGATCTCGGCCTTGATGCGACGCAGGCAGATCAGGTCGGCGGAAAGACCGACGTCGAACTCCAGGGCCCCCTCCTCGCCCATCGTGGCGTGCCGGGTGACCACTCGGATGCGTTCGCCCAGAAGAAAGGCGGCGAGGACGCCGATCCCAAAGCGTCCGCTCCGCAGCACCCGCGAGTGGCCGTCCCGGGTGTGGAGACGTTGAAACTCCTCGCTGTCGCGAAATGACGCGCCGGCCTTCAGAAAGTAGTCGACGATGGTCTCGACCTTCATTCCAACCCCGCGGTCCGTCACGACGAGGCGCCCCGAACCGTCCTCCCGCCGTTCCAGGGAAACGCGCACGTCCGGAAGCTCGTCCCCCGCGATTCGGGCCGGTGCTCCCGCGAGGTCGGCGCGCGTGCGGACCGCATCGACGGCGTTCTGGAGCAGTTCCCGGATGCCGATGTCGGGGCGGTCCCCGTAAAGCGGCTCGATCAGGACCCGGAGGAACTTCGCCGACGCGGTGGTCGCGCCCAGCGACGCGGCGCGGGGAACGTAGGAAACGGTGCGGCTGAACGCAGTCAGATCGTCCAGGTTGGAGCGAACCCGCCGCAGCGTGAGGGTCAGCGGCAGATAACGCCCGTAGACCTCGCCGAGGACGGCCCAAGTCTGGTCGAGTTCGGACTGGATGTCATCCAGGAGCCGGCGGAAGCCCAGGTAGGTGGGCAGGTCCTCGGGCCGGGCGGTGACGTGGATGGCTTCGGGGTCCTCGTTTTGGTGACTGATCCCCTTTACAATCCGATGCTTCAACCACTCCTCCGAGGACAACGGGCTCCGCAGCGCCTGCACGCGCAGGTAGTCCTTCGGGGCTCGGTCGGACTGGATCTGCAGGTAGTCCGCGAGGCGCAGCAGCCCCATCAGGTAAATGGCGTGGACGTCCTGATGATCACGGGGATGGTACCCCCGGCGCGCCATGTACTCCATGGCGGCGCGGAGCGGCAGGCCATGGCTTCGGGCGATGAACCCCACCAGATCCACCACCTCGGGATCCAGGTCCGGAAGTTGAATCGGAGTCACGGATGACGGCGCGCCGGCGGGGAGCGGAACGCCAAACACGGCACACTCGTGCGCGATCCGGGGGTGATGACGGCGGATGAATTCCCCGATCACCCGCCTGTCCACGTCCTGCCAGGCGCTCGAGTCCAGGGGAGGAGGTCTCACGGGCCCCCGGTGTCCCAGGAGTCGGTGCAACCGACGTTCGTCGTAGCGCCGAATTTCCTCCGTGAATTCCGTCCAGAGCTGCGGCCAGGGGCGGTCCCCGGTGTCCTCGAGGAGGGGCCGAGGGCTGGCGGGATTCACCAGCGCGAGAAACCCGTCCTCCGTCAGGTGCATCCCGCAGTCGTGCAGAAGACAGGCGTAGAGCAGGACCACCGCGTCATTTCGCGTGAACTCGGGCCAGGCGGAGTCGGAGATCAGCGACGCGGCCGCCGCGAGCACCTGACCCACATGCCGGGGGCCGTGGTCGGTGTATTCGCGGAAGAAGATAGTGCCGCTGCTGTGGTACCAGTTGAGGAAAGGTGCCATACCGGCGATGTCCCGGGACCGCGTCAGCAGATCCGATCCCAGACTCTCTTCCAGTCGCTTCGGCAGGTTGATCATGATGGGGGACTCCTACGCCGCGGCGCCACCAGCCACGCTCCCCGGCGGGCGAGACGGGAACGACGTCAAACGGGCATCTGCAACCCGATCTTGGCGGCGACCTGCGAGACGTCCTTGTCGCCGCGGCCCGAGAGATTGACGACGACGATGGCGTCCTTCGGCAGGGCGGGGGCGCGTTTGATGGCTTCGGCGACGGCGTGGGAAGATTCGAGGGCCGGGATGATTCCCTCGAGACGAGCGAGGCGGGTGAAGGCGGCCAGGGCCTCGTCGTCGGTGGCGTAGCTGTACTCCACCCGGCCTTGATCATGCAGCCACGCGTGTTCGGGGCCGACGGCGGCATAGTCGAGTCCCGCGCTGACGCTGTGGGTCAACTGGATCTGGCCATGCTCGTCCTGCAGGATGTAGCTCCGGGTGCCTTGAAGGACCCCGAGCGAGCCGCCGTGGAACCGGGCGGCGTGTTTCTCGGGAAGGATGCCGTACCCGCCGGCCTCGACCCCGCACATCCGCACGGAGGCATCCTGGAGAAAAGCGTAGAACAGGCCGATGGCGTTGGAGCCCCCGCCGACGCAGGCCAGGAGCAGATCGGGCAGCCGCTTTTCGTGTTCGAGGATCTGGCGGCGGGCCTCGTCGCCGATGACCCGGTGGAAATTGCGGACCATCACCGGGTACGGGTGGGCGCCATACGCGGTTCCGAGGATGTAATGCGTGCTGCGGATGTGGGTGACCCAGTCGCGCATGGCCTCGTTGACGGCCTCCTTGAGCGTCTTCTGTCCGGCATGGACGGGGACCACCTCGGCACCCAGCATCTTCATGCGGTAGACGTTGAGGGCTTGGCGCTCGCAATCGACGGCCCCCATGTAGACCACGCATTGCAGGCCGAACATGGCGGCGACGGTGGCCGTGGCGACGCCGTGCTGGCCCGCGCCGGTCTCGGCGATCACCCGGGTTTTGCCCATGCGTTTGGCGAGCATGGCCTGGCCGAGCGCGTTGTTGATCTTGTGCGCGCCCGTGTG
>CAZSOV010000292.1:0-10090 GCA_964608505.1 uncultured Verrucomicrobiota bacterium
GCTGGTCCGGCAACGGTTCGAGATGTACCGGCAAGCCAACGATGCGGAGGGGGAGGCCAAGTATCTGGCCACCTTCCACGCCCGGATGTGGGACGTGAGCGAGTTCATCCGGGTGCTCAAGCAGCGGTTCACGCTCTGGTACAACGTCCGCACCGGTCGCAAGGGCACGCTGTGGGAGGACCGGTTCAAGAGCGTACTGGTGGAGGGCGCGGGGCAGGCGTTGACGACGATGGCGGCGTACATCGATTTGAACCCGGTGCGGGCGGGTATCGTACAGGATCCCAAGGACTACCGCTGGAGCGGGTACGGGGAGGCGATGGCGGGGAAGCGGGGGTCGCGGCTGGGCATCCAGACGCTGGTGACGGCGCTGCAACGGGGTCGGGAGGAGAGCGTGAGCCGGTCGATGGAGGTGTACCGGAGCTGGTTGTATCGGGAGGGGGACGAACGACGGGAGGCGACGGGACCGGACGGTCGTCCGGTGCGTGGGGCGGTGGGAGCGAAAGCGGTGGCGGAGGTGTTGGCAGCGAAGGGGCAATTGCCGTTGGGCGAGTACGTGCGGTGTCGGGTGCGGTACTTCTGCGATGGGGCGGCGTTGGGGAGTCGGGAGTTCGTGGAGGGGATCTTCCGGCAGCACCGGGAGAAATTCGGGAGGAGGAGAAAGGATGGGGCGTGGCGGATGAGGGGAGTGGAAACCGGGGAGTTGTTTACCCTGCGCGATCTGCAGAAGGACTTGTTTGGCCCGGTGCCGGGGCGCCCTTCAACTGGCCCCGCCGACGTTGACCTGAAGCCCGGCGGTATTTGAAGCTGCGGCCCGTTGTTGCGTCCAAAACCCGTCTTATGCAGAACCCTGTACGAGTCACCCTCGCCCTGACCGCCGGAGTATTCACGTTGGGACCGCGTCTCCTGGCGGCCGATCCGGTGGATTTCAATGCCAAGATCAAACCGCTCCTCGAAACCCACTGCCTGAGTTGTCATGGGGAAGAGAAGCCCAAGGCCGGGCTGAAGCTGACGACGCTCGAGGGCATCCTGAAGGGCGGCGACGACGGAGCGGGGCTGGTGCCGGGGCAGCCGGACAAGAGTCCGATCTACACGAGCATGATCCTGGATGCGGATCACGACGACGTGATGCCGCCCTCCAAGAAGGGTGGACCGCTGTCGAAGGAGATCAGCGGCCTGGTGAAGCAGTGGATCGCCGAGGGCGCCAAGTGGCCCGAAGGCGTGAAGCTGGCGGCAGCGAAGAAGGTCGAGGAAGCACCGAAGGGAGACGAGAACGCGGCCATCGCCTCGCTGCACGAGCAGATCGTGAAGGCGACCACGGAGAAGGCCCCGGGGGACATGAAGCCGTACAAGGAAACGATCACCGGGACCGGGCAGACCTTCGAGATGGTGCCGATTCCGGGCGGCGAATTCGCGATGGGCAGTCCGGATACGGAGAAGGGCCGCAACCCGGACGAGGGTCCGGTCGTGAAGGCGAAGATTTCGCCGTTTTGGATGGGGAAGATGGAGGTCACCTGGAACGAGTACGAGCTCTTCATGCGCCCCGAGATCGAGCTGGACCTGCGCAAGAAGAATCCGTCCGAGGAGTACATGAACAAACTGGCGGACGCGGTCACCCGTCCGACGAAGCCCTACGTGGAGATGAGCTTCGGCATGGGCAAGGAGGGGTTCCCTGCGATCTCGATGACCCAGCACGCCGCGAACAAGTACTGCCAGTGGCTGAGTGCCCGCACGGGCCATTTCTACCGCCTGCCGACCGAGGCGGAGTGGGAGTACGCCTGCCGCGCCGGCACGACGACCGCGTATTCGTTCGGCGACGACGAATCCAAGCTGGGCGACTACGCCTGGTTCGGGGGCAACAGCGACTGGAAGTACCAGAAGGTCGGCAAGAAGAAGCCGAACCCGTGGGGCCTGCACGACATGCACGGCAACGTCGTGGAATGGACCCTGGACCAGTACGACGCCGACTGGTTCAAGACGAACGCGGGCAAGCTGCTCGAGGATCCCTGGAACGTGGCCACCAAGGCATACCCGCACTCCGTGCGCGGGGGTTCCTGGGACGACGAGGACGCCGGCAAGCTTCGCAGCGCCGCCCGCCGCATCACGGACAAGAGCTGGAAGATCCAGGACCCCCAGCTGCCCAAGAGCATCTGGTACCACACCGACGCCCAGTTCCTGGGCATGCGCGTGGTTCGCCCGTTGACGGTTCCCGATGCGGCCACGATGGCCAAGTACTGGAACAACGGGGTGGAACGCGACTAACCCCCTGCGAGGGTCCCTCCCGGGCCATGCGAAACCCGCGCTCCCGCGCGGGTTTTTCCTTGGGTGCCGGGACTTCCCCGCGGGCCGGTCCCGGCAGTACGGTAGGCGCGGAGCGAATGGACAGCGTCGAAATCGAAACCAAGCCGAAGCCGACGGTCGACGGCGAAGCGTGTTCGTGGCTGGAAGGCTATGAAGCCGCCGGCATTCACGACGAGCTGAAGGGCGCGGACGGCGCGGCGCGGGCGCACTATCGGGCGCTCTTCCGGGAGTTGGAGGAGATCGACGTTCCCGGGATGCGGCGTCGGTCCGAAACGGCCCAACGGATCATCCACGAGCAGGGCATCGCCTACAACGTGTACGGCGACCCCCGCGGGATGGAGCGCCCATGGCAGTTGGACCCTCTGCCGTTGATCCTCTCGGGCGAGGATTGGGGCACCCTGGAGCGCGGGCTCATCCAGCGGGCCACCCTGCTGAACCGGATTCTGGCGGACTGCTACGGAGCGCAGCAGATGGTGCGGACCGCGGCCCTGCCCCCGGCGCTCGTGTTCGCCCAACCCGATTTCCTCCGGCCCTGCCACGGCATCGCGGCACGGGACGGGGTATTTCTTCACTTCTACGCCGCGGACGTGGCGCGGGCGCCCGACGGGCGCTGGTGGGTGTTGTCGGATCGGACCCAGATCCCGACGGGTTCGGGGTACGCGCTGGCGAACCGGCTGGTGACCTCGCGGGTGTTGCCGGAGGCGTTCCGGGCGTGCCACGTGCACCGTCTGGCCCCGTACTTCCGGGAAGTGCAGACCACGCTGGCGCGACTGTCACCGCGCCCCACGGACAACCCGCGCGTGGTTCTCCTGACGCCCGGGCCGTACAACGAGACGTATTTCGAACAGGCGTGGCTGGCGCGATATCTCGGCTACGTCCTCGTGGAAGGCCAGGACCTCACGGTGCGGGACGACCGCGTCTTCCTGAAGACCCTGAGCGGCCTCGAACCGGTGGACGTGATTCTGCGCCGGGTGGACGACGACTGGTGCGATCCGCTGGAACTGCGGAACGACTCGACGCTCGGCGTGCCGGGTCTGATGGAAGCCCTCCGGGCCGGCAACGTGGCGGTGGCCAACGCGCTGGGATCCGGGCTGGTGCAGAGCCCCGCCCTCATGGCTTTTTTGCCGGGACTGTGCCGGGCGCTGCTGGACGAGGACCTGTTGATGCCCTCGGTGGCGACGTGGTGGTGCGGGCAGCCGAAGGAACTGACCCAGGTGTTGGGGGGCCTGGATCGCCTGGTCCTCAAGGGAGCCTTTCGGGGGGGGGCTCCGACCCTGGACCTGGCCCTGGCCACCGCCGAGGAGCGCGACGCCGCCGTACGGCGGCTGAAATTCCAGCCGCAGGTCTTCGTCGCGCAGGAGCGCGTGGCGCTGTCCACGGCCCCGTCCTGGGACGGCTCGCGCATCGTGCCGCATCCCGTGGCGGTGCGGGTGTTTCTGGTGGCGACCGGGGACACCTATCGGGCCATGCCGGGTGGCCTGACCCGGGTTTCGCCCGACCCCGGCGCGCGGTTCATCTCGATGCAGCGTGGGGGCAGCAGCAAGGACACCTGGGTCATGGCGAAAGGCCCGGTGAACGAGGTCAGCCTGTTGCAGTCCTCGGCCACGAGCCCGGAACTGCGACGGGTGGGCAACAACCTGCCCAGCCGCCTGGCCGACAACTACTACTGGCTGGGACGCTACTGCGAGCGGGCGGACGCGACGGCGCGCTTGCTGCGGAGCACGTTGCTTCGGTTCAGCCCCGAGAACACCGGCAGCGCGATGCCCCTGCTGGAACCGCTGCTCAACGCCCTCGCGGCCCAGGGCCAGTTTCCGCTGTTATCGGAACACCCGGAGCTGCGGGTGAACCCTGAAGCGCTGGAGGCCGAATTGCTCGCGGCGATCTTCGACCCGGCCCGCAAGTGCAGCCTGCGGCACCTCGGCGACCAGTTGCAGCACCTCGCGATGCTCGTCCGCGACCGGACGTCGAACGACCTGTGGCGCGTGCTGAGCGCCGTCGACGACCGCCTCACCCTGCCGCCGGGCAGTCCGACGGTGCTCGCGGGCGACGCCGTGGGGATCCTGAATCAAACCATCGTGGGGCTCGCGTCGTTCCACGGCCTGGCACGGGAAAACATGACCCGCGCCCAGGGCTGGCGCTTCCTCGATCTCGGCATCCGCCTCGAGCGCTGCCTGTATCTCGCGACGTTCCTGGATTGCGCGTTGCGTTCCTCCGAGGCCGACAACCCGAGCGTGCTGGAGGCGGTCCTCGAAGTGGCGGACAATTCGATCACCTACCGCTCGCGTTACAACCTCCTGCCCAACATGGCCGCCGTGTTCGACCTGGTCCTGCTGGACGACACGAACCCCCGCTCGCTGCTCTTCCAGCTGAACCAGATCGGGAAGCACTTCGAACGCCTGCCCCGGGAGCGCGAAAGCGCGTTGCCCAGCCCCGCCCACCGCCTGCTCATCGAATGCCTCGGGCAGGTCCGTCTCACCGACCCGCGTCCGCTCGTCCAGATGGAGGGGCGCTGGCACGAGTCCGAGGTTGGGCGCGTGGTCGAGAAGGTTCTCGAGGACCTGCCCAAGCTTTCGGACGCCCTGTCGGTCAGTTATTTCGCGCATTCCACCACGTCGCGCACCACCGGGGGAGGCGCCCGATGAACTACCGAATCCGCCATCGAACGGTCTACCAATACGGCGCCGCGGTGACGGTGTCGCATCACGCCGCCCGCGTCGCGCCGCGCAGCACGCCGTTCCAGAAGCTGGCCCACCTGGAACTGGCCATCCACCCCGAACCCGCGGTGCGCAAGCTTCGGACCGATTACTTCGGCAACGCGGTGTGCTTCTTCAGCCTCCAGGAGCTGCATCAACGCCTCGAAATCATCGCGCACAGCGTCGTGCGTCTGACCCCCGGCCTGCCTCCCGACCCCGCCCACAGCCCCCCCTGGGAGGAAGTCGTGGAGGGCCTGCGGGAACCCGGATCCTCCGACTACCTCGAGGCCCAACCCTTCGTGTTCGAGTCGCCCCATGTCCGGCCCTCGCCGGAACTCGCGGCCTTCGCGCGGCCCAGCTTCCCGAAGGGCCGCCCGCTCCTGGAGGCCGCCCTCGACCTCAACCATCGGATCTTCTCCGAGTTCGTCTTCGATCCCGAGGCCACGACGGTGTCCACCCCGCTCGAGACGGTGCTCGAGGAACGGCGCGGCGTCTGCCAGGACTTCACCCACCTGGCCCTCGGCTGTCTGCGTTCCCTCGGCCTCGGGGCCCGGTATGTGAGCGGCTACCTCCGCACCTTCCGCAAGGACGGCAGTCCCAACCTCATCGGCGCCGACGCGACCCACGCCTGGCTCTCGGTGTATTCGCCGGGCTACGGCTGGGTGGATCTCGACCCGACGAACGACCTGATTCCGCGCTACGACCACGTCACCGTCGCCTACGGACGCGATTTCTCGGATGTCAGTCCCGTCAGCGGCATCATCACCGGCGGCGGGGAACACCAGGTGCACGTCGCCGTGCGCGTGGAGGCGATTTCCGGCGGCGGCGGCGAATGACGCCGGACGGGAGCCGCCCCGGCCCCGGGGACCAGGAACCGAGGCAGGGCCGGGCTCAGGCGGGAACGGGCCGTTTCCAGATGGGCACGACGCGTTTCATCTCGTCGATCAGCCATTGGCAGGCGGCAAACGCCTCCCCGCGGTGCGGTGCGAGGACCTCCACCCAGAGCGACGCCTCGCCGACGGGAACCACGCCCAGGCGGTGCACGAGGCGGACGGACTGCAACGCCGGCCAGCGCCCGGCGAGCTGGTCGAAGAGCTTGAGGAACTGGTGGCTGGCCATCGCTTCGAAGCACTCGTAGTCCAGGGCCGCGATGCGCGCCTCGCCCTCGCGGTCCCGGACGATGCCGACGAAGACCAGCGCGGCGCCTGCCGTGGCGGAGGCCGGGCGGCGGGCCGCCAGCCCGGCTTCGGAAATCGGGTCCCGGGTCAGAAGGAGATCACGCTGCATGGTACCGGAGCGGGTTCACCCGCCTTGCACGGGCGGGAACAGGGAGACCTCATCGCCGGGCGCAAGCCGGAACGTCGGCGGCTGGTAATCGAGCCCGACCGCGACCAGCGTGGATTGCCGGACCTCCAGAAACCGGGGGTGTCTTCGGCGCACGACCTCGAGCAGATCCGCAAGCAACGCGCCATCGGCGAGCTCGACCAGTTCGGACTCCGTTCCCGCGAGGTCGCGAAACCAGGACCAGTAACGGACGGGGATGTTCACGGGAGGAACCCCTGGTTGGCGGACCGCACGGCGCCGCGTGGGGGCACCGGGCGGCGCGGTGGCTTGGGGCGGTTCATGGAGGGAGGAAGGGCCGGCGGGGATCAGCGCCCGGACTTCGCCCGCGTCGGGGCTTTGGGGGCGTCGCTGGGATGGTAGATCTCCGGCTTGAGCACGCCGATGAAGGGGAGGTTTCGGTAGCGCTCGGCGAAATCCAGGCCATAGCCGACCACGAACTCGTCGGGGATCTGAAATCCGGTGTAGTCGCCGCGGATCTTGACCTGCCGCCGGGCCTTCTTGTCGAGCAGCACGCAGGTGCGCAGGCGGCGGGGTTTGAACTGCCGCAGGTGCAGGCTCACCCGGTCGAGCGTCTTGCCCGTGTCGAGAATGTCATCGACGACGAGCACGTCCCGTCCCCGGACATCGAGGGTGGTTTGCTTGGTGAACTGAAGTTCACCGGGGGAGGTGCCGGAGCCGTAACTCGAGGTCCCGACGAAATCGATGCGGAGCGGCAGGTTGAGATGCCGGAGCAGGTCGGCCAGAAACATGATGGTGCCGTTGAGCACGGCGACGATGACGATGTCGCGTCCCGCGAAATCGCGACGGATCTCGGCGGCGAGTTCGGCGACTCGATCGGCAATCTGCTCGCGGGTGATCAGGACGCGGGCCACGTCGGCGCGCCATTCGGCGGGAACCACGGGATCGGACTTTCGAGTGGAGGGGGGCATGGGGGGCCTAGGGCAACTTCGCCAACTCATCCGCGAGCTGTCGAGCCAGGTCGGAACGGACGTCCAGCAAGCGTCCCTTTTCCCAGACCGTCCGGGCTTCTCCGGTACGGCCCTGGCGCTTCCACTGGCGTCCCCAGTGCAGCGCCGTTTCCTGGCGTTCGGCTACGGTAAAGCGAGCGGGCTCTTTTTCGGCTTTTTCCCACAGCCATGCAAGGTCGGCGCGGACGACCTGGGTCCGCCCCAGGAAATCGGGCATGTGCGCGTTGTTGAAGGCGCGGGTCAACCGGACCCGGTGGTTCTCGGGTTCGAGTTGGATCGCCTTGTCCATGAAGTCGTTGCCTTCCTTGACCAGGCGCAGTTGGGTGGTGGGCCAGAAGGCATCCCGGCCCTTCATGGTGTACACCGACCCCAGCAGGGCGAGGGCGGGAGCATGGTTGCTTTCCAGCACCAGCAGCCTCCGGAGGTAGGTTTCCGCCCGCACGACCGCCGCCTTGTCGCCCCGGCCCCCCGCGGAGTGGCAGAAGTCGCCGAGTTCGTAGAGCGACGCGACATTCGTTCCCTGGCTGGCCATGCGGGCCAACAGCGCCGCCTCGCCGGCCAACACCTTCGGCTCGGGAACCGGGGCGGCCCAGAGGCGGATCAGGAAGATCAGGCATCCGGCTCCCACCATCCCCCGCAGCCAGCCCCATCGGGACACGCCGTATCCGGCGGCCCGGTCTCCCCCCTTCCCCGCGAAAGGCCCGGGAGGCCCGCTAGATGTGCCGGGAATCCGAGTCGTCTTTGGTGGCATAGCCCGTCTCCTGGCGGCGTAGATTGACCTCGTTCTTTTTCACATAGGCCTGGAAAACGTCGTCCGCGCTCATCCCCAGGACCTGCGCGAGGCTGATCAGGAAATGGAAAAGATCAACCACCTCGACGCGCGCATTCTGTTCGTCGAACTTCTGGTACTTGGCCCACCACTTCCAGGGCACGCTGTCCGTGAGCTCGGCAATCTCCTGGCCCATGGCCCGGCAATAGTTCAACACCCATTGGGTCTTCTCGGCCTCCGTGAACCCGTCGGTATGAACCCCGATCCGTGCATTCAACGCCTTCTGCATGCGAAACAACTCCCGCAGTTGATCGGGACCCGGGTTCGGATTCGAGGACGAGGCGGATGGCAGGGGCGCGGCGTGGCTCACGTGCTGACGATTTTGACTACCCCCCCCCCATGCAAGGAGAAAGCTCCCGACAAAGCTCCCGCCCGCCCACGCCGGGTCGGCGGACCCGCTCGCCACCTTGACCGTCCGCGGAAGCGGGGCATAGCTTCCGCGGCCCTGGCCCGACGGTCCAACGCCCGATCATCACCCGGGGACCGCCCAAGCCTGCCTGCCCCATCCACCCGAACCATGCCGCGCGTCATCATTCTGCCTTCCGAAGCCACCGCCGAGGTCGAACCCGGAGAACTGTTGTTGGAAGCCGGAGAAAAGGCGGGCGTCGAGATGGAGGCAGGCTGTTTCAATTGCTCCTGCGGCACCTGCGTCGTCGAGGTGGTCCGGGGCATGGAGAATCTCGAAAACCCCACCCCCGAGGAACTGGACGTGCTCGACCAGTGGAATCGGGATCCGGAGAAGTTCCGTCTGACCTGCTGCGTGCGGATCCAGCGGGGCGAGGTGGCCATCCGCATGCCGGCGCACTAGGCCTCCCACGCACCCAGGGCCGGCACCCCGCCGAAGATCCGCCCATGCCACCTCCGAACTGGTCGCCCGCCCCCGCCCCGGGGCCGCGCACACGCGAGAATTCGGTCTGGGCGTCCGTCGGCGCCGAGTGGCGCCGCCTGGGGGGCAGCTTCCGCCGGCATGGGTTCTCCTTCGAATGGCATGACCTCAAACCCGCGACGGAGATCGATTGGGGGCGGAGCTTCCATGAATCCAGCATCGAAATCTGCCTGAACTTCGCCGGCGAGGGCGTGGTCGAGGCCGGCGGGCAGCGGCTGGAATTCCGTCCCCGCATGGCCGGGTTCTATGCCTGCGGACGGGAATTGCCCATGGCCCGCCGACGCGGGGGCGAGCGTCACCGGTTCATCACCGTCGAGCTGGCGAGGGACTTCCTGGCCCGCCATCTCAACGGCTACCGGGATTCCCTGCACCCGGTGGTGCGCGCCGCCCTCGAATCGAAGGACGCCCCGTCCGCGGTGGGGAAGACGATGCCGTTGACCGCGCGCCAGCAGGAACTCCTGGCCAGCCTGCGCAACCCGCCCGTGCTGCTGGAAGCCCAGGCGCTCTGGTACCAGGCGAAGGCCGTCGAACTGGTCGTCGAGCTCTTCTTCCAGCCCTCCGACGAACGGGAACTGTTCTGCGCCCGGGCCAAGCGCCAGGCCCATGATCGGGTCGAGAAGGTCGCCGCGATTCTCCGCGAACGCCTCGCCGAACCCCCTTCCCTCGAGGAACTCGGCAGGCTGGTCGGCTGCAGTTCCTTCTACCTCAGCCGGACGTTCTCAGGGGAGATGGGCGTGACCATTCCCCAGTACCTGCGGCGCCTGCGGCTGGATCGCGCCGCCGAGCTGCTGCGCTCCGGGCGGTTCAATGTCACCGAGGCCGCCATGGAGGTCGGCTACTCGAGCCTCAGCCATTTCAGCCAGGCCTTCCACGAGCAGTTCGGGTGCTGTCCGGGTCTGTACCCGCTGAGCACCGGCCCTCAACGCGCGCTCCGGCACGACGAGGACGGGGATCCGCGGAGGTAGCCACCCCCGTGCGCGGACCGCACGTGGGAAACGCGAACCGCGACCGCGGACCCCGGGTCGCCGCGTGGGGGCACGCGGCCTACAGCAGGCAGGCCCGGTGCCCTCAC
>CAZSOV010000293.1:0-10077 GCA_964608505.1 uncultured Verrucomicrobiota bacterium
GCATTACTGCTATCACCCGAAGCTGCCCGTGGCCGGCAACTGCCGCATGTGCCTCGTCGAGTTCGGCACCCCGACCCTGGGGCCGGACCGGAAGCCGGTGCTGAACGAGGACGGCAGTCCCCGGATCGCCCGCTCGGTCCTCCCCTACGAGCCGGGCACGCCGCGCGGCGCCATCGCCTGCGCCACCCCGATCTCGCCCGGCATGGAGATCTATCCCGGCTCCGCCGCGACGAAGCAGATGCGCGAGGCGGTCCTGGAGTCGCTCCTGATCAATCACCCCCTCGACTGCCCGATTTGCGATCAGGCCGGCGAGTGCAAGCTCCAGGAATACTCGGTCGAGCACGGCCAGGCGGCGTCGCGGTTTGTCGAGGCCAAGGTCCACAAGCCCAAGGCCGTCGACCTCGGTCCGCGGATCATGCTCGACGACGAGCGCTGCGTGCTCTGCACCCGGTGCATCCGCTTCACCCGCGACCTCGCGCAGGATGACCGGCTGGGCATCGTCAACCGCGGTTCGTACAACACCATCGCGGCCTATCCCGGCACCCGGTTCGACAACAACTACTCCCTCAACACCGTCGACATCTGCCCCGTCGGGGCGCTGACCTCGAAGGATTTCCGGTTCCAGATGCGGGTTTGGTTCCTGAAGGAAACGCCCGGCCTCTGCACCTCCTGCGGGACCGGCTGCAACATCACCCTCTGGTCCCGCGAGGATCGGATCCATCGCTACACCCCGCGCGAGAACGATGCCGTCAACGCCTGCTGGATGTGCGACGAGGGACGGCTGAACTACCGGTGGATCGGGGACGCGAAGCGGCTTCGCGAGGTGCGGTTGGCGGGCCCCGAAGGCATCCAGGCCGCCACGTGGTCGGCCGCGCTGCGTGACCTGGCCCGGCGCCTAAAGGCCGCCCCGGCCGGTTCCGTCGCCGTGGTGGCCTCGGCGCGGCAGACCACCGAGGAGTTGTTCCTGCTGAAACGGCTGGCCGACTCCGTCGGTGCCCTCACCGACAGCGTGGCCCGACCCGGCCAGGCCGACGGCCTGCTGGTCAGCGCGGACCGGAATCCGAACACCCAGGGTGCACGGCTGACCGGCCTCTGCGGTGACGAGCCCGGCGCGCGCCTCCCCGAAATCGCCGCGGGCATCGCCGCCGGGAGGATCCGGACGCTGCTGGTCTTCGGGGAGGACGTCACCCGGCACGGGATCGGGGCGGACCTGCTCGGACGTCTCGAATGGCTGGTGGCGAGCGACATCCTGCCGAACGAGACGACCCGGCGGGCCCACTGCCTGCTGCCGGGCTGCGCGGCGGCGGAGAAGCGCGGCACCTTCGTGAACGTGAAGGGCCGGGTGCAGCGGTTCCAGCAGGCCGTCCAACCCCCGGGCGACGCGCGTCCGGAATGGGAATTCCTCGCCGAACTCCTGGGCGAGGCCGCGGGACCGGCCGGGGTGCCGTCCATCGAGGCCATGTTCAACCGCATGGCCCGGGAAGTGCCGGCCCTGGCGGGGCTGGAATGGGCGAAACTGGGCGCGACGGGGGCGGACGCGCGGATCTAGCAAGGACGCGACATGGACTGGCAATTCCTACTCTTCAGCCTGCTCAAGATCGTCGTCGTCTTCGCGGTGGTGATGACGATGGTCGCGTACTCGGTGCTCGTGGAGCGCAAGGTTAGCGCGTTCATCCAGGACCGGGTGGGGCCGAACCGGACCCAGCCGTTTTTCGCGCGTTACCTGCCGGTGCTGGGGCCGTTGCTGACACGGTGGGGAATTTTCCAGCCCCTCGCGGACGGGCTGAAGGCGTTCCTGAAGGAGGACTACACGCCGGGCCACGTGCGGAAGATCTATTTCTGGCTGGCGCCGGCCATCGCGATGATTCCCTCGCTGCTCACGCTGGCGGTGATCCCGTTCGGCTCGCAGCTCGGGAACCAGAAGATGGTCATCGCGAACCTGGACGTCGGCATTCTGTACACGTTCGGCATCGTGTCGCTCGGCGTCTACGGGATCGTGCTCGCGGGGTACGCGGCCAACTCGAAGTACCCGTTCCTCGGCGGGATCCGGTCCACGGCGCAGATGATCTCGTACGAGATTTCGATGGGGTTGAGCGTGATCCCGGTGTTCCTGCTGGTCGGCAGCCTGAACCTGGGCGACGTGATCCGGCATCAGTCGGGCAGTTTCCTCAGCTGGCACGCGGTGCAGCAGCCGGTGGCGTTCTTCATCTTCCTGATCGCGGCCTTCGCGGAGACCAACCGGCTGCCGTTCGACCTGCCGGAAGCGGAGACGGAACTGGTGGGCGGCTACCACACGGAATACAGCTCGATCAAGTTCGCCCTGTTCTTCATGGCCGAGTACGCGGCCATGATCTCGGTGTCGGCCATGATGGTGACGCTGTTCTTCGGGGGGTGGACGCTGCCGTTCCTGGGGTTGGACCAGCCGGCGGCCTCGCTGGGGATGGGGTTGCTCCACGTGCTGATCTTCCTCGCCAAGCTCTGCTGTTTCCTGGTGCTGATCATCTGGGTGCGGTGGATGCTGCCGCGCTTCCGGTATGACCAGTTGATGGACCTGGGGTGGCGCCGGTTCATCCCGGTGGCCCTGCTAAACATCGTCGTGACCGCCGCCGTCCTGGCACTGATGCCCCGCTGACCCCGACTCGCCATGATCGTCCCACGCAAGGAAATGTCGGTCTCGGAGCGGCTCTACTTCCCGGCCGTCGCCAACGGCTTCAAGGTCACCTGGAAGCATTTCAAGAGGACCGTGTTCGGGGGGAAGACGGCTGCCGACGAAACGGCGGGCGGATACTATCCCGAGGTGCCGTGGAAGGTGGAGCCCGGCTACCGGGGAGCGCCTTACCTGGTGCGCGATCAGGACGGGCACACGAAGTGCGTGAGCTGCCAGCTCTGCGAGTTCGTGTGCCCCCCGAAGGCCATCCGGATCCTACCCCCCGGGCCCGATGGTCCGCCGGCGGACCGGGGGAACGCGGAGAAGATGCCGCGGGAGTTCGAGATCAACATGCTCCGGTGCATCTTCTGCGGGCTGTGCCAGGAGGTGTGTCCCGAGGAGGCGATCTTCCTGCAGAAGGACTATTCGCTGCAGGGGCTGACGCGGGCCGAGATGATCTACGACAAGGAGAAGCTCCTCGCCATGGGCGGCACGCATGCCGGGACCCAGAAATGGCGGCACAAGCTGGAGGAGGCCCGTGCCCAGGAGGCCTTCCCGGTGGAGGTTCAACCCAAGCCCTAGCCCTGCCGACCGTGAGCCTCCCCGATCTGCTCTTCTATCTGTTCGGCGCCCTGGCCCTGGCCTGCGGCTTCCTGACCGTCGCCAATCCGGTGTCCCGCAGCCCGGTGGCCAGCGCGTTGTTCCTCGTGCTGACGATGGTGTGGTTGTCGGGTCTTTTCGTGCTGTTGCACGCCTTCTTCATCGCCGCCGTCCAGATCCTCGTCTACGCGGGCGCGGTGATGGTCCTGTTCCTGTTCGTGATCATGCTCCTGGACCTCCGCGAGGAGGAACGCCGGCAGTGGAACAAGTTCGGGGTCGCGGCCGGACTGGTGGCGGTGGCCGCGCTCGGCGGGGTGCTGGTGGTCACCATCGTGTCGGCCAAGCCCGGGACGGGAACCCGGCCCGAACTTGAGGGAACCACCGCGTTGCTGGGCCAGGCGCTCTTCACGAAATATCTGCTGCCCTTCGAAGCCGTCTCGATCCTCCTCCTCGTCGCCATGGTCGGAGTGATCCTGCTGAGCCGGCGGGAATCGAAATGACATGAGAGTCGGACTCGAACATTACCTGTTGGTGAGCGCGGCCCTGTTCAGCCTCGGGTTGCTCGGCGTGATCCTGCGCCGGAACCTGCTGGTCCTGTACATGAGCCTCGAACTCATGCTCAACGCCGCGAACCTGGCACTCGTCGCGTTCTCCCGCTTCAACAACAACCTCAACGGCCAGATCATGGTCTTCTTCATCATCACCGTCGCGGCCTCCGAGGTCGCCGTCGGTCTCGCCCTGATCGTGGCCCTGTTCCGGCGCCGGCAATCGGCGCATGTCGAGGACCTCACGTCGCTCAAGTTCTAGGCGCGCCGCCCCACCCATGAAACCGGAGACTCTCGCCTGGACCATCCTGCTGCTGCCCCTGGCCTCGGCGGCGGCCATCGCGCTGGGCACCCGACGCAACCCCCGGCTCAGCGCCGCGATCTCGGTCGGGTCCGTCGCCCTCGCCTTCCTGGCTTCCCTCCTCCTCGGTCGTTCCCAGGCCCAGCTCGGCGTCACTGCCGCCGCCCCGATCCTTGCCTCCGTGCCCTGGCTGTCCGTCGGCGATCTCGCCGTCGATTTCGGGCTGCGCATCGATTCCCTCAGCAGCCTCATGCTCGTCGCCGTCACCGGCGTCGGCCTGATGATCCACGTGTATTCGCGGGGGTACATGGACGGCGACCCGGGATATTCCCGCTTCTTTGCCTGCCTGAGCCTCTTCATGTTCTCGATGCTCGGCATCGTGCTGGCCTCGAACTTCGTGCTGATGTTCGTCTTCTGGGAGTTGGTGGGCGTCTCCAGCTATCTTCTCATCGGCTTCTGGTTCGAGCGCGCCCCGGCGGCGGATGCCGCCAAAAAGGCCTTCCTCACCAACCGGCTGGGGGACTTTGGCTTCCTCCTCGGCATCATTCTCGTCTGGGCCACCCTCGGTTCGGTCGATTTCCTGGACCTGCAACGGACCCTGACCCGGGACCCGGGCGCCCTGGGCGCGATGGCGAGCCTCGCCGGGGTCCTGGTCTTCATGGGGGCGATGGGCAAGTCGGCGCAGTTCCCGCTGCACGTGTGGTTGCCGGACGCCATGGAGGGCCCGACGCCCGTCAGCGCGTTGATTCACGCGGCGACCATGGTGGCGGCGGGCGTCTACATGCTCGCGCGGGCCTTCTTCCTGTTCGCCGTCCCGGCGGCCTGGCCGGAGGGATTCGGCTGGTTGAGCGGTTGGTCGGCGCTGGACGTGATCGCGTGGATCGGCGGATTGACGGCGTTGATGGCCGCCCTGATGGCGGTGCAGCAGAACGACATCAAGCGCATCCTCGCCTACTCCACGCTGTCGCAGCTCGGGTACATGGTGATGGCGGTCGGTTGCGCCCAGCCGGGAGCCGGCATGTACCACCTCGTGACCCACGCGTTCTTCAAGGCCCTCCTGTTCCTCGGGGCCGGTTCCGTCATCCACGCGCTGCATCACCAGCAGGACATCTGGAAGATGGGCGGCCTGGGTTCCCGACTGCCGGTGACCTCGCTGACCTTCGCCATCGGCACGCTCGCGTTGTGCGGTCTGCCGCCGTTCAGCGGGTTCTATTCCAAGGACGGCATTCTCGCGGCGGCGGAATCGCGTCCGATCCTGTTCGGTTTGGCGGTGGTCGTGGCGGCCCTGACCGCGTTCTACATGGCCCGGTTGGTGCTGGTGGCGCTCGCGGGGCGTCCGCGGGGGCACGCCGCCGAGCACGCGCACGAATCGCCGGCCGTCATGACGCTTCCTCTGGTCGCGCTGGCCGTGGCTTCCGTCCTGGCGGGGTTCTGGGGCATCGACCATCTGCTCGGCACGTTCTTCGACGTCCAGGGACAGGGGCATGCCACCGGGCTGTCCCGGGTCTTCGAACCGTTCGGGCATGCGCCGCTGGCCGCCTTTCTCGGACTGTTCGCGACGGTGATGGGATTCAGCCTCGCGTGGAGTCTGTACGGCGGCCAGCCGGACTCGGACCCGCTCCCGGCCCGGATCGGGGGGCTCGCCCGCTGGATGAAGGATCGGTTCTATTTCGACGAGGTGTACGCCGTATTGATCCGGATCACCCATGACGCGGTGGCGGCGGTGGCGGACTGGGTGGATCGCTGGCTCATCGGCGGCCTGCTCGTCCGCGGGGGGGCTGGGGCGGTGGATCTCTTCGGACGCGTGCTGCGCCTGGCCCAGACGGGCAACCTCCAGACCTACGCGTTTCTCGGCGCCGCGGGCGTGGCGCTGATCATGTGGACGATGCTGGCCTGACGCGCGCCGAAACCTACCTCCATGACCCTGTCGCCCCTCATCTGGATGTTCGGATTGCCGCTCCTGACGGCGGTCGCTGTCCTGTTCGTGCCCCGGGATCGCGCTGCCGTGATCCGCGCCCTGGCCCTGGCGTCCACGGGCGGTTCGGCACTCGTCGGGCTGACCCTCCTCGCCGGTTTCGACGCGGCGGCCACGGGGCCCGGGGGTTACCGGTTCGGCCAGACGATCCCGTGGGTGGAGTCGCTGGGCATTTCGCTGTCGGTCGGCGTCGACGGCGTGAACCTCGGCCTGCTGGTCATGGGCTCGCTGGTGTCGTTCGCGGCGGCGTGCGTGTCCCTGGAGATCCGGGATCGGACGAAGGAGTATTATTTCCTGCTGCTCGTCATGACCGGCGGGGTGCTGGGCGCGTTCGCCTCGCTGGACATTTTCTTCCTGTATTTCTTCCACGAACTGGCGCTGGTGCCGACCTTCATCATGATCGGCGTCTGGGGCCGAGGGGAGGGACGGACCGGCGCGGCCTTCCAGGTGACGCTGTATCTGACGCTGGGCGCGTTGATCGCGTTGATCGGGTTGATCGCGCTTTATCTTCAATCGGGCGCGCGGACGTTCGACCTGGTGGCGATGGGGGAGCACCTGCGCGCGAACCCCCTGAGCGCGGCCCGGCAGACCTTCATCTTCCCGTGGTTGCTGTTCGGGTTCGGCATCCTGGTCTCGCTCTGGCCGTTCCACTCGTGGGCCCCGGTGGGCTACGGCGCGGCGCCCACGGCCGTGGCCATGATCCATGCGGGGGTCCTCAAGAAATTCGGACTCTACGCGCTGCTGAAGATCGCGATCCCGATGCTGCCGGAAGGGGCCAAGGCGTGGATGCCGTTGCTGGCGTGGCTGTGCCTGGGCAACATCCTGTATTGCGGCTGGGTGGCGATGCGGCAGCGGGATCTGAACCTGCTGATCGGCAATTCGTCCGTGGCACACGTCGGCTTCGTGTTCCTCGGGCTGGCGAGCCTGACGGTCATCGGGTTGACCGGGGCCGTGGTGGTGATGGTGGCCCATGGGTTTCTGGCCGCACTCAGCTTCGCCTTGAGCGGCTGGTTGTACCGGCAGAACGGGTCGCTCGACATGAGGCGGATGGGCGGTCTGCTCCCCCGTCTGCCGTTCATCGGGACCGTCATGATCATGGCGCTCATGGCAGGTTGCGGGCTCCCGGGCTTCGGCAATTTCGTCGGGGAGATGCTGGTGCTGTTCGGCGGCTGGAAGAGCGCGCTGGTGATCTGCGGGGGCTGGATCGACCTGCGCTGGTTCGTGGCCGCGGCGGCCTGGGGCGCCTTGATCGTGGCCGCCGTCTACATGCTGCGAGCCATCCGTACGATCTGGCACGGCCCGCTGAACGAGGGTTGGGGGGAGGCCCGTGATCCGGAGGGCCTGTGGCGCAAGCTGCCCTTCCTGGTCCTGCTGGCCGCGTTGCTGGTCCTCGGAATCTGGCCCCGCCTCCTGACGGATCGCGTGGCGCCCGGATTGCGGTCCGTGGCGGATGCCGTGGCGGCCTCGCGGGCCACCCCGAACCTGTCCCTCACGCTTAGCCGTTGAACCTGCGATGAACGTTCACCTTCTGGGACCGGAACTGGTTTTGGCGCTGGCCGGGCTGGCCATGCTGTTGGCCGACCTGATCGTGCCGCCGGAACGTCGGCGTGGACTGGGCTACGCGGCCGCGGCCCTGGTGGCCGTGCTGTTTCTCTACACCGCGTCGTCCAGGCCGGCCGCGGGCGAGGGCGCCCTGGCGTTCGGGGGGATGTTCGTGCTCGACGGTCTGGCGTTGTACTTCAAGAGCCTGTTTCTGCTGGCGGGGGTGGTGGTCCTCGTCCTCGCCGCCGAGACGATCGACCGGTTCTCGGGCGCCCTGACCGAGTACTTCGCGCTCACCCTGTTCGCGTTGTCGGGCATGCTGCTGGCCGCGTCGGCGAACGATTTTGCCGTGCTGTACGTGGCCCTGGAGCTGGTGACCGTGTCGTTTTACGTCCTCACGAGCTTCCAACAGACCCGGCTTGCCTCGCTCGAGGCCGGCGTGAAGTACCTCATCCTGGGCGCGTTGTCGTCGGCCATCCTGGTCTATGGCATCGCCCTGTGCTTCGGCTCGGCGGGCACGACGAGCTTCGCCGGCATGGCCGCGAAATCCGAGGTCCTGGCCGGGAGCCGGTTGTTCCAGGCGGGCATGTTGATGGTGTTCGCCGGTCTTGCCTTCAAGGTGGCGGTCTTCCCGTTCCAGATCTGGGCGCCGGACGTCTACGAGGGTTCGCCCACCGCGACCACGGCCTTCCTGGCGGTGGGCTCCAAGGCGGTCGGCGTCGTGCTGCTGGTCCGTTTGCTCGGGGAGGTGGTCACCGATCTGGCGCTGCGGTGGGAATCCCTCCTGATGGTGGTGGCCGGAGTCTCGATCCTTTACGGGAGCCTGTGTGCGATTCCGCAGCGCAGTCTGAAACGGTTGCTCGGGTACTCGAGCATCGCCAACGGCGGTTTCGTGGTGATCGGGCTCTCCGCCGTCAGCAAGGCCGGATCGGCCGCGGTGCTCTTCTACCTCGCGGGCTATCTGTTCACCGTTCTCGCGGCCTTCCTCGTCATCAGCGTGATCTCGGAACGGTTGGGCAGCGACGACATCGCCGGCCTGGCAGGGTTGCATCGGCGCTCGCCGTTCCTCGCGGCCGCCCTGTCCCTGGCCATGATCTCGCTCGCCGGCGTGCCGCCGCTGGCCGGGTTCTTTGGGAAGTTTCTCGTCCTCAAGGCCGTGGTGGAGCAGGGCGGGTCGTCGTCGGCCTCCTTCTGGATCGTCGGCGTGGCCATCGCCGGCGTGGTCATCTCCTTCTGGTACTACTTCGGCGTGGTGCGGGCGATCTACTGGTCGGATCGCCCGACCGAGACCTCGCCGCTGACCGTCGCCCCCGGCATTCAGGCCGTCCTGGCACTCTGCCTCCTGGGCGTGGTCCTGATCGGCATCCTCCCGGCAACCGTCTGGGACGCGGCACTCGCGGCCGTCGGAGGCCTGAAGCTCTAGGCGGGCCCCGTGCGGACGCGGGTGCGGGTGCGGTCGGGCGGGCCGAGCCTACGAGGACCGGACGCGGTTGAACTCGCCCGCGACCCCGATGCCGTGGGGCAGTTGCTGGTGAACACCCACCGGGTCGACGCTCCACCGCGCCGCGAGCAGGGGGACCTTGTCGAGGTTGCCGAAAAGCGCCTCGCGGGCCATGGCGGATTGGGGCGGGGGATCCTCGTAGGCGGGGCAGCGCATCCGGAAGGCACGTTCCGCGGGCGTTGGATCGCCCTCGTTCCACACGGTCTTGCCCGCCCAGGCAAAGGCTCTGACGATCCCGCCCCCGCGCGCCCAAGCCCATCCATGGTGGCCCACCACCCGGTTGAAACTGAAGAATTGTGCCGAGCCGAGCTTGATGGAGAGGGAGCGCAGGAGGTGGAAGACCTCGTCGACATCATCAGCGGGGTCGGGAATCCCCGGGCCGGTGATGAGGACCCAGCCGTTGACCGGAGGCGCGAGGAAGAGGGCCTGCTGATGATTGCCTGCCAGCCCATCCTCGATGGTGCACGGCGTGGGATTGGACAGGCCGAGCGCGTTGCGCACCTCGCGGACGGTGCTGGCCCGCACGGCCATCCACCGGGCCGGCACGAGCAGAACCCCGCCATTCCGCCAGGCCACGGTGGCGCCTCCCGAGGTGTCCAGCCGCAGATCGTGGCCGAAATCGCGCCGGCGCGGCCCGAGGAAGTGCAGGATGAGAATGAGGCAGACGGCCCCCAGGATCACCATGGCGGCCAGGAGCACCAGCAGGAGCGCGGCGGCGACATCGCCGCCCCGATCGGAGGCGGGAGCTGCCACCGGATTGGTGGTGCCGAGACCGATCAGGTCGATGGCGCCCTGGGCCAGGAGTGCACGCATGACTGGACGGTAACCTTACGACGCCTTCGGGCCGGTTCAATGGGAAAGCTGGGTCCCCCACCGTCCGACCCAGGGCCGTTGACAAAGTCCGGGGTGAAACTGCGCTGCGGGGCCGGCGACTGCCGAGTCGCCGGCTTCGCCTCTCGATTCGCC
>CAZSOV010000294.1:0-10069 GCA_964608505.1 uncultured Verrucomicrobiota bacterium
GCCGCCATCGTCACCAACGCCTGACCCTGACCCTCCACCAGCACGCTCTTGAACCGGTCCTCCCAGAGCGTGCCCGTGCGCCCGGCGCGCAAGTTGTACCAGAGCGTGAAACGCTGCTTCACCAGCTTCATGAACTGGCTCAAGTTCCAGAGCCGCGCATGGAACGTGGCCAGATACTCCGCCAACCCGCGATCGTCCTTGGCCTGGCGATACATCTCGAAGCGCTGGCGGACCAGCCCGACGTTCTGGTGCCCGGACAGCTTCGCCAACTTGGCCAGCACCCGCTCCGGCGAGGGCCGCAGGTGCGGCTCGGGTGGCTGTGGAATTTCCACGAGGACGTGGAAGTGATTGGACATGAGGCAGAAGGTGAGGATGCGAACCTCGCAGAACTCCTCGGCCTCGCGGAGCAGTTGGACGAAGTGCTCCTTTTCCGGGGCGTTGAAAATGAAGCGGCGATCGACGACGCGGGAGATGCAGTGATAGACCCCGAAAGGGTGATCGGGCGGGGCCAGCAAACGACCGGTCGGCATGCCGACGACCCTGCCTTGGACCGACTTCGATTTCCAATTAAAAATCCCGAAAATTGAAATAATAAATAATTGAAATGATGGCGGCTCGGGATGGGTCGATGGCCGGGCCCGGTGCGAATCCGCGGTGTGGGGCTGGCGGCGGGAAGGGCGGCGTGGAACCCTGTCGCGCTTCCGATGATCCCTTGTTCCATCGCGTGGGCGGTCGGGGTGGTGCTGGTCGCGACCGGAATGGCCGGGTCGGCCGAGGGGGCCCCGTCTTCGGGCGGGGGCGTGCCGGCGCGCGGGGATCGGTCGCCGCGGATCATCCGCATCGAGGGCGGGGGGGTGGTGGACGAGGCGAACGTCCGCACCGCCCGCGAGACCGCGTCGCACTCGACGTCGACTCCGGCCTGGACCAACGAGCCCGGTTTCGAGGGGGATGCGTTCACCTTCGCGCGGCTGGTGTTTCAGTCGGAGTTCCGGCCCTCCGCGGGCCGCGGGTTCGGTCCCCGGCTGGGGTGGTGGGTGGATTATCCGGACGCGGATCTGAATCTATCGTGGCGAATGCAGCAGTTGACCTCGCTGCGAACCGATCCCGACTGTCGGGTGCTGGAGGTGATGGACCCCGACCTGCACGACTACCCGCTGCTTTATCTGGAACATGCCGGGTACATGCGATTGAGCGAGGCGGAGGTGGTCCGGTTGCGGGGGTATCTGGCGGCGGGCGGGGTGATGTTCGCCAACGATTTCTGGAATCGGCGCGAGTGGGAGGGATTTGCGGGCCAGTTCGACCGGGTATTCCCGGGGCGGGCCTGGCGGACGCTGGACACCGGGCATCCGCTGTTCCGGTGCGTGTTCGACCTGCGGCGACCGATGCATGAACTGCGGGTGCCGACGGTGCAGTTCTGGGACCGGGAGTTCGAGCCGGCGGACCGGGGGGCATCGCCGCACCGGGTGGACCGCGGGGAAGGATCGGAGGAGATGACCGTGCGGGTGCTGTTCGACGACGCCGGGAGGATCCTGGTGGTGGCGGTGCACAACAGCGACGTGAGTGACGGCTGGGAACGGGAGGGGGAGAACGACGATTATTTCCGCCGGTTTTCGGAGCGCACGGCGTATCCACTGGCGATCAACATCCTCTTCTATCTGATGCTGCACTAGCGCTAGCGCGGCATCCGGCGGAGCCTCCTCGTTGCACCGACCTGGTCCGTCCCCTCGCCTCGGCGGCGACATTCCGGCACTTTCCACCCCTGCACCCTGCACCCCGTCGCCGACGAGGTCACGAGGCGCCCCGCTCGTGTCGAACGAGACCGGAGGCTGGAAGCGGCGGGCTTCGGGCTTTGGGCTTTGGCGTGGATCGGGGCCCGGACCCGGCTAGGGTGCGGGCATGGCGTTCGAGTCCTTCAGGGAATGGGTGAACCAGCTGGATCGCGCGGGCGAGCTGAAACGCATTCGCGTGCCGATCGCGACGGAGCTGGAGATCACCGAGGTGGCGGACCGGGAGATGAAGCAACCCGGCGGCGGCAAGGCGTTGCTGATCGAGAGGCCGACCGTGAACGGCGTGGAAAGCCCGTTCCCCGTGGCGATCAACACCCTGGGCTCCTGGCGCCGCATGGCGTTGAGCATGGGAGCGGAGACCGTCGAGGAGGTCGCGAAGGAACTGGGGTCCCTGATGAAGGCGAAACCCCCGACCAGCGTGCGCGAGGCCTTGAAACTGCTCGGAACCGCGTTCGAGCTGCGTCACGCCCGTCCGAAGACCGTGAAGGACGGCCCCTGCAAGGAGGTCATTCATCGCTTCGATCCGGTTCCGACCCGAAGCGGGGCGTGGCCGGCGGCGCCGGAGGTGGGAGGTCCGTCCGACACCGGGCCGAGTCCGACGCTGCTGAACCTGCCGATCCTGAAGTGCTGGCCGCAGGACGGAGGGCGCTTCGTGACGTTGCCGTGCGTCGTGACCCAGGATCCCGACACCGGCGAGCGGAACGTCGGCATGTACCGGGTCCAGATCTACGACGACCGGACCACCGGGATGCACTGGCAGTTGCAGAAGGTCGGGGCGCGGCACGGACGGCGGTACTACGAGACCGGCACCCGGATGCCGGTGGCCATCTTCCTCGGCGGCGATCCCATGTTCCCCTTCGCGGCGACGGCGCCGCTGCCGGACGGCCTCGATGAATTCCTGCTCGCCGGCTATCTGCGACGCCGGTCGGTCGAGCTCGTGAAGTGCGAGACGAACGACCTCCAGGTGCCCGCCAACGCCGACTTCGTGATCGAGGGTTATGTCGATCCGAAGGAACCGCTGCGGGACGAGGGACCCTTCGGGGATCATACGGGGTTCTACACCCTGCCGGAGCCGTACCCGGTGTTCCACGTCACGGCCATCACCCACCGGAAGGACGCGGTGTATCCCGCGACGATCGTCGGGATTCCGCCGATGGAGGATTTCTACATCGGCGGCGCCTCGGTGAAGCTGTTCCTGCCGGTCTTCCGGATGAACTTCCCGGAGATCGTGGACATCGCGCTGCCGGCGGAGGGCGTGTTTCACAACCTGGTGTTCGTGAGCATCCGGAAGACCTACCCGATGCAGGCGTACAAAATCATGCACGGGCTCTGGGGAATGGGGCAGATGATGTTCACCAAGTACCTGGTGGTGGTGGACGACGACGTGGACGTGCACGACACGAGCCAGGTGCTTTTCCGATGGTGCGCGAACACCGAGCCGCAACGGGACTGCCTGTTTAGCCGCGGGCCCGCGGACGTGCTGGATCATGCCACCACCGAAATCGCGATGGGGAGCAAGCTGGGGATCGACGCGACGCGGAAGCTGCCCGGGGAGGGATTCCGGCGGCGCTGGCCGCCGTTGATCGGGTGGGACGCGGCGGTGCGGCGGACGGTGGCGGGACTGCTGTCGGGCGGGCCGGGGGCGGCAGGCTGAGGTGCCGGAGGAGGACCCGCGGCCAGGTCGCTTGACATGCCCGCGCTTCGTTTGTAGCCTATGCTACATGATGCATTTCGCCGGGTGGACCTCGGTCACGGTCGCGGCCTGCGTGCTGGGGGGCGTTCCGGCCCGTGGCCACGAGGCCGATCCGCTCCCCGCCGCGGGGCGGACGACAAGACCGCCTTTCACCTGTTCCATCCGACCCCGGATCACCTCATGCGGGACCTGAGCACGGATCGTCCCGACCAGACCGAGAGCCCGTACACGGTGGATGCCGGGCATTTCCAGGTGGAGATGGATCTCGTGAAGTACACCCGGGACCGGTCGGGGGGCGTGACCTACGATTCGTGGCTTGTGGCCCCGATGAACTGGAAGGTGGGCCTGCTGAACAACGTGGACCTTCAGTGGATGATCGACAGCTACCAGCGCGACCGGGTGGTGGACCGTCCGGCGGGGACCGTGACCCGGGTGGACGGGTTCGGGGACATGCAGACGCGGTTGAAGGTGAACCTGTGGGGGAACGACGGCGGACGGACGGCGTTCGCGCTGATGCCCTTCGGGAAGTGGCCGACGGCCAAGCGTCCGCTGGGCAACGGGGAGGTCGAGGGAGGGATGATCGCGCTGTTTACCGTCGAACTGGTCGAGCGCTGGTCGCTGACGCTGATGAACGAAGTGGACTTCATGCACGACGCGTTCGGGGACGGGTATCATGCGGAGTACGTGAACTCGATCACCGTGGCGCACGAGATCACGGACGCGCTCGGAGCCTATCTCGAGTTTTTCACCGTGGCGGGGCAGGAGGCAGGGGGTGCCTGGGAGGGTCAGGTGGATCTGGGAGTGACGTACGGCCTGACCGCGGACATCCAGCTGGATGCCGGGGTGAATCTGGGGGTCACGGAGAGCGCTCCGGACGTCCAGCCGTTCGTGGGAGTGACGGTCCGATACTGAACCGTGAACGCCCGTGGGGATCGGGCCGGCGACCGGAAAGGACGATCATGAAAGCAATTCGAACGACGGCGTGGCGGAGGGTGGCCTGGCTGGCCGCGTGGCTGGGGTTCGGGCTGGTCACGGTGGGGCAGGCGGCACCGGCCAAACTCCCGCCGAACTACCGCATCGTCACCACGGCGGGCATGGTCACGGACATCGTGCGCGCGGTGGCCGGGGAAAAGGCGACGGTGACGGGGTTGTTGGGCGAGGGCGTGGACCCGCATTTGTACAAGCCGACGCGGGACGACGTGGCCCGGTTGCTGAAGGCGGACGTCGTCTTCTACTCCGGGCTGATGCTGGAGGGGCGGATGACGGACACGTTCCTGAAGATCGCGCGGCGGGGGACGCCGGTGTTCGCGGTGACGGAGTTGCTGGACGAGAAGTACCTGCTCGAGCCGGAGGAAATGCAGGGGCACACCGATCCGCACGTATGGATGGACGTCGGCGGCTGGATGGCGGCCGTGCGGGTCGTCGCGAAGTCGTTGTCGGAGATCGACGGCGCGAACGCGGCGGCCTACGGGGGGAACGCGGAGAAGTATCTGCGGGAGCTCGGGCGGCTGGACGAGTACGCGCGGAAATCGATGGCCAGCATACCGAAGGAGCGGCGGGTGCTGATCACGGCGCATGACGCCTTCAATTACTTCGGTCGCGCCTACGGGATCGAGGTGCGCGGGATCCAGGGCATCAGCACCGAATCGGAGGCGGGCGTGGCGGACATCAACAAGCTGGTCGACTTTCTGGTCGGACGGAAGATCCCGGCGATCTTCGTGGAGTCGAGCGTCTCGGATAAGAACATCCGGGCGCTCGTGGAGGGCTGCGCGTCGCGCGGGCACCCGGTGCGCATCGGGGGGCAGTTGTTCTCGGACGCCATGGGCAAGCCGGGGACCTACGAGGGCACGTACGTCGGGATGATCGATCACAACGTGACGACCGTCGTCCGGGCGCTGGGCGGCCAGGCCCCGGCGGGCGGGATGGATGGGAAGCTGGGGGCGAAGTGAATCGGGAAGCTCCAGGGTCAAAGATCCGGATCCGGGTGCGAAGCTCCGGGATCCAAGCTCAAAGCTCCAAGCGGGCAGGTGCAGGAGGCGGGAGGGCCGATGACCGATGACCGATGACCCTACAGTACCGTTGCAGGTGCGGGATCTGAACGTGGCGTATCAGACGAAGGTGGTGGTGTGGGACGCGGACTTCGACGCGCCGGCGGGAAAGCTGGTGGCGATCGTGGGGCCGAACGGCGCGGGGAAGAGCACGTTGATCAAGGCGGCGCTCGGTCTGGTCCCGGCGGCGTCGGGGAGCATCCGGTTCTTCGGCGAACCGCATAAAAAGTCCCGGCATCGGGTGGCTTACGTGCCGCAGCGGGAGAGCGTGGACTGGGACTTTCCGATCAGCGCGGCGGAGGTCGTGGCCATGGGCTTGTACCGCAGGCTGGGCTGGTGTCGTCCGGTGGGTCGGCGGGAGCGGGAGGCCGCGGCCGCAGCCCTGGGCCAGGTGGGCTTGGGCGATTACGCCGGGCGGCAGATCAGCCAGCTCTCGGGCGGGCAGCAGCAGCGGGTGTTCCTGGCGCGCGCCCTCGCGCAGGACGCGGAACTGTACCTGATGGACGAACCGTTCGCGAGCGTGGACGCGGCGACGGAACGGGCCATCGTGGAAGTCCTGCGGGGGTTGCGGGCGCGGGGCCGCACGGTGGTGTGCGTGCATCACGATCTGGCGACGGTGCCGGAGTATTTCGACCACGTGGCGTTGCTGAACATGAGGGTGGTGGCGCAGGGGCCGGTCGGGGAGGTGTTCACCCCGGAGAACCTGAGGAAGACGTACGGGGCTCGATTGACGCTGCTCGAGGAGGCGGCCCAGGCCGTGGAACGGGCGCGTCTGACCGCCCAGCACCGCCGGTGAGAGCCATGCATCCGGTCCGCTCCAGGATGGGTCCGCCTTTCGCGGCGGTGGCGCGCCCGGATGCGCGGGCGCCGCGGCGCAGGGCCATTCCACGCCCGGCCCGGGTGGCGCTGGCCCTGTTCCTGACGTGGCTGGCCTGGGGGCTGTGCGGGGGGGGCGTCCCGGCGGCGGGGGCGGAGGGGCGGGGTGCGGGGCGTTCGATCACGGACACGGGCGTGGAATGGCCATCGCGGGAGCGGTTGTGGAGGACGGTGACGCTGGCGGACTACAACACGCGGGTGGTGTTTGGCGGGGTGACGGCGCTGGGGGCGGCGAGCGGGTTGGTGGGGACGTTTCTGCTGCTGCGGAAGCGGTCGTTGCTGGGGGACACGGTGAGTCACTGCACGCTGCCGGGGATCGCGGTGGCGTTCCTGATCGGGGAGGCGATGGGTTTGAGGGGGCGCTCGCTGCCGCTGCTCCTGGCGGGGGGGGCGATCACGGGGATCCTGGGAATGCTGATGGTGGTGGCGATCCGGGCGACCGGGCGGGTGAAGGACGACGCGGCGCTGGCCATCGTGCTAAGCGTGTTCTTCGGGTGGGGCATCGCCCTCCTGGTGGTGGTGCAGCAGATGCCTACGGGCAACGCTTCGGGCCTGATGCATTTCGTGTACGGCAAGGCGGCCTCGATGACGGCCGGGGACGCGCAGCTGATCCTGGTGGCCAGCCTCGGCGTGGCGGCGGCGTGCGCGCTGTTGTACAAGGAACTGAAGTTGCTGTGTTTCGACGCCGAGTTCGCCCGGGCACAAGGGTGGCCGACGACCGCGCTGGACGTGGCCTTGATGGGATTGGTCGTGGCGGTGACGGTGATCGGTTTGCAGGCCGTGGGGATGCTGCTGGTGGTGGCGCTGCTGATCATTCCCGCGGCGGCGGCGCGGTTCTGGAGTCACCGGCTGGGAACCACGCTCTGGCTGTCGTCGGTCATCGGCGCGGCGAGCGGGTTCGCGGGCGTCACCGTGAGCGCGTTGTTTCCGAAGCTTCCGGCGGGGGCGGTGATCGTGCTGGCGGCGGTGGGATGTTTCGGGGTGAGTTTCGTCTTCGGAGCGCGGCGCGGGGTCCTGGTGCGCTGGCTCGAGGAGCGGCGGGTGGCGGCGCGGGTGGCGCGGCAGCACCTGCTGCGGGCCTTCTACGAATGCTGCGAGGCCCGGGTGCGGGCGGCGGACGCCGCGGGGGCCGCGGCCATCGAGCCCGCGCACCTGCTGGATCGACCGGTCTCCCTCGAGGAACTGCGCCGGGAGAACCATTGGTCCGAGCGGCGCGCGCTGGAGTTGGTGAAGTCGGGACTGGCGGAGGGACTGGTCGGATGGGAGCCCGCGACGGGGAACTGTCATCTCACGGCGCGCGGGAAGCTCGAGGCGCGGCGGGTGACGCGGAACCACCGGCTGTGGGAGACCTATCTGTTGCAGTACGCCGACGTCGCGGCGCAGCACATCCACCACAACGCGGACCAGATCGAGCACATCGTCGACGCGGAGGTGGTGAACGAGCTGGAAGAGCTGCTGGCCGGGCGGGACGGCGGGTTGCTGGTGCCGGCGGATCCGGAGCGGGCCGGGGAGCCCGGGCCGGCCGGGGGAGGAGCGGCATGAACTGGACCGAACTGGACACGTGGATCGTGGTGACGGGAATGCTGATTTGCATGGCCTGCACGCTGCCCGGGACCTTCCTGATGCTGAATCGGGAGAGCATGCTGGGCGACGGCATCAGCCATGCGGTGCTGCCGGGGTTGGCGGTGGCCTTCCTGGTGACGGGCTCGCGCGACGTCCTGCCCATGGTGCTCGGGGCCGCCACCGCCGGGGTGTTCACGGCCCTGTTGACGCAGGCGGTCCAGCGGTATGGCCAGGTCGAGAGCGGCGCGGCGCTGGGGGTGGTGTTCTGTGCCCTGTTTGCCCTCGGGCTGATCCTCATCCGCGTGGCGTCGGACCGGGTGGATCTGGACCCGGACTGCGTGTTGCTGGGATCCATCGAGACGGCCGTGGTGGACACCGGGCGGGTGCCGCGCGTGGCCTGGATCAGCGGGGGGTTGCTGTGCGCGAACGCGCTGCTCGTGGCGGTCTTCTACAAGGAACTCCGGTTCGCGGCCTTCGATCCGGCGCTGGCGACGGCCCAGGGTTTCTCTGCGGGCGGGATTCGGCTGGGGCTGACGCTGGTGGCCTCGGTCACGACCGTGCTCGCGTTCGAAAGCGTGGGGAGCATCCTGGTCATCGCGATGCTGGTGGTGCCGGCGGCTTCGGCGTCGTTGGTGACGCGACGGTTGCCGGTCCTGTTGGGCGTGGCGGCGGTCATCGCGGCCGCCAGCGCGTTCGTCGGGCATCTCGCGGCGATCACGGTGCCGCGCTGGATCGGGCAGGCGTTGAATCAGCCCGGAGTGGGGGCGACCAGTTCGGCGGCCATGATGGCCGTGGCGTCCGGAGCGGCGTTCCTCCTGTGCTGGGCCTGGGCGGGTTGGAGCCGGTGGCGGGGGACGCGGGCGGGCGCGACGTCTTTGAGCCGGGTTTGACGCCCGTCAACCCGGGCGGCGCGCATTTGGGCTAGCGTCGGCATCGATGACCGACGCCGAAACCCAAACCCAGACCCAAATCCAGGATCGGAGCGACGACGGCATCGTCGGCGGGCTGCTGGCCCGGCTGAGCGACGATGCGGCGGAGCGGGAGGAGGCGCTGCGCGCGCTGAGGGCGTGTCCCGACCTTCTGGTGGGCGAACCCCAGGAAGGCTGGTTGCCGCTGGCGCTCGACGCGGCGCATCCGGGCGCGTGTCGGGACCGGCATGAATGGATCGCGGCGCTTCCGGGAGTTCAGTTCGTGGAGGTCATTTCCGTGGATTTCGTGGCTTCGGCGACGGACGTGCCCGCGGCGCGGTAGGCCCTTTCAACCCATTCCCAGGCAGCGACGAACATGAATGCAACGACGACGGGGACGAACGGCGGTTGGGGAACCCATGCGGGGACCTGGCTGGCGGAGAGCGACACGGAAGCGGGCCGGCGGTGCGGGGCGCCGGCGGGCGGGGACGGCGGATTGGATCGGCGCGGCTTTCTGAGGCGGTCGGCGCTGGCCGCGGCGGCGGCGGTGGCGGCGACGCGCATCGGGACGGGGTGGGTGCCGGAGGCCCGGGCGGCGCTGACGGACCCGGAGATCCAATGGGACAAGGCGCCCTGCCGGTTCTGCGGGACGGGGTGCCACGTGGAGGTCGGGGTGAAGAATGGCCGGATCGCGGGAATTCGCGGGGACCAGCAGGCGGAAGTGAACCGGGGGTTGCTGTGCGTGAAGGGGTACCACGTGGGGATGATCCTGTACGGCAAGGATCGTCTGACGCAGCCGCAGTTGAGGCGGAACGGGCGGCTGGAGCCGATTGGTTGGGACGAGGCCATCGACGTGATCGCGCGGCGGATCATGGCGGCGCCGGACAAGTTCGCGATTTACGGCAGCGGGCAATGGACCGTCCCGGAGGGGTACGCGGCGCAGAAGCTGATGAAGGCGGGGCTGTCGAACAACCATCTCGAGCCCAACGCGCGGCTGTGCATGGCGAGCGCGGTGACGGGTTACCTGTCGGTGTACGGCGTGGACGAACCGGCGGGGTGCTACGACGACCTGGAGGCGTGCGACGTGCTGTTGATGTGGGGCAACAACATGGCGGAGATGCATCCGGTGTTGTTCTCGCGGATCCTGGACCGGCGGCAGCGGGGGCAGAAGGTGACGTTGATCGACATGGCGAC
>CAZSOV010000295.1:0-9879 GCA_964608505.1 uncultured Verrucomicrobiota bacterium
AGTTCGTGCAGGCACTCGAAATAGGCCATCTCGGGGGAGTACCCGGCCTCGACGAGCGTCTCGAACCCGGCCTGCACCAGCGCGCTGCAACCGCCGCAGAGCACCGTCTGTTCGCCGAACAGATCCGTCTCGGTCTCCTCCTTGAACGAGGTCTCGAGCACGCCTGCCCGGGTGCCGCCGATGCCCTTCGCCCAGGCCAGCGCGACCTTCTTCGCGTTGCGGCTGGAGCCTTCGAGCACCGCGATCAGGCTCGGCACGCCCTTGCCCTCGACGTACTGCCGCCGGACGATGTGACCGGGCCCCTTCGGCGCCACGAGAATCACGTCGACGCCCTTCGGCGGGACCACGGTCTTGAAGTGGACCGAGAACCCGTGGCTGAACAGCAGCGTCTTGCCCTTGGTCAGGTTCGGCAGGATGTCCTTCTCGTAGCAGGCGGCCTGCTTGGTGTCCGGCAGCGCCACCATGATCACGTCGGCCCGCTGCACCGCTTCGGCCGTCGGATACACCTCGAATCCGCGCTCCTTGGCGACCGCGATGGATTTCGAGCCGTCGTACAGGCCGATGATGACCTTCAACCCGCTCTCCTTGAGGTTCAGCGCGTGGGCGTGGCCCTGGGAGCCGAAGCCGAGGACGGCGAGGGTTTTGCCTTTCAGAACCGCCAGATCGGCGTCCTTGTCAGTGTAGATTTTGGCCATAGTCAGTCAGGTCGTTGGATACGTTGGAAAGGGTTTCCGTCTCAGGTCCGCGGCAGCGCCACCTGGCCCGTGCGCGTCAGGTCCTCGATCCCGAAGCTCTTCATCAACGTGATGAACTTCTCGATCTTCCCCTCGCCGCCCGTGATCTCGATCGTGAGGGTCGCCGGTTGAACGTCCACCACCTTGGCCCGGAACAGCTCGGCCATCTGGCAGATCTCCGCCCGGTTCTGCGGCTCCGCCTTCACCCGGATCAGGACCAGCTCGCGGTCCACGTAGTTGGACTGCCCGTAGTCGATGACCTTGACGACGTCGACCAGCTTGTTGAGCTGCTTGCAGATTTGGTCGACCGTCGCATCGTCGCCGGTGGTGACGATGGTCATGCGGGACAGCGTGGCGTCGTGCGTCGGGGCCACGTTCAGCGAATCGATGTTGTAACCTCGACCGCTGAACAGACCTGCGACGCGCGTCAACACGCCGAACTTGTTCTCAACGAGAACCGAGATGGTGTGGCGCATAGGATTAGTGTCCGAGTCGCACGCGGCGGCCGCCGGAAAACAAAAGCCCGCCTCCTTCTTTCAAGGAGCGCGGGCGATCTGCCAGCGGTGGCCAAGCCGGAGATCGCACGTCAACCCCCTACTACGGGGACGACGCGAATCTCGAGGCTGGTCGCCGCGGCGCGAATCACGGAGCGGAGGCTAGGAGCCACCCCACGAACCCGTCAAATCCCTTTTCTGGGTCCCGCGACCGGCGCCGCATCCACGTCAGCGGCGCGTGCGGTAGAACTTCCCGGCCCCGGCGGACGGCACGCTCCACGGGCTCGTCGCTCCGGAGACATCCGACCACGGCCCGGCGACGGCGTCGGCCGCCTGCAGGATGCCTTCGAAGGTCACGTCCACCGACCCGGCGGCGGCGCGACGAATGGCGACCATGGGCGGCCCGACCGGGCCGTCGACGAGGGCGTAGAGGCCGAAATCATCGATGCCCCAATACCAGCTGTCGGTGCCGGCATGGGCGAAGCGGAATCGGACGGTGGCACGGTTGTCGGCGTGCGGGAGGCGGTGGAACTCGACGCGCTTGGACTCGGACGGATTGTCGTCCACGCGCGCCTGGATGAACGGGGCGAGGTCGGGGGAGATGGTCGCGGCGATGAAGGCGCCGTAGGTCCCGCCGATGGCGTTGCCGGCCTCGTCGGTATAGCTGGCCACATCGCCCTGCGCGTTGCCGAACGTGGCCTCGGCATCGATCTCGCCCAGGTCGTTCACGACGATGTCCGGCTGAGCCAGGAAATAGGCGACGGGCAGCCAGGTCGCGCCCCGGTCCACGGAGTACTCGAGGGCGGCGATGCTGTCCTGATTTTGTTCCCAGAGGCTCTTGAACGCGACGTGGATGTTGGTCTTGCCGACCAGGTCATAGTCGCGGGTGAACAGGTAGTGAACCTGCGAGGCGCCGCTGTTCTGGTAGCCCGAGTTGCCGAAGAGGAATTTGCCGGTGGCGAGCGGGCCCTCGATGGACTTGCCATTCACCACGTTGAACGGGTTGGGAGTCAGGACGCGCCGGTAATCGTCGCCCCACGCCGGCGGGTTGTCGGGATTGCCATAGGTGACGAAACGTCCGTTGAAGCGTTCGGCGTCGACGGCCACCCATTGGGAGTAGGCGGCGGAACCGAGGTCGCCAAAGTCCTGCAGCTCGTTGATCGGCGTCGTGTAGCCCTTGGCGGTCCAGCCCGCGGGCAATGCGCCCTCGGCCAGGTTGTCGAAATTCTCGAACGCCAGGGGCGCCGGCAGGACGAGATTGCGATACGTGCCGTAATGAACGGTGCTCGTGATGCTCAGGGAGGTCGGCGGAGCGGCGTCATCGACCACGGTCAGGACCCAGACGTGGCTGGAGTCGGGAGCCGGCAGCGTGGGGCTCGTGAATGCGATGCTGTTCAGGCCGTTCTCCACCGTGACGTTCGGCGTCACCGCCGCGCCGTCGAGTTGCAGCCGGACCAGGGCCGGAACCACGCGGGCCGTGCCATTGGTGATCGTGGCCGCGAACCGCAGGACGGGGGGCTGGTTGTTGGATCCGTCGGACGGCGCGAGCGAGAGCAGGCGCGGGCCGACGCTCGCCGGCGGGGCCACGACGGAAAACGTCTCGGAGGCGATGATGTCATAGCCGTCGTTGACCATGAAATGCGCCACGTAATTGCCCGGCTCGGCCAACCCGCCGCCGAACACCAGCGTGCCGTTCGCAACGCCGGACGTGCCGGTCTGGGTGCCGTCGACGTACTGCCAGATCGTGGAGGGCGTCGGGCCCGGGGTCTGACCTTCCTTGTAGACCCCGATCCAATCCTTGTTGCCCGCAGGACCGTTGGTGAACGTGATGGAAATCGGCTGACCGGGGGCAACGGTGCGGTCGGCGAGCCGGACGAGCGGGAGGCCGGGCTCGATGATTCGGAAGAAGTTCGTCGCGGCCAGACTGTAGCCGTCGTTCAACAGCAGGTAGACCGTCCAGTCCCCCGCCAGATTGATGCCCCCCGGAAAATCGACGGAGCCCTGGGTCAGACCCGTCGAGCCGCCGGTCGTGTTGTCGACGTATTTCCAGACGGTCGAACCCGGACTGCCGTCGGGGATTTCCTCGGGCGGATAGACGCCGATCCAGTCCTTGGCCCCGCCGGGGCCGTCGGCAAAGAAGACCGTGATGGGCTCGCCGGGAAAATAGGCGTCGTGTTCGGCCTGCACGCTCGGCGCCGCCTGGGCGGGGAGCAGGAGCGCGCCGGCGGCCAGGGCCAGCGCAACGATCCGGGCCAGCCCGACCAGACCGGTCCGGGTCGCCACGTGAGGGAAGGAGGATTGGGAGTTCATGTTCCTGTTTCGCTTTGGGTTGAGGGCGGAAAAGCTCGCTTCTTCGGGCCGGGTCGCGGCGCTGCCGGGCCGCGGTTCAGGGGGCACAGACCACGGGCGTGATGCCGTCCGGCCCGGGTCGGGCCCAGCTGCTGACGATGGCATCGCCCTCGTCGGTGGTCATGGCATGCCAGTTGGTTTCGCTCGGGCGGCGCACGAACCGGTTGGCCTGCGACTCGAACCGGCCCATGGCGAGCGCGGCCCCGGATTCCTGGGCGGCGGCCATCTTCTGCCGGAGTTCGGGCGTGTACTTTTCGAGATAGGCCACGTGCCAGGAACCCCGGTCGGCAGGCTTGCCGTTCGTCGAGATCACCAGGGCGCGGAAGGCGTCCTCCTCCGGTCCATCGACGCCCCGGATCGGGGGCAGGGCCTGCCTCGGCGCGGCGAAGATCTTCCGGGCGCTGACGTCGTAGAAGAACGTGCGTTCCCCCGGGGCGGGGGCACGAAGCTGGCGCACCACCAGATAACCCGCCGCCACGAGCAGGATTCCGGCACCCAGGGCGCGCAACGAAAGGGGGCGGCTCATTCGGTTCAGTGCGGGTCCGCCCTGGCCGACCACCAGCAGGCGTTGGTGTCGCACGGAATCCGGGCGGGATCGAGCAGGGCCGCGGAACCGTCGGCCCGGGCGTAGTTCGAGCGTCGATTGTGCCGCACGGCACCCTTGTCGCCCTGGGCCAGACGGTTGAACCCGGGGCTGATGGCGTTTCCGGATTCCTTCCAGATCCACCACCGATCCGAGGGCCAGACACCGTTGATGTCGCTATGGCCATCGCCAAACCACAGCAGCAGCGACGGCGCCTCGATCATCGGCGTGCGACAGACGTTGTTCTCGTAACCGGCGGGGCGACCGAACGGCGGCTGCGCCCCCCCGGGAGTCCAGTGGACATTCACCGCGCCCAGGCCGCTCGCGATGTCGATCTCGCCCGCGACGAACTGCCCGAGCACCCAGGGACTGGGCGGTCGGGTCTTCGAGGTGCGGGCGTTGGCGTAGACCTCCTCCTTCTCCGCCGGGCAATCGTAGAGGCGCGGGGTCTTTCCGACGTAATTATAGAGATGGGCGCGCCAGCTGGACTCGCCGCCGCCCTGCGGAAGCGCCGCCTGGATGGGCGGCAGCCACTCGTCGAAGTCGCCCGTGTACGTGTGCGTGGCGAGACCGAGCTGCTTGAGGTTGTTCAGGCAGTTGATCTGAACCGCCCGCGACTTCGCCTTGCTCAGCGCGGGCAGGAGCATGGAGGCAAGAATCGCGATGATGGCGATCACCACCAGCAACTCGATCAGGGTAAACGCGGCACGACGGCGCGACATGACGGGGGCGGAAAAACTTTGCCGAACGCCCTTCTTCTGGACCCAAGAACGGCGCCGGTCAACGCGGGAGACGCGACGATTCGGCAACGGGATGTCAGGCCCGCCCCCACGCTGCCGCCGTGAAGGCGCGCATGCGTTCCGCGTCCTTCACACCCGGGCGGATCTCCACCCCGCTGGACACGTCGAGACCGTAGGGTCCCACCGCCGCCACGGCGCGTCCGGCATTCCCGGGATTCAGGCCTCCCGCGAGGATCACCCGACCGCCCCTCCGCACCGCCTCGCACGCCAGATCCCAGTTGAACGTCTGCCCGGTTCCGCCATGGGCGCCCGGGGCATAGCTATCCAGCAACCAGGGCACGCCTTCGAACCCCGCCAAACGGTCGAGGGCCGCCGGGCCGTCGATGCGAAACGCCTTGATCACCCGGTAGTCGGAGAAACGCGCGCAATACTCCGGGGTTTCGCGGCCATGAAACTGGAGCGTGTCGAGCCCCGCCGTCCGGGCAATGGCGCGGACGCGTTCCTCGTCGGCATCCACGAACACGCCGACGCGCGCCACGAAGGGAGGCAGCGCCCGGAGGATGTCCCGCGCCGCCGCCTCGGGGAGGCAGCGCGGACTCGGCGGATGGAACACGAACCCCAGCGCATCGGCACCCGCCTCGACCGCGGCAAGGGCATCGGCCCGCGACGTGATGCCGCAGATCTTGATGCGGACGCGAAGGGGATGCATCGCCGGGAAACGGGTCGGGCGCGACAGCGGGAGGACCGTCCGAGGGGCGGCGGCGCGGGTCCTGCGACTACCTCAGGCCCAGCACATCCTGCATGTCGTAGATGCCGGGAGGCCGGCCCACGACCCAGCAGGCGGCACGCAGGGCACCGTTGGCAAAGGTGTCCCGGCTGCTGGCCTTGTGGGTGAGTTCGACGCGCTCCCCGTTGGTGGCGAACATGACGGTATGATCTCCCACGACGTCGCCGCCGCGGAGCGCGTGGATGCCGATCTCGGCGGAGGTCCGTTCGCCGGTGATGCCGTGGCGACCGTGACGCAGGGCCTGCTCGAGCTGGAGCTTGCGCACGTCGGCGAGAATCTCGAGCAGGGTCGTCGCCGTCCCGCTGGGCGCGTCCTTCTTCAGCCGGTGATGCATCTCCACCACCTCGAGGTCGAAGCTCGGCCCGAGGATCTCCGCCGCCCTCCGCGTCAGCCAGAACAGCGTGTTCACGCCCATCGAGAAGTTCGATGCCCAGACCATCGGGATCGTCCGCGCGGCCTCCCGGATGATGGCCTTGTCGGACTCCGAATGGCCCGTGGTCCCGACGACCAGCGCCTTGCCCCGCTCGGCGCACAGCCGCGCCACCTTGGGGGTGACGGAGTGAAAGCTGAAATCGACCACGACGTCGCCGGCGGCGATGGCCACGAGCAGATCGTCGCCGACGTCGATGCCGGCGCCGACGGCCACTTCCGGCATGCGCGCGGCACATGCCAGCAGGGCCTGGCCCATCCGGCCCTTGGCTCCGTTGATGATGACTTTGGTCATGGCGGGAAGGGAGGAAGCGCTAGCCGACGAGTCCGAGTCCCCGCAGCGTCGTCGCCAGCTGGTCGCGGGTCTTGGCCGCCATCGGCACCAGCGGGAGGCGGACGTCCTCCGCGATCAGCCCCATCATGGCCAGCGCGGCCTTGGCGGGGACCGGGTTCGTCTCGATGAAGAGATCCTTGAAGAGGGAATACAGGCGGTCGTGGAGCTTCAGCGCGGCCTTCGCATTCCCGGCCAACTGCTCCCGGACCATGCGCGACACCTCCTTGGGCATCACGTTCGAGGCCACGCTCACCACCCCGTGCGCGCCCACGCTCATGAACGGCAGCGTCAGGGAATCGTCCCCGCTCAAAATCGAGAACTTCGGCCCGCACGCCGCCCGGATCTGGCTCACGCGATCCGGATGTCCGCCCGCCTCCTTGATGCCGACCACCGTGGAGCACTTCGCGGCGAGGCGCTGGACGGTGGGGACGCCGATCTCGATGCCGCACCGTCCGGGAATGCTGTAGAGCAGGATCGGCAGCCGGGTGGCCGCGGCGACGGCCGCGAAATGCTGGTACAGCCCTTCCTGGCTGGGCTTGTTGTAGTACGGCGCCACCTGGAGCGACGCGTCCGCCCCGACCCGCGCGGCCTCCCGCGTCAGATGGATCGCTTCCTTCGTCGCGTTGCCACCGGTGCCCGCGATCACCGTAACCCTGCCCTTCGCCGTCTTCACGGCCAGTTCGATGACCCGGATGTGCTCGTCATAGTCGAGGGTCGGGGACTCGCCGGTCGTGCCCACGGGCACGATGCCGTCCACGCCGCCCTTGATCTGGAGCTGGATCAGGCGCTGGAACGAGGCTTCGTCGAGTTTCCCGTCGCGGAACGGCGTCACGATCGCCGTGTATGTCCCGGTAAACATGGGACGGAGAGCATGCGCCAACGCGGGCCGTCGGGAAACCGGAAATTCAGTACAACAGGAAGCTGCCCCGCCGGGCCATGAATTCCCCGAGGTCCGTCGACCACAGAGTCTTGATGTCCCCGAACGATTTCCCGGCCCGGATTGCCGCGAGGGTCGCCGGGTGCCGGAGCAGCGGGGCGATCTTGTCCAGGGCGAAGCGGTCCCCGTACATCCGCTGCAACTGAACCGCGAGCGCGAGGCCCACGTCCACCACGGGACACGCCTCCCGATCCGTCAGCAGCAAATACAGGCCCCCGCAGGCCTGGTCCTTGAAAATGCTGGCCTTCGGAGTGAACCGCACCGGCACGAACCGGATGCCCGGCAGCCCCATCCCGTTCATGGCCCCCGCCAGCGCCCGGTCGTCGATGTACGGCGCGCCGATCACCTCGAACGGCGTGTCGGTCCCCCGCCCCACGCTGATCGCGGACTCCAGCAATCCCACGCCCGGATACAGGATGGCCTCCGTCAGGTTGCGCATGTTCGGCGAGGTGTTGATCCAGGGCAGCCCCGTCTCGTCGAACCATTGACCGCGACGCCAGCCCTCGACCGGGATCACCGTCAGCTTCGCGTTCCAGCCCCGCTCCGCGTTGAACATGCGCGCCAGTTCCCCGACCGTCATCCCGTGCCGCAAGGGCACCGAATGGAACGCCACGAAATGGTTCGTCGCGCCCCGGTACACGGGGCCCTCCACCCGAAGCCCGTTGATCGGATTCACCCGGTCCAGGACCACGAACTCGATTCCCGCCCGGCCCGCAGCCTCCAGACCCAGGCCCATCGTCGAGACGTAGGTGTAAAACCGGCAGCCGATGTCCTGAATGTCGAACACCAGCGCGTCCAACCCCGCCAGGTGCTCGGGTCGTGGCTGTCGCGACTCCCCGTACAGGCTGTACACCGGCAGGCCCGTCCGAACATCGACGCCATCGGGCACCTTCTCGTCCAACTCCCCGCGAATGCCGTGTTCGGGGCTGAACAACGCCTTCAACTCCACCTCCGGCGCCCGCGCCAGCAGGTCGATCGTCGGCGTCCGGTCCGCGCCGATCCCGGTGTGGTTCGTGATCAGCCCGATCTTCCGCCGCCGCAACGGCGCGAAATCGCGCGCCACCAGCACGTCGATCCCGTTCCTCACCCCCCCGCCCGCCGTCGGCGCCCCCGCGGAAGGGCGCGCGGCGGACGCCGGGGCGGAACCCGCCGCGGACGCCCTGGCCTGCCGCGGCAGCGCGCCGGGAACCCCCGCAAAATTGAATCCCTCCACCGCTTCCGCCGCCAGCGTCCCCACCTGCCGCCGCAACCCCACCACGCTCCCATCCTCCGTCGGGTGGTTCCGGTTCGACATCAGGATCACGAACGTCCCCGAAAACGGGTCGATCCACAGCGACGTTCCCGTCCATCCCGTGTGCCCGTAGCTGCCCACCGGAAAATGCTCGCCCCGCGGCCCCGCGTACGGCGAATCGATGTCCCAACCCAGCCCCCGCCGCGCCTCCGTCGCGCCGGGCGGCGACTGGACCGCGGTCATCAGCCGCACCGTCTCCTCGCGCAAGACCCGCCGCCCATCCGCCCCGACACCGCCCGCCAACAGCATTCGCGCGTAGATCGCGGTGTCCCCCGCGGTCGTGAACAACCCCGCGTGCCCCGCCACCCCGCCCATCCGGCGCGAGGTGGGATCATGCACCACGCCCCGCAGCCACGTGCCCCGGTCCTCCGTCGTCGGCGCGATGCGCGACCGCAACCCCGGCGCCGGACGGAATCCCGTGTCCTGCATCCCCAGCGGCTCGTAAACCCGCGCCGCGCAATACGCGTCCAACGTCCGCCCGCTCGCCACCCGCACGATCTCCCCCAGCAGGATGAAGTTCACGTCGCTGTACCGGAACCGTGTGTCCGGCGCGTATTCCGGCTTCTCCGCCAACGCCTGTCGGATCCCCGCCTCGTACCCGCTCCACTCCGGGCGCAGTCCGATGCCCGGGCGCAGTCCCGAAAAATGCGTCAAAAGGTGCCGGACGGTGAGCGCTTCCCGACCTTCACCCGTGAATCCGGCCAGATATGTCGAAACCGGCGCATCCAACCGCACCTTGCCCTCCTCCACCAACGCCAGAATCGCCGGCGTCGTCGCCAACACCTTGGTCAGCGACGCCGCGTCGAAGATCGTGTCCTCCGTCATCGCCTCCCGATCGGGCAGGACCGCCCGCGACCCCAGCGCCCGGCGATGCATCCCCCCGCCGCGCTCCAGCCAGACCACCGCTCCCGGCAAGGCCCTGCTCCCGATTGCCGAGGAGATCGCTCCCTCGATCTCCATCAGCTTCGCCGCGCGAAATCCGGGCGCCGCCGCCGCGGCAGCTCGTGCGGGAACGCAGGCAAACAATCCACCGGCCAAAAGGGCGAGCGCGAGGAGGAGGGAATGGGTCGGCATGGCGATCGGGTGGCACACAGCATGCCCCCCTGCTCGACCGCGGAAAAGGACGAGGTGCGTCCAACCCGGGCGGGCGGCAGGGCGATTGACAAAGTCGATTGGGGCCCGCGACCGCCGGGTCGCGGGG
>CAZSOV010000296.1:0-9856 GCA_964608505.1 uncultured Verrucomicrobiota bacterium
ACATCGATCTGAACCCGGTGCGGGCGGGGATCGTGCAGGATCCCAAGGACTACCGTTGGAGCGGGTACGGGGAGGCGGTGGCGGGAAAGCGTCTGGCGAAGCTTGGAATCCAGTCGCTGGTGACCGCGTTGCAGCGGGGACGGGAGGAACCGGTGAGCAAGGCGTTGGAGGTGTATCGGGAGTGGGTGTACCGCGAGGGGAGCGAGGAACGGGAGGCTACGGGTCCCGATGGAAAGCCGGTGCAGGGTGCGTTGAAGCGGGAGGAGGTATTGAAGGTGCTGGAAGCGAAAGGGCTATTGCCGGTGACGGAGTACGTGCGGTGTCGGGTGCGCTACTTCAGCGACGGGGCGGTGTTCGGGGGGCGAGAGTTCGTGGAGGGGATGTTCCAGCGTCACCGAGAGCGGTTCGGGAGGAAACGGCAGACGGGGGCGCGAGCAATGCGGGGACTCGAAAACACGAATCTGTGCACGGTGGGCGCCTTTCGGAAGGGGGCGTTTGGGTAGGGTAGGAGACACGGTTCGCGAACCGGGCGCTGGGAGCCCATGAACCGCGGACCACACGTCGCCGCGCGGGGGCACGCGGCCAACAGCCCGCAGGCCCGATGCCCTCACCGGCGGCCCGCTCGTCGTGGGCGGCGGATGGAGATACCTTCGGGGTCGGAGCCCACCCGAATCACCGTCCACCCTGGATCGGAGGTTACGGGGCCCGGTTTTGGAACCCGCTCGACCCGCCAAATCCGCGTCGTGACGTCCGGAAGGGAAGCGCATAGGGTTCCGCGCGACCTATGTCCGAACGCATTCTGGTACTCGGCAGCAATTCCTTCTCGGGCGCGAGTTTCGTGGCCTACGCGTTGGCGAACGGGTGCGAGGTCGTGGGCGCGAGCCGCTCGGCGGAGGCGCACGCGGCGTTTCTGCCGTACCGCTGGTCGGGGGATCCCCAAGTCCTTCGCCGTTTTCGGTTCGAGCAGCTGGACCTGAATCACGACACGGATCGGATCGTGGCGATCACCCGGGAATTCCGCCCGGATTACTTCGTCAACTTTGCGGCCCAGAGCATGGTCGCCGAGAGCTGGGTGCATCCGGAGCACTGGTATCAGACGAACGTCGTCGCCAACGTGCGGCTCCATGAAGGGCTTCGGCGTCTGGACTTCCTCAAGCGCTACGTGCACGTGTCCACGCCGGAGGTCTACGGCTCCTGTTCGGGCAACGTCACCGAGGAGGCGCCGTACAATCCGAGCACCCCGTACGCGGCCTCGCGCGCCGCGTGCGACCTGCACCTGATGACGTTCTTCAAGAACTACCGCTTCCCGGTGGTGTTCACCCGGGCCGCAAACGTCTTCGGCCCGGCACAGCAGCTCTACCGGATCATCCCCCGCACGATCCTGTACGCTCGGCTCGGGCGGAAGCTCCAACTTCACGGCGGCGGGCATTCCGTTCGGTCCTTCATTCATATTCGGGACGTCTCGGACGGAACCCTGCGCGTGGCGCGCTCGGGCGAACCGGGCCAGTGCTATCACCTCTCGACCCGCGTCAACCACTCGATCCGCGAGGTCGTCGGCATCGTCTGTGCCAAGCTCGGAGTGCCCTTCGAGCAGGTGGTGGAGGTCGTCGGGGATCGCCCCGGCAAGGACGCCGCGTACCTGCTGGACGCCACGAAGGCGCGTCGAACCCTGGGCTGGAACGACACCGTCGCGTTCGAACAGGGCGTGGACGAGACCATCGCCTGGGTCGACCGGCACTTCGACGACCTGCGCCGGCAGCCTTTCGACTACATTCACAAGCCCTAACACGACACGCATGACACCCCAGAAGGTCCTTGTCACCGGCGGATTCGGATACGTCGGCAGCCGCCTCACCCCGCATCTGCTCGCCCTCGGACACCAGGTCCGGGTGGTCGACCTGATGCTGTACACGAACGCCGGACTGGACGCCTTGCAGCGCGACCCCGGGTACGGGGATTGGAAGTCCCGGTTCGAACTGGTCGCGGGCGACCTCCGCGACCCGGCGGTCGTGGACCGCGCGGTGGCGGGCATCGACACGGTGATTCACCTGGCGGCGATCTCGAACGATCCGACCGGGGACATCGACGAGGTTCTGACGCGCCAGTCGAACTTCGACGCCGTGGCGATGCTGCTGGCGAAGTCGCGCGAGGCCGGCGTGAAGCGGTTCGTGAACGCGTCGTCAAGCAGCGTCTTCGGCATCAAGGACGTGCCGGACGTGACCGAACGGCTCGAACCGGAGCCCCTGACCTTCTATTCCAAGTACAAGGCGCTCGGCGAATGGCTGGTGGTGGCGGCGGCCTCCCCCGATTTCACCGCGGTCAACATCCGGCCCGCGACGATCTGCGGCTACTCGCCGCGCCAGCGTTTCGACCTGACGGTGAACAAGCTGACGGCGGACGCCCTGCGCAAGCGCGTGATCACCGTCCACGGGGGGGAGCAGCGCCGCCCCAACGTCGGCATCACGGACATGATCCACCTGTACGGCCAGTTGCTCGAGACCCCGAGCGCGCTGATCAACGGGCGCACGTTCAACTTCGGATTCGAGAACCTGAAGGTGATCGAGATCGCCCGCGTGATCCAGGGGGAGCTCGCGGATCTCAACGTCGAAATCAAGGTGACCGAGACCCAGGACCGCCGGGACTACCACATCTCCTCGCGGAAGATCATCGAGACCCTCGGCTATCGTCCCGTGAGTTCGATCCGGCAGGAGGTGGCCCATCTCCGCCGCGTGCTGGAAGGGGGGATGTTCCCCGACATCGACGCCGCGGAACACTACAACATGAAATTCATGAAGGTCGGGCGGGCCGCGGGCTGTTACGGCTTCCTCTCGCGCTGACCCTCCGACGTCGATCCCCGCCGACCGCCATGCCCGACGCCACCTCCGTCAAGATCCTCGGCCTGGATGCGGCCCGGGCCCATTTCGAAGCCCTGCGCGAACAGGGACGGCGGATCGCGCATTCGCACGGGATCTTCGACCTCATCCACCCGGGGCACATCGCGCATCTGGAGGGGGCCCGGGCCCTCGGCGACGTGCTGGTGGTATCGGTCACCGCGGACAAGTACGTGCAGAAGGGTCCCGGCCGACCCTACTTCACCGAACAACTCCGCCTGCGCAGCCTCGCGGCGCTGGAATGCGTCGACTACGTCGTGCTCGTGCCGAAACCCGGCGCGATGGATGCCATCGAAGCCATCCGCCCCGACTTCTACTGCAAGGGCAAGGAGTACGAGGACCCGAGCTACGACGATTCGGGAGGCTTGCAGCAGGAGATCCGCGCCGTCCGGGGGTGCGGGGGGGAGATGCGGTACACGGGCTCGATCAAGTTCAGCTCCACGAAACTGCTGAACCTTTACTTCGAGAATTTCTCGGCCCCGGTGCGGGAGTTCTGCTCTGGCCTGGCGCGCCGGTTCACCCGCAAGTCCTTCGCGGAAGCCGTGGAAGGACTGGCGTCGCTCCGTATTCTCGTGGTGGGGGAAACCATCCTCGACCGCTATTCCACGGTGAAAGTCCAGGGGCTGACCTCCAAGAACCGGATTCTCTCGGGGCGATTCCTGTCGCAGGAGACCCATTGCGGCGGGGCGTTGGCGGTCTTCCGGCACGTGCGCCAGTTCACGCCGCACGCGCGCTTCCTCAGCGTGGTGGGCGACGAACCCTGGGTCGATCCGTTGCTCCGGCAGCAGATGACGCCGGCCGAGGACCTCGTGGTCCGGGCCCCGGGCTGCACGACCATCGTGAAGGAGCGGTTCGTCGAACCGAGACGCGACGGAGACGAGCTGAGCAAGCTGTTCTCGGTCAACTTCATCGATGCCGAACCCCCGCCCGCGGCGATCCTTCGGGAGTTCGAGAGCCGGTTTCGTCAGGCGGCATCCGGCTGCGACGCCGTGCTCCTGCTCGATTTCGGACACGGGCTGCTCTCCGCCCAGCTGCGCGACGTGATCCAGGACACGGCGCCGTTCCTCGTCCTGAACTGCCAGACCAACAGCAACAACCACGGGTTCAACATCATTTCCCGCCAGTATCGACGCGCCGACGCGTTTGCCCTGGACGAACAGGAAATGCTGCTCGCGGTGGGGCGCCGGAAGATCGACTTCCCGCTCGAGCTCGGCCACCTGCGCGAGCAACTGCATTCCCGCTACGCCTGGCTGACCCGTGGTCCGGTCCAGACCATCGGCCTCGCCTCCGAGGAACCGGCGTGCGCCTGTCCGCCGCTGGAGACGGACATCGTCGATCCGGTGGGCGCGGGTGACGCCTTCTTCTCCGTGGCCGGCCTGGCCGCGGCCCGCCGCCTGCCCGTCGACCTCGCAACGTTCCTGGGTCAGCTGGCAGGCGCCCAGGCGGTCCGCATCGTCGGAAACGCCCATCCCATCTCCAAGGCCATCCTGCTGAAGAGCGGGATGTCGCTGCTCGAAGGCTGAAATGAAGACCCCCGCCGCCATCCTGGTGGAACAACGCAAACCCCTCGTCCTCGACGAGGTGGAAATCCCCGCCCTGGGCTACGGCCAGGTGCTGGTCGACGTTCAGGTCAGCCGCATCTGCGGCTCCCAGATCGGCGAGATCGACGGGGTCAAGGGACCGGACCGTTTCCTCCCCCACCTGCTCGGGCACGAGGGTGGCGGCGTCGTGCTCGAGGTCGGTCCCGAGGTGCGTCACGTCAAGCCCGGCGACCGCGTGGTGCTCCACTGGCGTCCCGGACGCGGCATCGAGGCGCGCCCGGCCCGGTACGATTGGAACGGGCGGGTCGCGAACTCCGGCTGCATCACCACGTTCAACCGGTACTCGGTCATCTCCGAGAACCGGCTTACCGTCGTGCCGCCCGACACCGACTTCGAGATCTGTGCGCTCCTGGCCGACACGCTGACCACGGGTTTCGGCGTCATCAACAATGACGCCTCGGCGAAGATCGGCGAAGCGGTGGTTGTCGTCGGGTGCGGCGGCATCGGCCTCGGCGTGGTCCTGGGTGCCCATCTCGCCGGAGCACATCCCGTGATCGCGGTGGACCTGCACGATCACAAGCTCGAGAAAGCGTCCGAATTCGGGGCGACGCATACGATCAATTCGACCCGGGGAGACTTCGTGGAGGCCGCCCGGCAGGTGCTGCGCGGAGGCGACGCCGACATCGTGGTCGACGGCACCGGCCAGCCCGCCGTGCTCGAGAAGGCCTTCGCGCTCGCCGGCCCGCGGGGTCGGTGCGTCGGCGTCGGGGTCATGGCCCACGACCGCAAACTGACGCTCAACACCCTCCCACTGCACTTCGGCAAGAGCCTCATCGGCTCCCACGGAGGCTCGTCCCTGCCGGCCGAGGACGTCCCGCGCTACCTGCGGCTGATGGCCGGGGGACGCTTCGACCCCCGCGGCATGATTTCGCACCGCATCCCCCTCGAACGGGTGAACGACGGGGTGGCCCGCATGCGTTCCGGGGAGGTCATCCACTGCCTGATCGATTTCCGTTCGGCATGAACCACGCCCCTCCATCCTCCGCCACCGCATCCGAGGCCCCGCCGCCGCGGGAACCCGTCGCCCCAACCGTCGCCGAGCTGGAACGGCTCGCGCGACAGCTGCGGTTCCGCCTGATCCAGATGTCGCATCAGGCCGGCACTCCCCATCTCGGTTCGGCGTTGTCCTGCATCGACATCCTGGTCGCGGCGTTCTGGACGGCGCTGCGGGTGGATCCGGCGCGGCCGGCGCACCCGTTGCGCGACCGTTTCATCCTGAGCAAGGGCCATGCGGCCAGCGCGCTCTACGCGGTCCTCGCCGAGCGGGGGTTCTTCCCGCGCGAATGGCTCGACACGTTCGCGCAACACGGCGCGCCGCTGGCCGAGCAACCCGCGCCGAACTGCGCCCCGGGCGTCGAACTCGCCACCGGTTCGCTCGGCCACGGACTGCCCGTCGGACTGGGCATGGCGCTGGCCGCCCGGATCCGGAACGAGACGTGGCGGGTGTTCGTCTGCCTCAGCGACGGCGAATGCAACGAGGGCAGCGTCTGGGAGGCCGCGATGTTCGCCCCGGCCCAGAAACTGGAGCGCCTCGCGGTCGTCGTGGACTACAACAAATGGCAGGCCACCGGGCGCAGCAACGAAGTCATGTGCCTCCAGTCCCTGCGCGACAAGTGGGCCGCCTTCGGCTGGGACGCGCGGGAGGTCGACGGACACGACATGGGGGCCCTCGTCGAACTCCTGGGCCGGGTTCCGAACGGGTCGGGCAAACCCCTGGCCATCATCGCCCACACGATCAAGGGCAAGGGCGTCTCGTTCATGGAAGACGACAACAACTGGCACTACCGCATTCCCAAGCCCCAGGAGGTCGAGGAAGCCCGGCGGCAACTCGGCCAACCCTGATCCAACCCGTCGCCCGCCCCGCCCTGCCCCGCCCCGCCATGCGCAACGCCTTTGCCCAGCAGATCACCACCCTCGCCCAGCAGGATCCACGCGTCGTGGTGCTCAGCGGCGACATCGGCAACCGGCTCTTCGACGACCTCAAGGCCAAATGCCCCGGTCGCTTCCTGAACTGCGGCGTCGCCGAGGCCAACCTCGTCGGCATGGCTGCCGGCCTGGCGCTCTCGGGGCTTCGGCCCGTGTGCTACACGATCACGCCCTTTCTCACCTACCGCTGCATCGAACAGATCCGCGTGGACGTCTGCTACCACCACGTCCCCGTCGTCCTGGTCGGAACCGGCGCCGGGTTGTCCTATGCCTCCCTCGGAGCCACGCACCACTCCTGCGAGGAGATGGGCATGCTCCGCCTGCTGCCCGGTCTCGCGGTCCTGGCCCCCGCCGACAGCTGGGAGGTCCGGGCCGCGCTCCGCGCCGCGCTCGCCGGCACGGATCCCGTGTACATCCGGATCGGCAAGAAGGGGGAGCCCGACATCCATGCGTCCGAACCCGAGTTCCGGATCGGGCGCGCCATCCCGCTGCGCGAGGGCACGCAGGCCGCCATCCTCGCCGCCGGCACCGTGCTGCCCGAGGCACTGGCCGCGGCGGAGAAGCTCGGCGCCCTCGGCCTCCCCACGTCCGTCTTCAGCTTCCACTCCATCAAACCCCTCGACACCGAGCTGCTGACCTCGGTGTTTGGCCGGTTCCGCGTCGTGGCCACGGTCGAGGAGCATTCGGTCCTCGGAGGCCTCGGCGGCGCCGTCGCGGAATGGCTCGCCGACCATCCCGGCCTGCGGGGCCGCCTGCTGCGCTTCGGTTCGCGCGACGAGTTCCTCCACCTCACCTGCGAGCAGGAGGCGGCGCGGGAACATTTCGGGCTCACCCCGGACGCCATGGCCTCCCGCATCCGGGACGCGCTCGCGTAGAATCGACGGATACCCCATGCCGCCCGCGATTCCCGTGCCCTCATTGCGCCTCGGCATCGACTTCGACAACACCATCGTCTGCTACGACGCCCTGTTCCACCGCGTCGCGCTCGAGGACGGCTGCATCCCGGCGGAGTTGCCGGCCAACAAGTCGGACGTGCGAAACCACCTGCGTTCGGTCGGGCGCGAGGACCACTGGACCGAGATGCAGGGCCGGGTCTACGGCGCGCGCATGGCGGAGGCGGCGCCCTACCCCGGCGTGCTGGAGTTCTTCCGGGCCTGCCGCGATCTCGGCATTGCGGTCTTCATCATCAGTCACAAGACCCGCACCCCCTTCGCCGGAAAGCCCTACGACCTGCACGCCGCCGCCCGTGACTGGCTCGAACGCCAGGGCTTCCTGGATCCCTCCCGGATCGGCCTGCCGCCGGGGAACGTGTTCTTCGAACTGACCAAGGCCGACAAACTCCGCCGCATCGGCAACTGCGGCTGCACGCATTTCATCGACGATCTGCCCGAGTTGCTCGCGGAGGCGGACTTCCCCGCGAACGTCGCGCGCGTGCTGTTCGACCCGAACCGGCTCTACCTGGGCGACTCCCGTTTTCGCCGGCTCCACCGCTGGAACGCCGCGCCGCGGGTCGTGCTGGGGTTTCCGCGATTCGACCTCGGGGAGCCCGAAGCCACCCGCCTGGATCCGGGCTCGGATTGGGGCCGTTTTCTCGCCGAACACGGATTCCCGGCCGACCCCGTGTGCCGACGCGCCCCGGGCGGTGCCAACAACCACGTGGTCTACCTGCGCGCCACGGACAGGGATCTCCTGCTCAAGAGCTACTTCCACGCCCCGAACGACCCGCGCGACCGCTTCGGGGCCGAACGCGCCTTCTACGGCTGGGGCTGGAGTCAGGGCATCCGGTGCATCCCCGAACCGTTGGCCTGGTCCGAATCGAGGCGACTCGGGCTGTTCGAGTGCGTCCCCGGCGAGCCGTTGACCTGCGCGGAGATTTCGACGAACGAGATCGCGCAGGCCGTGGAATTCCTGCGGCAGCTCAACGCCAACCGCCATTGGCCGGAGGCGGCCTCCGTGCCCATCGCCGCGGAAGCCTGCTTCAGCCTGGCGGAACACGTCGAACGCATCGCGGTCCGGGTGAAGCGCCTGGCAGCCCTCGAACCCGCCTCGCCCGTGGATCACGAGGCCGCCGGATTCGTCACCTCCGAACTCGTTCCCCGCTGGAACTCGATCCGCGCCGCCATCCTGGACGACGCGCTGGCCTCCCCGGAACGCGATGCCCCGCTCCCGGCCCCGCTTCGATGCCTGTCCCCGTCCGACTTCGGCTTTCACAACGCCCTGCTGCCCGACGACGGGCAGATCCGCTTTCTCGACTTCGAATACGCCGGCTGGGATGACCCGGCGAAACTGGTCTGCGACTTCTTCTGCCAGCCTCGCATTCCCGTCCCGCGGGTGCACTGGAGCCTCTTCGTCGACGATCTCGACGCCTCGCTGGGCTGGAAGGGAGGACTCGCCGCCCGCGCCGGCCTGTTGCTGCCGGCATACCGCCTGAAATGGTGCTGCATCATCCTCAACGAGTTCCTCCGTTCCGACCTGAGGAGGCGCGAGTTCGCCCGGGGTACCGCCGCCGAACTCGAGGACCTCAAGGCGGTCCAGCTTCGGAAAGCTCGCGAGTACTTCGCGGCCGCGAATACGCTCGGGACATGAACTCGCCGCATCGATTCGTCTCCGAAACCGAGGCCCTGAAGGAGGACTACAAGGGGCGCACCAATTTCTGGCTCTGCCGCCCCGAGATCACCGCGGCGAAGGACCTGCAGCTCTGCCGGGCCGTGCTGCCCGCCGGCGAAGGGCACAACTTCCATACCCATCCCGAGCTGGAGGAACTGATCTACGTGCTCGAAGGTCAGGTGGAACAATGGGTCGAACGCGAGAAACGCCTCCTGAACCCGGGCGAGGTCGCGCACATCCCCCGGGGCATCGTGCACGCCACCTTCAATCCCACGCCCCGTGACGCCGTGATCCTCGCCATCCTCTCCCCCGCCGCCGCGCAGGGCCCGTTCCTCGTGGACGTCAGCGGCGAGGAACCCTGGCGCAGTCTCCGGTAGCCCCCCGGCTCCCCGATTCCCCGATCCCGCCGCCTCCCGTGCCCCAGGGAGGCCCCGGCGCCGGCGCAGGGCGGGCAGCCTATCCGAGGATTCCGCGGATGACGTTGCCGTGGACGTCGGTCAGGCGCATGTCGCGCCCTCCGAAACGGTAGGTGAGACGTTGGTGGTCCATGCCCAGAAGATGCAGAATCGTGGCGTGGACATCATGGATGTCGACCGGGTCCTCCACGGCACTCATGCCCATCTCGTCGGTGGAACCGAACGCGGTGCCGGCCTTCACGCCGCCGCCGGCCAGCCAGATCGTGTATCCACTCACGTGGTGATCGCGTCCGTCGTCGCCCGCGCTGTGCGGCGTGCGCCCCATTTCGCCGGCCCAGACGACGAGCGTGTCATCGAGCAGGCCGCGGTTCTTCAGATCGACAAGCAGGGCGGCGACCGGTTGGTCGGTGATGCG
>CAZSOV010000297.1:0-9846 GCA_964608505.1 uncultured Verrucomicrobiota bacterium
GCCAGCAGCGTGACCCTGGCGTCGGGGAACGTGACGCTGACGGGGTCGGGGGCGACCGGGACGGTGACGGTGAGCGGGACGGGGAACACGACGCGGACGGTGACGATCTCGAGCATTACCGGCAACGGGACGTTGGGCATCACGATTGCCGCCGGCACGGCGGTGGACGCCGCCGGAAACAGCGCGCCGGGCGCCGGACCGAGCTCGACGGTGCTGGTCCATTCGGATGGGCTTCTGGGGTATTGGCACTTCAACGAGGGGACGGGCACCACCACGGCGGATGCCTCGGGCAACTCCAGCACCGGCACCTTGAGCGGAAGCCCGCTGCCGACCTGGACGACCGGGGCCGAGGGTTCGACGCTGGCCTACAGCGGTTCGACGCTGCAGTACGTGAGCCTTGCCAATGCGTCCTACTTCAACTTCGGAGCGGGGCAGTCGATCACGCTCACCGCCTGGGTCCATCCGACGGCGCTCCAGGCCGCCCAGTTCGAGCCGATCATCGCCAAGGGCGTCGACGGTGGCGCGCGGAATTTCGCCTGGTACTTGGAGGGGACGGGGGCGGGCACGGGACGCCTGCTGTTCACCTACACGGACACCGGGAGCGCCGTGCACCACTTCACGGCCAGCGTCTCGAACCTCGGAAACAACCAATGGCGACACGTCGCCTTCTCCTTCAGCTTCGGCACGGGCGCCTCCGCCGCGTTCTATGTGGACGGCGTCGCCGTCGTGGGCACCTGGACCACGGGAACCGGCAATGGCGCGCCGCTGGCCAACGCCAACAGCCCGACCATCGGGGCCGAAACCGGTTCCGCCGCCAATGATCGCTTCGACGGCAGGATCGACGAGTTGCGCGCGTATTTCCGCGCCTTGAACGCGACCGAGATCGGTGCCGTCTTCGGCGGCTGGTCCGGCGATTCCGACTCCGACGGTCTCCCCGACGGCTGGGAGGTTTCCAATTTTGGGAACCTCGCTCAGGACGGCAACGGCGACTACGACGCCGACGGCTGGACGAATCTGCAGGAATACCAGAGTTCGACCAACCCTGCCAACGGACAGGGATTCCAGGTCTTCACCCCGCTTCGCTGAACCCCCATTGAATCCTCCCATGGCCACCATCGCTCGCATTCCAGCCGACCCCCGGTGCATCTCCGGCGAGTGCCGATCTCCGCGGCCCGCGTGCCTCGACCCCGGGCGTTCCGCCGGCCCCCGCCGTGGTTTGCCGGGGCGCCTCCCGGGACACTGGATCCTGGCGCTGTGGTTGTCCGTGTTGGGGCTGGCACCGGCGGTCTTCGGGGAGGGCTCGGAGGGCGGCGACGCCTGGAAGGACGCCGCCAACAAACCCGTGGTCGTCCCGGTGCGCTTCATGGGCACCTTCAACTCCGTCGGGGTGTTCAACGTCGCCCTTAACGGGGTCAACGCGCGAAACACCAATGATTTCGTCGCGACCTGCAACGACGAGAACGCGGACCCGATGTTCTGGACGATGTCCACCCCGCTGCAGACGGCCCACCTCCCGATCTACAAGACCTTTCCCATCACCGCGACCGCCAACGCCGCGTATTCATTCGACCTCGAGGTGATGCCCCCGACGATCCACGACATCGAGAAGGGCATCGGGCAGAACATCCAGGAGTACCATCGCTATCAGCTCTTCATCTGGGTCCCCGTGGAACGGCAGTGGAAGAAGTTCTGCTCCGCCACCGCCCCGACCTGGAACGCCGAGAACTGCGACGACAACCCCGTGGGATGCCAGACCGGCAACTACTGCGTCCCCGTGACCCGCACCTGGTACATCCAGGTGCGCCCGGACGCCGGGGCCCAGCCCATCAAGAAGGAAGGCCGGGGAGCCGACAGCCAGGACGATCAGGCCGACGACGCCTGGGACCGATCCGAGGGCGGCATCGATGCCGAAACGGCGCCCGGGGATGGCGACATCCTGCAGATGCAAGGATCGAAGAGCGACGATCCGGCCTCGATCAACTTCAAGTGGAGCGTGGCCCTGGGGCGGCTCCGCGATGGACGTACCGCCGGGCGGATCCGCATGTCGGACGCCCGCTTGTCGACCAACAACTTCACCCCGGCGGCCATCGCCTACAAGGCCGCCTCCGGCAACACCAACGAGGTCGACGTCCTGCATTCGCTGACCAATGCCAATTTCATCCGGCAGATCAAGGTCCCGCAGACCCTGGTCCTGGTGGAACCGCTCACCGCCAACAGCTTCGAGATGAAGTTCTACCTTCCCTCGGCGGTGGGCCCCCGCGATACGAACGGCTTCTTCACCCTGACCAACAGCCCGTCCCCGTTCGTGACCTGGCGCGTCGACTCGATGGACGGCACCACGAACAAGCTCCGGTTGCAGGAAATCCGGAACGGCCAGACGCGGGCGACGACGCTCGAGTACCTGACCGCGGGCGGCCCCCAATGGAAGCTGTCGCGGGGCACCGGCACCGAGGCTCGGATCGAGACCCGGGCGATCTCGTTCGTTTCCTCCAACCGCCAGGAAATCCTCGAGGTCAAAAACGGAGCCGGCGTGGTCAGCGACAAAACCATCGAGTTCTATCAGAGGTTCGATTGGGGTCACGAGCTGACCTCCACCCGCGCCGATCCCGACGGCGCCAATCTCACCACGACCTTCGTCTACGGCACCACCCCCGAAACCTACGACTACAAGCAGCTCCTCCTGACCACCTGGCCCGACGGCTACTGGGAAAAGAGGATTTACGCCGACGAGGACATCGAGGAGCTCAACGCGGTCCCCGCCGGGATGCTCTGGCGCATGGTGCATCCCTGGAAGAACTCCCCAAGCAGCGCCGCCGTGGAGGATTGCCTCGTCAGCCAATACGATTACTCCTCCTGGATCACGACGCCCGGGCCGGGCAGCTACATGGTTCAGAAGTGGCACGACCCGGGCGACTACGTCGTGGACCATACCTGGATCACCGGGGGTGATCTCACGACGGTCTACGAGGAGGAAACCATCTTCGTCGACGACGAGTGCGCCGTGACGGACCTGATCCGCGAGGTCCGACAGATGGGCGACCTGGATCACTACGGCGAGTGGACCGACACCACCCGCTTCGGGCCCTCGCATCCCTTCGCCGGGCGCATCTACTCCCGGACCATGGAGTTCGGGACCGTCGATTCCTACGACTACGAGTGGGGCCAGTGGAATGCCGTAACCCGCGTGTTCACGGGCGGATTGAATCCGCCGTCCACCAACGACCTCCGCCAGACCATCATCCACGGCACGGGCGTCGGCCTGTGCGAGGATGCGGGCTGCGAGGTGATGTCCTCGTCCGAGATGGAGAACGACATCGAGGACGTCTCGGTCACCCCGTTCCAGACCACCAAGGAGGTCAAGATCATCCAGGGGGGCAACCTCGTGGCGCGGGAGGAATACGTCTACCTCGGTGCCCTGACGAACTGGGCCCGAATCGACCAGATCATCTACCAGCGCGACGGTCTCGGCCACGCCACGAACATCTTCCGCATCGATCCCAAGACGGGCGTCGCCCGGACCACCTACCAGGCCGACTGGCAGGGAGGCGCCGCCTTCCCGGGCGATCTTCGGCTTTCCCAGGTGGATGAAACCGGCATCGCCACCACCTTTGCCTACGACTCGCTCAAGCGCGTGACGACGTCGACGAAGCTGGGCGCGTCGACGGCGGGATACCCGGTGCAGGGTCCCATCACGACCTCCCTGGGTTACGACGCCGCCAGCCGCGTGCTGACCAACCTGCAATCGGGCGGTGCGCTGTCGCTGCTGTTGCGCACGGTGTACGACAAGGCGGGCCGGAAGACCTCCGAGACGACTCCCGACCAGCTGACCACGACTTACGGATATGGGCAGGGCGGACGGGTCATCACCACGACCTATTCCTCGGGGGCCACGCAGGTCGTGTCCAACTACCTGGATCGGCGGGTCCAGAGCGTGACCGGGAGCGCGGTGGTGTCGCGCTATTTCGACTATCTCCAACTGCGTTCCGGCTATCAGGGCGAGTACACGGATCCGGCGTACGGACTGGTTCCGAAGAACATCACGGAGATCCGGGTCGGAGCGGTCGATTCGCAACGCTGGACCAACAGCATCACGGACCATCGTTACAAGGAGATCGGGGAGCAGAAGCCCGGCTTCGCGAGCACCAATTACGTGTGGAAACGGCTGGAATACTCGTTCGGCGGAGGCGGCGGCGCGCTGGTCGAGGGCATTCGCCAGGGCAGCTTCGAGGACGAGGAGGGACAGCTCGGGACCCCATGGTTCACGGACTTCGAGTATGACTTCTTCGGGAAGAAGCGCCTGGAATCGCGGGTCGCCGAACCGCCGTACTCGGCCCGGCTCGACGGCATGGATCGGGCCTTCACCCATACCTGGAGGTACTCCACCAATGCCCAGGGGCACTGGTTCTACACCACCGAGAAGTATGGCTACCTCGTGGACAACAGCGTCTCCTCCAACCTCGTCGAGCGCGTCCAGGAGCGCCGGACCGGCTTTGCCGCCAGCGAGGTGTCCGAAACGACCACCACCGATCCCTTCGGGCTGCTCACCGTGGCCAAGGTGACCGCCGTCCTCGCCGACAAGAAGGTCACCCAGACGACCACCGTCCCGCAATCGTCGCTGCCCGTCTCCGTCGTGGCGGTCAACGGACTGGTCCAGACGGAAACCACGCCAACGGTCGCCACGCCCAGCTGGCATTTCTACGATGCCCTGGGTCGCGAGATCGCCATTCAGAACCCACTCGGCTTTGTTCAGGGCACCCGCTTCGATCCCGCCACCGGACAGGTCATCGCGCGGACCAACCAGTTCCAGCAGGTCACCTCCTACGCCTACTACCCGGCGGGGCAGGCCAATGCCGGGTTGCTCTACAGCGAGACGGGGCCCACCGGGAAGAAGACGTACTTCAAGTACGACGGACGGGGGGAGCTGACCCACAAGTGGGGCGACGTGCCGTACCCGGAGATGCGCGAGTACAACGCCTACGGCGACCTGATCAAGCTCACGACCTATCGCACCGGAACGCAATGGACCAGTGCCTCCTGGCCCGCGAGTCCACCCGCCGGCGACCTCACCCAATGGGGCTATGATCCCGCGACGGGCCTGCTGGTCTCCAAGACCGATGCCGCGGGCAAGGCCACCCTCTACGGGTACTACTACAATCATCTGCCCCGCACCCGGCAATGGGCGCGGCCGGGCGGGATCACCAGCACCAACCTCTACACCCCGCTGGGCGACCTGGAAAAGGTGGACTACTCCGATTCCACCCCGGACGTCACCCTGGCGAACTACGACCGCGCCGGGCGCCCCCGGTCCATCACCGATGCCCGCGGGACGCGGACCATCACCTACGACATCGTGGGGCGGGTCCTGAGCGACGTCGGAACCTCCGGGGATTTCTCGGGAATCAACCTCCTCTCGCAGTACCACGCGGTGCTGGGACAGACGAATCTCCAGGTCCAGATCCCGGGACAGACCACCCTCGTCCAGAGCTGGTCGCACGATGCCTACGGGCGCCTGCGCACTGCCACCTACAACGGGCATTCGGCCACCTACGACTACCTGCCCAACTCCGATCTCCTGCGCACCAACACCTTCCGGAACGGCGCCGCCGAGAAGATGTCCACCGTCTACGACTGGGAGTTCGGTTCCCGGGTGAAGACGGTCCGGAACCGGACGACGAACACCTTCAGCAGCCACACCTACGACTACGACGCCCTGAATCGACGCTGGAAGGCCACGTTGCAGAACAACTCGTACTGGCAGTACGGCTACGACGACCGGAACGAGGTCACCAGCGGCAAGCACTACTGGGCCGACACCCAACTCGTGGCCGGGCAGCAGTTCGAATACGCCTACGACGCCATCGGCAACCGCCTCAGCGCCAGTTCCGGAGGCAACGCCAGCGGCGCGAATCTCCGGGCCACGACCTATGGCGGCGGGGCCGGCGCCAACAACCTGAACCAGTACACCTCGATCACCACTCCCGGGTACGAGGACATCACGGGCATCGCGCCCGCCAACGCCGCCGTCACCGTCAACGGCAACGCCACCGAGCGCAAGAACGAGTACTACCGCCACGAACTGCCCATCGCCAACGCCTCGGCGCCGGTCTGGCAGTCCGTCAACGTCCAGGTCGCCGGTGGCCCGTCCACCAACGGTTTCGTCCTGTTCCCGCCCAATGCCCAGACCCCGACCTACGACGACGACGGCAACCTCAAGACGGACGGACTGTGGATCTATACCTGGGATGCCGAGAACCGCCTGGTGGCCATGGAAAGCGCCGCGGCCGTCCCGGCGGCGGCCAAGCGAAAGCTGGAGTTTGGATATGATTTCAAGGGACGGCGGATTACGCGAAGAGTTTCGACTTGGACGGGGGCGTGGACGACGAGTCAGCATGGGCGATTGGTCCTGCATGGGTGGAACCTGGTCGCCGAGCTCAACGTCCTCGCGAGCAACGCCCCACTGCGAAGCTACGCTTGGGGCAACGACCTCAGCGGCACGGTCGACGAAGCGGGCGGCATCGCGGGGCTCATGATGGTCAGGGACCACGGCGCGGGTGCTCAGTACTACGTGGGTTACGACGGGAACGGTAACGTGGTGGCATTGGTGTCGGGTTCCGATCAGAGCCTTGGTGCCCAGTATGAATACTCGCCATTTGGGGAGCTGGTTCGAGGCACGGGCCCGGTCGCCAGGTTGAATCCCTTCCGTTGGAGTACGAAGTACGCTGACGAGGAGACGGGCCTCTCATACTACGGGCGACGCTTCTACGATCCCGCTCGAGGACGCTGGCTGGGTCGAGATCCGGTCGAGGAGGAAGGAGGCATCGCGCTCTACTGCTTCGTGGGGAACAATCCAATCAATGGAGTCGATCCACTGGGGATGCTGCTCTACATCGTCCCGAATCCAGGTGATTACGCATCGAAAGCGGCGATGGCCCAACGAGGTGCCACGTTGACGCAGCGGGTAAGAAAGGCGGTGGATGCGTTCAACGAGGTTCAGGAGATCGCCGAAATCGCGATGGACGCCATGACCGACCCGTCGGACGTGATCATGAAACTCCTATCGGGAGGGAAGAACCCGCTGTCGAAACTTGTGGGCAAGGACAAGGCGGGGAAGTTCCAGTACGACGCGCACCATTTGCTTCCAAAGCAATTCTCAGAGGCATTCCAAGGGATGTTCGGTGACAATTTTGACGTCGACAAATTCATGGTCGGAGTGCAGAGAAAGCTCCATCGCAACCTAGTGCACGGAGGCAAGTCGAAGAAGTGGCACGGCGGACTCTGGAATCAAGCATGGGGCGAGTTTCTCGGTTATGATCCGAAGACGAAGATGGCAACCAAGCCCCGCAGTCCCGAGGAGGTCGGAAAATTTGCGCAGAAGATGCTCTCCGCGCTAGTAGGACTATGAGCACTCCCATCTTCTCGTTATGCGGTGCTGAGGCGGGTCCGCAGGGGGAGCTGTGGGGAAGGCATCGCTGGATTGTGGCCGCGGTGGTTTGTCCGAAATGTGGGGTCCGAATGACCTTCAACTACCCCCTGCCGGCGGCGGACCTCACACCGGTCGAGGCGAGCATCCCGGGCAAATGGATGACTCCGGAACAGTTCTCCGACTTGAAGCCGCTGTTGAGGCCCTACGTGCCCGCGAGGTTGCCCGTCCGGCCTCAGCAGTCGTTCGGGCCGTACCGGGCCGAATTGAAAGGGAAGCCCGGCGATCTCTTAGCCTCGATGTCCGGCGGGTGGGATTGCGTGACGGAGGAGGCTTTCCAGGCCCTGGTGGCGGGCGGCTTGAAGGGGTTGGTGGGCACGCCGGTGGAACTGACGGGCAAACGCGGGAAAGGGCTCCGGCTTGTCCAGTTGCAGGTGGAGGCCTTGGTGCATCTGGGCAAACCCACTCTGCCGGAGAAAGGGCTGACCTATTGCGGGATCTGTGATCGGCACGACATGCGGACCATCGATCCGAAGAGGCTCACGGTACGCCGCTCGTCGATTCCTCGGAAAGGAGATGTGTTCGGAGCGTTTGAATGGCGAGTTGGGCCCCTCGTGACACAGCGATTTCGCGACGTCGCCGCCGGTATTCTGCGGAACGCGGAATTCGAGGAGATCCCGCTCGTGGACGACTGACGGACGATTCTGCTGAGTCGTGTTCCGGTCAGCGGAGAGTTGGATGACAACACTAATATGAAATCATGGATGAGCCGTCATTGGCATCTGATCGTCGTGGGTTGTGTCCTCTTGGGGACATGGCTTTCTTATGGACAGGCCGTCCCAGGTGCGGCCCCTGACGGCGAAGCGAAGCGACCACAGGCCCGCATCGTGGACGCAAATCGCAACGGCAAGGTGGAGGAGGATGAACGGAAGGCGGCCTTGGAGGCATGGAAGGCGCAGCGCATGCAGCAACGGAAAGCGGAGACCGAGGCGAAGGCGGCGGTGCGCAAGGCGGACGAGAACGTCAAGCGCCAGCAGCAGAAGGTGTCGGCGACGCTGCTGGAGAAGTACGACCGGAACAAGAACGGGCGCATGGACCCGAACGAATGGGAACGCCGCCGCAAGGACATGGAGGAGATCCGCAAGCAGCGGCAGCCGCGATGACCGAGGAAGGGCGGTGGGGTCAGGGACGCGAAACCACCCCGGGCGGCTATTCCGCACCCCGCAGCGGTGAGTGGATCCCGCAGGGATCACAGCCAGTGGCCGGGGGTGGTGTTCCACGCCACCTCCGGAGTGCCGCGTGGAAAGGGGCTGCACCCCGAAGGGCGCGCCAGCGATTCACGGAAGAAATCGGGCGTCCCTCCGGGACACGGGACATCGGGCGCGACGCGAGAGTAAGCACCCGCCATTCGTCCGCCGCGACCGCCCGTGGGTTGGTGCTCGTGGCCGGATCGCCCCCTCGAGTTCTTTTTTGGAGGCACGGAGGAATTGGGGTGCCATACCCAGCGCTCCCGGCGGTATAGGGAAGTCGTGGGAAGTATGTGGGCTTGTGTCTTGGAGGAAGGAAGTCAGTCATGACGAGGATGGATGGAGGACTGCCGGGGGGATTCCTCCGCGCCACCGGGTTCTGGGACGACAGTTGCATCGGCGAGGCCGAGTGCCCGTGGCGGGTCGCCGTTTGTCGATGCGCGCTCTGCGGCTTGGACACGGAGGACCTGTACTTGACGTATCCGCATCTGGATCCGGGGACGGTGTTGGAGGAGCGGGAACTTGCGCTGCTGCGCGCGAAGAAGGGTCGCGTACCTCCGGAACCCGGGGAGTTCGAGCGGTGCGTGGCGCGATTGAGCGACGCGTTTGGGGTCCGGGTTTGCTCCGGGACAAGCTTCGGGCGAACGCGGGTCAAGGTGACGAAGAAGGCGAAGCACGACTTCGAGGTGCTGCCGTTGACGAGGGACTTCTTCATGACCCGGCGCGCCGCCGAGGCGTTATGGGGCGAAGGTTGGGAGTTCGATGCCCTGCCGGCGGATGCGACGGGCAAGCATGCCGCGGTGGCGGATCTGATGCAGGTGGTGGTGCCGATCGTGGGGGTGGCTTCGTTGCCTCCGGGCGGGTCCATCTGTCGGGGGTGCGGGCGGACGGTGGGTCCGGAGGCGCCCAGTGGGTTTGCGCCAGGAGTGGTTTTCAAACCGGGACTGGACTCGTTTCCGTTCTTCCGGATGGAGAATCGCCCGATGATGGTGGTCCGAGAAGGTTTCGTGACAGCCTGTCGCGCGTTGGGGCTGAAGGGGCTGATGGATGGTGCGACCGTGAAGCCGTTGGTGGTAGTCGAGGACCCCAATCCGGGCGTGGCGCTGCGGGCATGGCCGTGGAGTCGGGCCGTGGTGGCTCCGGAGACCGGGCAGGCGAAGGGCCTGGCGCCGGCGGTGG
>CAZSOV010000298.1:0-9844 GCA_964608505.1 uncultured Verrucomicrobiota bacterium
GCGGCGGGGGGCGGCGCGGTGGTTGGGGGCCGCGACGACCTCGTTGGGGGTGGGCTGGAGGACGAGTGTGGGGTTGGATTTGCGGCAGGCGGGAAGGCAGGAGAGGAGGGGGAGCAGGAGGAGGAGGAGGAGGATGCGGACGAAGGGTGGTGGGGTGGGGGCGGAGGCGGAAGGGGGGAGGGACGGGAGCGCCCGGGGCGGGGAGGGGTGGTGGGGACGGGGACGCATGGTGGTTACAGCGTTAACGAAAGGGGGAGGGGGGAGCAATGCCGGGGGAGGGGTGGGGTGGGCTATTGGTTGTGGCGACGCATTGGCTTGACCCATGATCTGGGGGATCGATAACGTGAAGGCGTAGGCAGTTGGCATGTTTGCGCAACTTAAAGGTCTCTTTTCCAACGACATTGGAATCGATCTCGGTACCGCGAACTCGCTCGTTTACGTGCGAGATCGGGGAATCGTGTTGCGTGAACCTTCCGTGGTAGCCATCCAAGCGGGCACCACCAACGTCCTGGCCGTGGGTGAAGAGGCCAAGAGGATGTTGGGCAGGACCCCGGGCAATATTGTGGCCATCCGACCGATGAAGGATGGTGTGATCGCGGATTTCGAGGTGACGGAGTCCATGCTCCGGCACTTCATCCAAAAGGTCCACCACCGGAAACTGGTGCAACCCCGGGTGGTCGTGGCAGTTCCCTCAGGAATTACGGAAGTGGAAAAACGCGCGGTCAAAGACTCGGCGATGCACGCCGGGGCGCGCGAAGTATATTTGATCGAGCAACCGATGGCTTCGGCCATCGGCGTGGGCCTGCCGGTGCACGAACCGGCGGGCAACATGATCGTGGACATCGGCGGGGGCACTTGTGAAATCGCCATCATCTCCCTGGCCGGCATCGTCTTCAGCAAGTCCCTCCGGGTCGGGGGCGACGAGTTCGACGAAACGATCATCGCTCACTTGAAAAGAGCCTACAACCTGATGATCGGCGAACGAACCGCGGAGGAGATCAAGATCCGGATCGGCTCCGCTTTCCCGCTGGAACAGGAGTTGACCATGGAGGTCAAGGGTCGGGATCTCGGGAGTGGTCTGCCCAAAACGCTGACCATTCGTTCCGAGGAAATCCGCGACGCCCTCAAGGAACCGTTCACAAGCATACTCGAAAACATTCGCCTGACGCTCGAACGCTGCCCGCCCGAACTGGCCTCCGATCTGGTGGATCGGGGGATCGTGATGGCGGGCGGAGGGGCGTTGGTACGTGGCATTGATCGGCTGGTGTCCCAGGAAACGGGGTTGCCGGTTCATATCGCGGACGATCCCCTCAGCGCGGTCGCCGAGGGGACCGGGCGGGTGCTGCAAGAACTATCCTTCCTCAAACGTGTCGCCTCCTCCAGCACCGCGTAGCGGGCTGGAATGCTTCGCAAGCCCTATCTTGTTCTCTTGACGGTCGTCGCGCTCGGGGTGCTGGTTCTCCTCGCCCTGCCCGAACGCAGCCGCTCTCGTGTCCGCATCGCCTTCGGCAGCCTGTTCCTCCCCCTCTTCGGCCTGGCCGGCTCCGTCCAGGCCGCCACTGAGCGGGCCGGCGCCTCCACGGCATCGCGGGCCAGCCTGCTCGCGCGCATCCAGTCCCTCGAGCGCGAGAACGAAAGCCTGCGCCTGTCCCTCACCGAGAGCCGGGCCGCCGTGCTCGATGCGGATCGCCTCCGTCAGATGCTGGCGTACCCCACCCGGGGCACCTGGCGCCTTGTCCCCGCCCGCGTGATTGGACGGGACCCCGCCAACTGGTGGCAGAGCGTCCACCTCAACGTCGGCCAACGCCTGGGCGTGGTCACGAACCTCGCCGTGTTCACCCCCGAAGGCCTCGTCGGACGGGTCGTTGAAAGCGGACCCTTCACCTCCCGGGTCGTGCTCGTCGGGGACCCCAACTGTCCGGTCGCCGCGGCCCTCCTCCATCCCGAGGACCCCCGCAAAACGGGCGACGTGGGCATGGGCATCATCCGCGGCGCGTCCGGGGGCGACATCCAGGGGGCGATGGTGGACCTTTCGTACCTGTCGCGAAACGCGGTGGTGAAACCCGGCCAGCGCGTCGTGACGAGCGGTCAGGGCGGCGTTTTTCCGCCCGGCCTGCCCATCGGGGAGGTGGTCGACAGCCGCTGGGCCGATGCCGAGGTGTTCCGGGAGGCCCGGGTCCGGTTGGCGGTGAATCTGGGGGCGTTGGACCACGTCTGGGTGAAGCTGCCATGAACTGGATTCCGCCCACCGTGCTGCTGGCAACGACCTGGCTGGTCGTGTTCGCGCAATCGTGGTTCACCGGGCTGCGCGAGACGCTGCACGTCCAGCCGAACCTGCTCCCCGGCCTGGTGGTGTACGCGGCATTCAACGGCGGACTGCCGATGACCACGGCCGTGGCCGTCCTGGCCGGCTTGGGGTCGGACGCGCTTTCCTCGGGACCCTTCGGGTTGGGCGTCGTGCCGCTGCTCGGGCTCGGTCTGCTGCTGCACCGGCGGCGGGAGTTGATCCTCCAGGATTCCACCTGGGCGCAGGCGGCGCTGGGATTGACGGCGTCCCTGGCCGTGACCCTGGCGTCGCTGGGGTTGTTGTTCGTGCTCTGGCCCCTCCTGTCCGAGCGCACCGCCCGCGGGACGTTCCAGCCGGAACTGCGGCTCGGGTTGTCCATGCTGCCGCCGCTGCGGGTGGGGTTGATCTGGCAGTTGTTCGTGGTCGGCGTCTTCGGGGCGGCCTCGACGCCGTTGGTGTTCGGGTTTTTCCGGTGGATCGAGACGCGGTTCAACTATCGGCGGGTGCCTCCGCCGCTGTGGCAGCGCCTGCAGCGCGAACGTGCGAGGGGCAGGATTTGATCCCGAAACGGCACGCATGCTGATCGTCGACCAACTGCACAAGAACGACGTGCGACTGCGAACCATCGCGGTGGTGGTGGTCGTGGGCATCGTGATTCTGGTGGGTGGGCTGTGGCGGTTGCAGGTGTTGGCGGCCCAGAATTACGAACGCCGGGAGGAGGCGCAGTCGATTCGGCTCGTGCGGGTGCCCGCGGTGCGGGGGCGGATCCTGGATCGGAACGGAATCGCGCTGGCGGAGAACTCCCCGAGCTACGACGTGAACCTGTACCTCGAGGAGCTGCGTCCGTCGTTCGCGGCGGAGTACACGAACCGGGTCCTGCCGGAGGCGAAGGCACGGGCAGGGGGGACGCGGCTGCCGTTGAAGGTGCGGCGGCAGCTGGAGGAATTCGCGCGGTTGCAGGTGTACAGCAACACCGTGCTCTCGGTCTCGCAGGGGCTCAATCGTTCGTTGGAACCGAGCGGCGAACGGTTCCTGAAGCATTACCGGCAGGATCTGGCCCTCCCGTTGTCCATCGTGGAGGCGCTGGGACCGGCCGAGATGGCGCTGTTCTTCGAACGCTGCCGCGGCCTGCCGGGCGTGGATCTCGAGGCGCAACCCATGCGCAGCTATCCGTTCCACCAGACGGCCGCGCACGTGCTGGGTCACCTCCGGCGCTCCGACGGCACCGACACGGATTCGGAGCTGATCTTCTTCCGGTACCGGCTGCCGGATTTCCTGGGCGTGGCCGGGGTGGAGGGGAGGTTCGACACGGACCTGCGCGGGCGCGCGGGCGTGAAGGCGCTCCGGGTCAACAGCCAGGGCTACCGGCACGAGGAGGAGATGTGGCAGCAGCGCGAGGCGGGCCAGGATGTCCGGCTGACCCTCGACCTGCCCATCCAACGCGCCACGGAACGGGCGTTGTTCGGCGTGGCGGGCGAGGCGACCCGCGGCGCGGCGGTGGTGATGGATGTGCGGACGGGCGAGTTGCTCGCGGTGGTGTCGGCCCCCGGCTTCGATCCGAACGGGTTCATGGGCGGGTTGACCCCGGAGGATCTGGACCGCCTGAACGACGAGAAACAGCGGCCCCAGATGAACCGGGCGGTGTCCGGGGCCTATCCGCCGGGTTCCATCTTCAAGATCGTCACGGCCCTCGCGGCCCTCGAGGCGGGCGTGCTGGACCCGGCGGCCTCGCACCACTACCCGGGCTACTGGCAGATGGGGAAGAGCGTGATCGACGACCTCGCGGCCCCCGGCGACTACAACTTCAAACGGGCCTTCATCAAGTCGAGCAACGCCTACTTCATCGACCACGGATTGAAGGCGGGCCGGGCGCGGATCGTGGCGACGGCGCGCCGGTTCGGCCTCGGCGCTCCCACCGGCTACGCGCTGGGGACGGAGACGGCGGGCTATCTGCCGGACGAACGGCACCTGGAACGACTGCGGGCGGAGCGCGACATCTGGACCGAGGGCGACACGGCGCATCTCTGCATCGGGCAGGGGGCGTTGACGGTCTCGCCGTTGCAGATGGCCGTGCTCACGGCGGCGGTGGCCAACGGCGGGAGGATCCTTGAGCCCCAGATCATCGCCGGCGTCGGGCCGGCCGCCCGCGTTCCGGCCAATCCGGTACCGCTCGTGCGGGGCGAGGCGGGCTTCCAGCCGGTCCACCTGGACCTCGTCCGGGCGGCGATGCTGGCGGACGTGGAGGAATCCGGGGGCACCGGCAAACATGCGGCGGTGCAGGGCATGCGGATCTGCGGCAAGACAGGAACCGCCGAGGTGAAGCGGGGCCGGATCCTCGTGGACAAGATCACCTGGTTCGTGGCCTACGCCCCGTTCGAGAGCCCCCGCTACGCGGTGGTGGTCGTCGTGGAAAGCGGCGCCTCGGGCGGCGCGACCTCGGCGCCCGTCGTGCAGCGGATCTTCAAGGCCATCCAGGAGCGCGAAGCGGGGGCCGGCGGTCCGGTGCCCTTCGCGCCGGCCCCGGAGCAGGCGCTCGGAGAGGGCGACTCGGACGGACGCACCGGACAGGAGGCGGCGGGCCTCCTGGCGGCCCGGGGGACCGGGACGGAAGGAGGCTGGCGATGACGGCTCCGACCTCCGTGGCGCGCGAGAACGTGTCCCCGAACCGTCCGTCCGGATGGGTCCTGCCGTTGCTGGGGGCGGTGGTGGGGCTGATGATTTTCGGACTGGCGTTCGTGCACAGTTCGACGCTGGGGGATTCGGGGACGACGACGAAGCAGTTGATCTGGTTCGGCGTGGGGTTGGCGGGGGCGGTCGGGCTGTGCCTGGTGGACTACCACATCCTGGCGCGGTGGGCCTGGGTGGTCTATTGGGCGGCGATCCTGTTGCTGCTGCTGGTGTTCGTGGTCGGGGTGGAGCGGAACGGCGCGCGACGGTGGATCGATCTCGGGCCGTTCCAATTCCAGCCCTCCGAGTTCGCGAAGCTGGCGGTGTTGTTCGCGCTGGCCCAGTTCCTGAGCCGTCCCATCGAGGAACTGCGGCTGACGAACGTGGTGTTCAAGTCCATCGGCATGGTGTTGCTCCCGTTCGCGCTGATCCTGAAGGAGCCGGACCTCGGCTCGGCCCTCGTGCTGTTGCCGACGATGCTGGCCATGATGTTCGTGGCCGGGGTGCCGGCGGGGTACCTGGGCCGGTTCATCGCGCTGGGGGCGATCGTGGCCGGGGCCCTGGTGGCGGACGTGCTGTTCGCCCCCGAGAACTGGCGGGTGCTCAAGCTGAAGGATTACCAGCGGCACCGGTTGATGGTGTATTTCGGCAAGGATTTCACTCCGAAGAACGCGACGGAAGAACAGCGCGCGTACTATCGGGACCTGCAACGCCAGAAAACCTGGAACGTGCAGCAGGCATTGATTTCCGTCGGCTCCGGCGGGCTGACGGGCAAGGGCTGGCGTCAAGGGACGCAGAATGCCCTTGGATATCTTCCCCGGCTGGGCGCCCACAACGACTTCATCTTCTCCGTGATCGCGGAGGAGAGTGGTTTCGTGGGGAGCATCTTCGTGGTCGGCCTGTACACGGTGGTGCTGTTCAGCGGGTTGAAGATCGCCGGCCAGGCGCGCGACCGCCTTGGTAGATTACTGGCCGTGGGCGTGGTGGCTTTGTGGTTTTCCCACGTCTTCATCAACGTCGGCATGAATATCGGTCTGGTACCCGTGACCGGCATACCGCTGCCCCTCCTCAGTTATGGAGGATCGGCGGCGGTCTGTGCCGTGCTCGCCATGGGATTGCTCCAGAACGTTCACCTCTATCGGAGATCCTATTGATTCCCCACCCAACATGAGCAACGACCGCAGATACCAGGGCCGCCGCAGAGGCCCGATGCGCTTCCGTCCCGAGGGCGGATTGCACGTCCATCAAGTCTCGCCAAAGCAGGAACGCGCCGCCCAGGAAGCCCGCGTCGAGGCCGAATCCGGCGAAGGCGAGGCCGTCTTCAACACCCGCCGCTACGAATCCGAAATCGAACGCGCCGAGGCCAAGGCCTCCGCCGTTCCCCCCGCCGCCGCCGGCGCGGATGCCCCCGCCCCCGCCTCCGCCGAGGGAACCCCCGGCGCCCCGGCCACCACCCCGCCCGTCGAGGGCGCCGCGCCCGTCACCAACGTCCACGACCACGATCCCGGCACGCCGCCCGAGACGCCGGCCGCCGTGCCCGAGGAACCGCCGAAGCCCCAGAACCTGCTCGAAGCCATCAAATCGGCGGCGAAGAGGATGGTCGAGAAGGTGGCGCGGTTGCTGCGCCCCAAAAAGCCCAGCGGCAAGATCATCGTCATCAATTCGGAGTCCCTCGAAACCCGCGTGGCCGTGATCCAGGACGGCAAACTGGACGAGTTCACCATCGAACGCACCAACGAGGAGCGCCTGGTCGGCAGCATCTTCAAGGGCCGCGTGCGCAACCTCGAGGACGGGCTCAAGGCGGCCTTCGTCGACATCGGATTCGAACGCAACGCGTTCCTTCACTACTGGGACATCGTTCCGAGCCAGTTCGACAGCAACGTCGAGGTGGTCGAGCGCGAGGGCCGGCGGCGCGACCGTCCGAAGATCACCCAGAAGGACGTGCCCCGGCTCTATCCGCCCGGCAGCGAGATCATCGTCCAGGTCACCAAGGGGCCCATCGGTACCAAGGGCCCGCGCATCACCACGAACCTGTCGCTCCCGGGTCGCTACCTCGTCCTGCTGCCGAACTCCGACCAGTCCGGCATCTCCCGCAAGATCGAGAACCCGGAGGAACGCCAGCGCCTGAAGCGGATCCTGCGCGAACTCTCCATCCCGGAGGGCATGGGGGTCGTGATGCGAACCGCCGGCGAGGGCAAACAGGCCCGCTACTTCGTCCGTGACCTCGCGCTCCTGCTCGAGGAATGGCGCTCCATCCAGGACCGCATCCAGAAACAGGGTCCCGCCACCTGCGTCTTCGAGGAACCCGACCTCGTGGAACGTACCGTGCGGGACTTCCTGACCGAGGACGTGGACCGGATCGAGGTCGACGACTTCAAGCAGTTCGAATCGATGCAGGAGATGGTCGGGAAGATCTCCCGGCGCTCCATCAACAAGCTGCGGTTCTACAATGATCCCCAGCCCATCTTCGACCGGTTCAACGTCACCCGGCAGCTCGAAACGGCGTTCCAGCGGACGGTCCACCTCAAGAGCGGCGGCTACATCGTCATCGACGAAACCGAGGCCCTGGTCGCCATCGACGTCAACACCGGCAAGCACAAGTCCGGCAAGGACCTGGACTCCACGATCCTGCAGGTAAACCTCGAGGCGGCGGACGAGATCGCGCGGCAGCTCCGACTGCGGAACATCGGCGGGTTGATCATCCTGGACTTCATCGACATGCGGCATCCGAAGGACCAGCGGGCCGTGTACAACCGGCTGCGGGACGCGTTGCGGCGGGACAAGGCCAAGACCCACCTGCTGCCGATCTCACCGCTCGGCCTCCTCGAAATGACGCGCCAGCGCCAGACCGAGAGCGTCCAATCCTCGGTCTACGACGACTGCCCCTACTGCCGCGGACGCGGTCGCGTGAAGAGCGCGGAGACGATGAGCGTCGAGATCCAGCGCAAGCTCATCGAGTTGCTCAAGAAGCGGCCCCGGGACGAGTCGGACTTCCAGGTGCGTATCGTGGTCCACCCGACCGTCTACGAGCGCATGCGCCGGGAGGACGAGAAGTTCATCATCGAGATCGAGAAGAAATTCTTCGGACGCGTGTCGTTTCGTCCGGAACCCGGCATCCACGCCGAGCACTACAAGATCCTGAACTGCACGACCAACGAGGAACTCGCGGGCGTGGGCTGAGAACGCCTTGGCACCTGGAACCCGCAGCAGCCCCGACCCCCTCCGTTCCGGAGGGGGCGGCGGCTCAGCCCCGGGGGCGCACGATCGACTGGCTGCGGAGGTAGTCGAGCAGGGTTTCGGGACCAAGGACGCCGCCGCCGCCGCCGGAGAGGTTCCAGCCGCCGTACGGGATGCCGTGGGCGAAGAGGTTGTGGGCGTTGATCCAGCCGTTGCCGGCGCAGAGTCGTTCGGCGACGCGCGTGGCGCGGGCGACGTCCGCGCTCCAGACGCTGTTGGCCAGGCCGTAACGCGAGCGGTTCACCAGTTCCACCACCTCGTCCTCGTCCCGAAAGGTCATGAGAAACGCGGCGGGACCGAAGATCTCGTCGCGGGCGCAGACGTTGTCGGGGCCGCCGGCGAGCAGGGCGGGTTTGACGTAGAACCCTCCCGAGTGGCCGGGCACGGACGCGATGCCTCCGGGGAGGAGCGCTTCCGCCCCTTCGCGGGTGCCACGTTCCAGATAGCCCAGCACGCGTCCCCGCTGTTTCTCGCTGACCACCGGACCCATCTGGGTGTCGGGTTCGGCGCCGTGGCCGATGCGGATGGAGTTCATCGCGGCGACGGCGGCCCGGGCGAGGCGATCACGGACGCGCTCGTGAACGATCCACCGGGTGGCGGTGCAGCAGACCTGTCCCGCGTTGAGCGTGACCGCCCCGACCAGCGCCTGCGCGACGCTCTCGACGTCCACATCGTCGAACACCACCGCGGCGCCCTTGCCGCCGAGCTCCAGTTTGACGGGGACGAGGTTGCGTCCGGCGGCTTCGGCGACGAGGCGCCCGACCTCGGGCGAGCCGGTGAAGGACATGCGTTGAATGCCGGGGTGCGCGGCGAGGGCGGCGCCGGCGGTTTCGCCGAGGCCGGTGACGACGTTCAGCACCCCCGCGGGAAGTCCGGCAGCCTCGGCCAGCCTCGCGAAGTAGAGGGTGGAGAGCGGGGTGTCCTCGGCCGGCTTGATGACGATGGTGTTGCCGGCCGCGAGGGCGGGGGAGATGCCCCAGCCGACGAGGAGGAACGGAAAGTTCCAGGGGAAGATGAAGCCGCACACGCCGTAGGGCACACGGTGGGTGTGGGCCTCGAAGCCGGAGACGCCGATGGGTTCGCGGAGCCGGGTGTGCACGGCGAGGTCCGCGTAGTACCGGAGCGTCCGGGCGGCGTGCGGAATGTCGAAGGCGGATGCCTGTCCGCGGGGCTTGCCGACGTCGAGGGACTCGATCTGGGCCAGGATTTCGGCGTGCTGATCGATCAGGTCGGCGAGCCGGTGGAGGATCACGGCGCGTTCGTTGGCGGGCATGGTGGCCCAACCGCTTTTCCGGAAGGCATGGTGCGCGGCCTGGACCGCGGCCTCGATGTCCCCGGCGCCGCCGGCCGCCACGCGGGCCAGGACCTGCCCCGTGCCCGGGTCGCGCGTCTCGAAGTGGCCGCCGTCCGCCGCGTCGGTCCAGCGACCGCCGACGAAGAGGCGATGGGGTTGGGAGCCGAGGAACTCGGTGACCGAAGGATGAAGGGAGCTCATGCGGTGGGTGGCGGAGGGTTCCAAGCCAGCATGCCCGGGCGCGCCGACGGGGAAAGCCCAAATCCCGGACACCCAAATCCCCGCCCGGGGCGATTGACAAAGCCGATTGGGGCCCGCGACCGGCTCCCCGCCATAGCGTCCGCGCGACGGCGGGCCGG
>CAZSOV010000299.1:0-9827 GCA_964608505.1 uncultured Verrucomicrobiota bacterium
TGTCGTCGATGACGCGATCGTCGTGGTCGAGGCGGTGATGCACCATATCGAGCACGGCAAGTCACCGCGGGACGCGACGATCCAGGCCATGCGGGAGGTTTCCGGTCCGGTCGTCGGCATGACGCTGATCCTGGTGGCGGTGTTCGTGCCGGTCGCCTTCGTCGGGGGCCTGGTCGGGCAGCTTTACCGGCAGTTCGCGCTGACCATCGCGATCTCGGTGGTCATCTCGGCCTTCAACGCGCTCACCCTCAGTCCGGCGCTGTCGGCGCTGCTGCTGCGTCCGCGCCCCGCCGTTCCCGGACGGATGGCCCGGTGGTTCGGGGGGTTCAACCGGGGCTTCGACGGCGCGACCTCGCTGTACGTCCGGCTGGCGGGCGGACTGGCGCGCAAGTCGCTGTTGAGCCTGGGGCTGCTGGGGTTGGTGGCGCTGGGCGCGGGAGGCCTCGCGAAGCGGATTCCCGGCGGGTTCGTGCCCGACGAGGACCAGGGCATCTTCATGGTGAACGTGCAGTTGCCCAATGCCTCCTCGCTGGAGCGGACGCGGGAGGTGTGCCGGAAGGTGGATGCGGTGCTGGCGGAGACGCCGGGCGTGGGGCGGTTCAACGCCATCGGCGGCATGTCCTTTCTCAGCGGCACCTACACCCCGTACTCGGCCTCGTATTTCGTGCGGCTCGACGACTGGAAGCAACGCCGCACGCCCGAGACCAGCCTGGGGGGCATCATGGAGCGCGTGAACGCCCGGCTGCAGGCCATTCCCGAGGCCATCGCCTTCTGTTTCGCGCCCCCGGCGCTGCCGGGTTTCGGCGCGGCGGGCGGGTTCAATTTCCTGCTCCAGGACCGGAGCGGCTCGCTCACGGTCCAGCAGCTTGGCGACGAGGTTTTCAAGTTCATCGGTGCCGCCCGGCAGCGTCCGGAGCTGGCCGGCTTGTTCACGGCGTTCGATCCGCGCGTGCCGCAGGTCGCGCTCGATCTCGACCGGGAGAAGCTCGGCAAGCTTGGGGTGCCGTTGGGGGACGTGTTCTCCACCCTCCAGGCCTCGCTCGGCGGGGCGTACGCGAACGACTTCAACCGCTTCGGGCGCCTGTATCGCGTCTACGTGCAGGCCGAGGCCGATTTTCGGCAGAAGCCCGACGACATCGGGCGGTTCCACGTCCGCAGCGCGACGACCGGAGCCATGATCCCGCTGTCCACGTTCGTCACGGTGCGGTCGGACGCGGGCGCCGAAATGACGACCCGCTACAACCTGTTCCGGTCGGTCGAGGTGTCCGGGCGGGCCGCCCCCGGATTCAGTTCCGGGCAGGCGATGCGGGCGCTGGAAGAGGTCGCGGCGCAGGTGCTGCCGCGCGAGATGGGGCATGCGTACACGGGGCTGTCCCTCGAGGAAAAGACGGCGCCGAACCCGATTCCCACCTTCCTGCTGGCGGTCGTCTTCGTCTTCCTGCTTCTGGCGGCGCTCTACGAAAGCTGGTCCCTGCCGTGGAGCGTGCTGCTGGGCACCCCGCTGGTCGCCTTCGGCGCGTTCCTCGGTGTCTGGCTGCGCGGCCTGGACAACAACGTATTCGTGCAGGTCGGTCTCGTGATGCTCATCGGGCTGGCGGCCAAGAACGCCATCCTCATCGTCGAGTTCGCGAAGGCGAAGCGCGGGGAGGGGCTGGACGCGGTCGAGGCCGCGCTCGTCTCGGCCCGGCTGCGTTTCCGCCCGATCCTCATGACCGCCTTCGCCTTCATCCTCGGCGTCGTCCCGTTGATGATCGCGACCGGCTCGGGAGCCAGCTCCCGGCAGGTGATGGGCACGGCGGTATTCTGGGGCATGCTCGTCGCGACGGTGGCGGGCGTGTTCCTCGTCCCGGCACTCTACGTCGTCGTGGAACGTCTGGCGGGCCGTGGCGGGAGCGCCCCGGTCGCCCCGGGCAAGGGGAGTCGGACCGACGGCGGCGCGGTCGTTCCGGAAGGGGGTGTCGCGTGAGGTTCGCGTGGGTCCTGCCGTCGGTCGCGCTGTTCGCCGGCGGCTGCAAGTTGGGCACGGAGTACGAGCGTCCCGGGGTCGTCGTGCCCACGGGGTGGCGCACCGAGGTCGGAACGACGAACGGTCCTGCCGCGGTCGGCTGGAGCAGCCTGTACCACGACCCGGTCCTCGCCGACCTGATCGCCACCGCGCTCGCGAATCACCTCGACCTTCGGATCGCGGCGGCGCGGGTCGAGGAGGCCCGGGCCGGCCACGCGGCCCAACGATCGTTTCTGCTGCCGAGCCTCGACGCCTCGGGAGGCTGGACGCGCGCGGGGGTGGGGGACATCCCGCCGGCGCCCGGAGCGACCGCGGGGCAGTTCGATGTGTTCGGGTTGTTGTCCTACGAGGTGGATGTGTGGGGCCGGCTCCGGCGGCTGACCGAGGCCGCCCGCGCCCGGTTGCTGGCCACCGAGGCGGCGCGGCAGACGGTGCGGATCGGCCTCGTGGCTTCGGTGGCCACGACGTATTTCAACCTGCGCGCCCTGGACCGGCAGTTGGAGATCGCCCGGGAAACCCACGCTTCCCGGACCGGCATCCTGGAACTGACCCGGTTCAAGTTCAACGAGGAGGCGGGACTCGGCTTCGGAATCGTGTCCGAACTCGACGTGCGGCAGGCCGAAACGCAGGTCCATACGGCCCGCGCCGCCATCGCGAGCCTGGAACGCGCGATTGCCGTGACCGAGAACTCGCTCCGATTCCTGCTCGGACGGAATCCCGGGGACATTCCGCGCGGCGACACGCTGGCGGCCCAGTGGCAGCCCGGCGAAATTCCCGCGGGCCTGCCCTCGGATCTGCTGTTGCGTCGTCCGGACATCCGCGCGGCCGAGCAGGAGCTCGTCGCGGCCCACGCCAACGTCGGAGCCGCGCGCGCGGCGTACTTCCCGACGGTTTCCCTGACGGCCGCGCTCGGCGTCCAGAGCGTGGAACTCGACGACCTGTTCAGCGGGGGCGCCGCCCGCGCCTGGAAATTCACGCCCCAAGTCGCCGGACCGATCTTCCAGGCCGGACGCATCCGGGCCGGGGTGAGGGTGGCCGAGGCGCGTCGGCAGGCGGCGCTGGCGGGCTATCAGCAGTCCATCCAGAACGCCTTCCGCGAGGTGGAGGACGCGTTGGTCTCGATTGCGAAGCTTCGCGAGCAACTCGACGCGGAAGAGGCCAACGTGACGGCCGAGCAACGGCGCCTGGAGCTCTCCCAGTTGCGGTATCGCGAGGGCGTCGCCAGCTACACCGATCTGCTCGATGCCCAGCGATTCCTGTTCAGTGCCCAGCTCAATGCCGTGCAGACCCGGAACAACCTGCTGGCGGCCATGGCCCAGCTGCATCGCGCCCTTGGTGGCGACTGACGGGCTCGCGAACCCCGACGAGGACCTCCGCGTCCCCCGGGGTCGGGTCGGGCGGGATTCGGTTCGGGGTCGGTCCCTCACGGGCCGTTGATCCGCCCGGCGGTGACGGGGGTGGCTTCCTTGTCCAGGCGCCACCCGACCGGCTGGGTCCAGGCCTTCTGGAACTCGTGCTCGGTGCTGGGAACGGCGGGCTTCGCGGAGGAGGTGACGACGGCCCGCACGTAGAGTTCGTCGCCGGTCAGGGTGTAGCTGGCCGCGGTGCCGGGCACCTCGTGCAGGACCTCGCCGATCTGGGGACCCGATGGGGTGCGGTAGTCGAGAGTGGTTTCGAGCAGTTCGCCGTCGACGCCGGGGCGCGGACGTCCCTCGAGGCGGACCCCGCGGCGGGTGCCGAGGAAGCGGGTGACGTAGGTTTCGCCGGGCCGCGCCTGGATGCGGAGCGAGAGGGTGCGCGCGGGGGCGTCGTAACGTACCTCGTCGAGCACGACGCCGGTGGAGGCGTAGAAATCGCCGGCGTCCATCGCGCGGATCAGGGATTCCGGGGTGAGGAACCGGGCCCGGACCATGACCCAGGCGCGACCGGGGAGGGCGCGGGTTTTGGAATGCTGGTAGTCGTGGGCATCGTCCGTGGCCACGGCGAAGAGCGGGGGGGCGTGGAATCCGGCGAGGCGCAGGGTGTTCGCGATGTCCCAGATTTCGTCGGTGGAGGGATGGTGCGCGTCGCCGGGGTCGTTGTCGCCGTCGACGCCGTTCCAGACCTCGAAGAAGGCTTCGTCGAGCACGGAGGCGAGGTCCTCGGCGGTGACGCCCCACTTGTAGTTGGGATGGTTGAGGTGAACGAGGACCCGGCGTCCGGCGCGGGCGGCGGATTCGTGGATCTGGCGAAGGTTGGCGGCGAGCACGTCGCGGGGGGTGGCGCCGTCGAGCGGCGTCAGCGCCTCGAGAAGATGGAGGGCGTTGATGTGTACGGGACGCGAGTCGGTGGACCGGTGCGTGAGTTCCTCGGCCTGGATCATCAGGAAGCGCCCGGCTTCCTCGACCAGGGCCCGGTATTCGTCGAAGGGTTTGATCCGGACCTGGGTCCGACCGGGATCCGGTCCGGGACGGGTCTCGACCCAATGGGGGCCGAAGCGCGCGAGGTAATGTCCGAAGGCGTCGGTGGGCGCCTGTCCCGCGCCGCGCCAGGGTTCGCCCTTGGCGCGGTCCGCGACGGCGCGGAGATCCAGCCACTTTTCGCCCTGGCTGAGGACGTTGTGATCGGAGAGGGCGAGGAAGTGATAACCGTGGGCGCGGTACCACTCGGCAACCATCTCGGGAAAGCCGTCGCCGTCCGACCAGAGGGTGTGGGTGTGGAGATTGCCCTTCCACCATCGGGGTGCGTCGTCGGGAGAGGAGAGGGAGGCGGTGGGGGGTTGGGCACCCCGGGCCGGGCCGGGAGCGAGGGCGACGGCGAGCGAGAGCGCGGACGCGAGGGCGACGGCAGGCACCACGTGACGGTGGGACATGGGGAGATGGAGGGGGCGGGAAAGGGGGCACGCAAGCGGGAACGGGGAGGGTCCGGAGATTCCGCCACGGGGTCCGTGACAGCGTGCGGGCGCCGGCGTTAGGTCTCGGGTTCAACGTTCTTCCAAGAGCCTCGGGGAAGGTTCGGGCGTTGAACCCGTCGGTCATTCCATTCGTACCATGCTTATGAATCCAAACGCTGAAAACCGTCCCACCCGACCGCCGACTGCGCGGACCGGTGCGGGGTTGGGAGACGTCGTGGCCCGAGCGGGCCGTCTCGCCGGACTTGCCGCCCTGCTGGCCTTCTCCGGCGCGGTGAAGGCCCAGACTCCGTTGGAGGTTTACGACGCGGCCATCGCGGCGGATGCGGCGCTCGCCGCGAACGCCCAGGTGCCGGTGACGACGTTGACCGCGGCGGTGACGCTGAGCGGCAGCGCGGGCGCGGCGTTCGATTTCGGGGCCACCTCGGGCGACGTGACGATGGAGTTCATCCTCGAGGGCGATCCGGGCGCCGGGGTGAGCTCGTTCCTGGCGGTGGGCACCGGCAATCCCAAGAGCCGGCTGGTCTACGAGTCCTGGTCGGACACGGGCCAGCTTGGCTTCACGCAGGGCGGCGTGGCGGACTACCTCTTTTCGCCCGCCGTGCCGTCGCCGGCCACCCCCAACCATGTGGCCTTTGTCTGGGACCCGGCGGTCCTGACCATGAAAGTCTACGTGAACGGCGGGCTGGCCGGGACGACGACGGGCGTGGATGCGGCGTTCGCGATGCCCACGGGCGCCGGCTTTCTCGGCGGGGCCAATGCCTCCGCGGACGAGGCCATGAAGGGCACCATTCATCGCGTCACGGTGTACGACCAGGTCGTGCCGGCGTCGGTGATCAAGCGGCATGCCAGCGCGTTCGGCGCGCATGTGAGCCAGGCCCTGGCGGCGTATGACGCCGCGATCACCACCGACGCGGGCTCCGGTCTCGCGCCCTCCGCGAAGCAGACGTCCGCCGTGGTGCTGAACGGCTCCGGGGGAGTCGACTTCGATTTCGGCGCGAACGCGGACGACGTGACGATGGAGTTCATCCTCGAGGGCGATCCGAGCGTTGGCAACGGCGCCTATCTCGCGGTCGGCGAGAATGTCGACAGCAACCTGCGCTACGAGGTGTGGGGATTGCCGGATCAGATGGGGTTCACGCTCCTGCGGGTGGCCGACTACAACTTCAGTCCGGGGACGGCTTCGCCCACGCTGCCCACGCACGTCGCGTACACCTGGGATGCGGCGGCGCACACCATGAAGGCGTACGTGAACGGCGTGCTGACCGGCACGTCGGCGGGCATCAACGAGGGTTTCGCCATGCCGTACGGCGCCGGACGCCTCGGGAGCAACCCTGCCGGGGTCGAACCCATGGTGGGGACGATCTACCGGGTGACCGTCTATGACAGCCTGCTCGACGACGCGGCGTTGCTGCGGCACGCCAAGGTCTTTGCCGATCTGCTCAGCCCGCCGACCATCGTGTCGTTCGGGATCACGCCGTCGGCGGTCGCCGCGGGCGAGTCCGCGACGTTGAACTGGGAGGTCAAGAACGCCACCAAGGTGATCGTCAACGGCGTCGAACGCACCGGCACCACCAGCCTGGCCGTTTCCGCGCCCATTTCCGCCAGCTACAGCCTCACCGCGGAGAATCCGCTCGGCAAGGTCAGCAAGACGGTGCGCCTCCAGGTCAATCCGAACCTTGCCGCCTACGATGCCGCCCTGGCGGCGGACGCGGCCGCGGGGTTGACTCCCGTCGCGAAACTCGCGTCCCAGGTCGCCGCCACGGGCGACTGGGCGGGCGTGCCGTTCGATTTCGGCGCGACCTCCGGCGACGCCAGCATCGAATTCATCCTCGAAGGCGATCCGACCACCGGGGTCGGGACCGCCATCGCCACCGACTTCGACGATGCCCGCCTCTGGCGGCACAGCCTGCGCTACTCCCAGTGGGATGCCGCCGGGCAGGTCGGGTTCACCAAGCGCGCGGTCGCGGATTACACGTTCGGCGTGCCCGTGCCCGCCTCCACCTGGCCGACGCATCTGGCCTTCGTCTGGGATGCGAACGCCCTGACCCTCGACGTCCACGTCAACGGCGTGCTGGCCGGTTCCAAGACCGAGGTCTCGCCCGAGTTTGCCCTGCCCACGGGCCTGGGCGTGCTCGGCGAAGGCATGGTCGGCACCATCTTCCGCGTCGCCGTGTACTCCGGAAAACTGCCGGAAACCAAACTCCGCGAGCACGCGAAGGCCTTCCTCGGCACGGCTCGCCCGGCGTTGCAGGCCTATGACAATGCCATCGCGGCCAGCGCCGCCTCCGGACTCGCCCCGACGGCGCGCCTGGTGGCGCCCGTGACGTTGCCCGGCGACCGCGGCATCGCGTTCTCGTTCGGGACCGTCGGCGGCGACGGCACCCTGGAGTTCATCCTCGAGGGTGATCCGGGTCCCAGCGTGAGTTCCTACCTCGCGGTTGGCGCGGACAACCCGGCCAGCCGGCTCGTCTACGAATCCTGGTCCGACACCACCCAGCTCGGCTTCACCCAGGGCGGCGTGGCGGATTACCTGTTCACGCCGGCGGTGCCTTCGCCCACGACCGCCACCCATGTGGCGTACCTGTGGAATGCGGCGACCGCCACGATGAAGCTCCATGTCGGCGGCGTGCTCGCGGGAACCACGACCGGCGTGGATGCCGCGTTCGCCCTGCCCAACGACCGCGGCATGCTCGGTTCCGCGGTGGGCGGCGGCGAGCCGATGACCGGCACGATCCACCGCGTCACGGTCTACGATGAACTCCTGACCGAGGCGGTCGTGCTGAATCATGCCACCGCGTTCGCGGGCGCCACGAAGCCGCCCGGCATCGCGCTCGAGATCGCCGGTGCGCAGCCCGTCGTCGTCCTGTCCCAGGGCGTCGCCGGCGCGCACTACCGCGTCGAGTATCGCAACAGCCTGGGCGCGGCCGATGCCTGGCAGACGCTGCAGGACATTCCCAGCCTGACCGGTGCGTCGATCCGCGTGACGGACGCCACCGCTTTCGCCGGACGCCGCGAGCGGTATTACCGCGCCGTGCTCGTCCCGTAACGGGTTCCTGCCCGGGTTGTCGGCGGCGCTTCCCTCTCCGGGGAGCGCCGCTTGGCGTTCGGGGGCTGGGCTGGGCCGGGGTGATGTCCTACGTTGACCGCGGGCAGGCGAACGCGATTGGACCATGGAACGATACGACCACGCCGCGGCCCGGCATTACGCGGCCTTCCGACCGCCGCTCCACGAGCGGATCCTGGAACGGCTGATCGCGAGGGAAGAGCGTTTCGCCGCGGGTCTGGACCTTGGCTGCGGGACGGGGCGTTCCGCGGTGGCCCTGACACGGCATTGTTCGCGCGTGACCGGCCTGGATGCGAGCGCGGCCATGCTGGCGGCCGCCCAGGCGGATCCCCGGGTGGAGTACGTGCTGGGAGGTGTCGACTGGCTGGGCCAGGCCTCCTCCCGCTTCGCGGTGCTGACCTTCGCCGGCTCCCTCGTCTATCTCAAGGGGACCCGGCTTCGGGCGGCACTGCCCGCGGTCTGCGCCCCCGGCGCGGCGGTGTTGGTCTATGATTTCGAGATCCTGCTGGACGACGTCCTGGCGGTGGTCGGCGTGCCCGGGCCGCCGGGTTCCCCGACGTACGACCATGGCTTGAACCTGGCCGACTGGACCGAGTACCGGCCCGTGTGCGGTGGGCGCGAGCGGTGGCCGGTGGAGGCCGATGCCGCGCAGTTGAGCCACCTGCTCCTGTCGGATTCGCGTCGGCACGACATTCTGGCGCGGCGATTCGAGACGGAGAACCCGTTCCTCCCCCTGGCGGCCCTGCTCGGGGATTGCCGGGCCGGGATGGCGGTCACGGCGGAAGTCCACTTCGCCCGCTACGAAGCGCCCGGGGCGGGGCGGGTGTGACCGGGATCCGGTCCGGGGCCGGAGCCCGAGATCCCCCTTGGCCAGGGGGTGGGGTGCCCGCATGATGCCCGCATCCATGCGTGACATGTTGACGCCGCTTCTCGGTCTGGGGGCGTTGGTGAGTCTGGTGGCCGGCTGTTCGCCGGGCGGCAGTCCTGCCGCCGGCAAGGCGGCCTCGGGCGGCACCAACCCCGCGGCGGTGACGGAGGGCGGGGTGTTTCGCCTCGGCACCGCCGAGGCGCGCCGGCTGGAGCGGAGCATTCCCGTGACCGGTTCGTTGCTGCCGGTGGATCAGACTCCGGTGAGCCTGGAGGTGCCGGGCAGGATCAAGTCCATCGTGGTCGATCTGGGAACCCGGGTCCGGCAGGGCGAGTTGATCGCGGAACTGGAAGCCAGCGACTACGACCTGAAGGTGCGGCAGGCGGACTACTCACGCTTCGCCGTCGGCAAGAATGTCGCGACGACGCCCGGCAAGGTGGTCGCGCGCAGCGACCTCGCCGAGATCATCCAGTACGATCCGTCGACGGACAAGGTGCTGAAACGCCCGTTGCTGATCTTCCCGCCCTGGATCAACAAGTTCTACATTCTCGATCTCAATCCCGAAAAATCGTTCATCCGATGGGCGGTTTCGCAGGGGCACACGGTGTTCGTCATCTCATGGGTCAACCCGACCAAGCGGCATGGCCGCAAGAGCTGGGAGGCCTACATCCGCGAGGGGCTGCAGTTCGCGCTGGACGCCATCGAGAAGGAAACCGGCGAGCGCGAGGTCAATGCGATCGGCTATTGCGTCGGGGGAACCCTGCTTGCGGCAGCCCTGGCGCTGTTCGCGAAGGAGGGGGAGAAGCGCATCCGCTCCGCGACGCTGTTCACCACCCAAGTCGACTTCACCCACGCCGGCGACCTCAAGGTCTTCGTCGACGAGGATCAGGTGGCATCGGTGGAAAAATCGATGACCGAGCACGGCTACCTCGAAGGCACCAAGATGGCGACCGCCTTCAACATGTTGCGCTCGGGCGACCTGATCTGGCCCTACGTG
>CAZSOV010000300.1:0-9816 GCA_964608505.1 uncultured Verrucomicrobiota bacterium
CGCGCAGACGCTATGGCGGGGAGCCAGTCGCCGGCCCCACATCGCAGTTCCACGCCGGACTTTGTCAACGGCCCTGCGGGTCGGGTCGGGTCCGGGGGAAGGGCCGGGCCATCGACCCCGTCCCGGGCCGACCGGTCATGCGGGGAGCGTGCCACACGTGTGCGAACCGGAACCAAGGTGACTTCCGCGCTCCACCTGGTGGATCGACGAGCCATCATAACCGCGGGATCCGATAACATGTAAACCGCGGGAATGAGTCGAGTGAGGGCATGGGCGGCACGGATTGACGGGGGCGGGAGGCGCACCCACTTTCCCCGGCGCCACGCGGGTGGCGTGGACTTCATGTCGATCCCAACTCAAGCGGTTCCGAGTCCCGATGGCTGGCGACTCGAGCATTCGTACTCGCGGCTGCCCGAGCGGTTGTTCTCGCGGGTTCAACCGACGCCAGTGGCGGCGCCGCGCCTGGTGGTGTTCAACCGGTCGCTGGCGGGGTCGCTCGGGTTGGACCCCGAGCGGGTGGGGAGCCCGGAGAACGCGGCGATCTTCGTGGGCAACGCGTTGCCGGAAGGAGCGGATCCCCTGGCGCAGGCGTATGCGGGGCATCAGTACGGAAACTTCACGTTTCTGGGGGATGGCCGGGCGATCCTGCTGGGAGAACAGCGGACTCCGACCGGCGAACGGCATGACATCCAGCTCAAGGGCGCGGGTCCGACGCCCTATTCGAGGCGCGGGGACGGGCGGGCGGCACTGGGTCCGATGCTGCGGGAGTACCTGATCAGTGAGGCGATGTTCGCCTTGGGAATTCCCACGACGCGGAGTCTGGCGGTGACGGCAACGGGGGAGCCGGTGTTCCGGGAGGAACCGTTGCCAGGCGCCGTGCTGACGCGGGTCGCGTCGAGTCACCTGCGGGTGGGAACGTTCGAATGGGCAGCGGCGCGGGGGGATCGGGAGGCCCTGGCCGCGCTGGCGGAGCACGCCGTGGAGCGGCACTACCCCGAGGCAGCGGGAGCCGGGCAGCCTTACGTCGCGCTGCTCGAGGCGGTGGTGGACCGGCAGGCCGCGCTGGTGGCGCGCTGGCAGTGCGTCGGGTTCGTGCATGGGGTGATGAACACCGACAACATGGCGTTGTCCGGCGAGACCATCGACTACGGTCCGTGCGCGTTCATGGACGCCTACGATCCGGCCACGGTCTTCAGTTCCATCGACCGTCACGGACGCTACGCCTACGGGAACCAGCCGCGCATCGCGCAGTGGAACCTGGCCCGGCTGGCGGAGGCGCTGTTGCCGGTCCTCGATCCGGACCCGCAGCGGGCGCTGGCGGAGGCGCAGCGGGTGATCGAAGGGTACACAGGGAAGTACGAGCGGGCCTGGCTGACGGGGATGAGATCGAAGCTGGGGTTGTTCGACGCGGAGCCGGGCGATGAGGAGTTGGTGGGGGACTTGTTGCGCTGGATGCAGCGACGGGGGGCGGATTTCACCCGGACTTTCCGGGGGTTGAGTTCCGGAGAGCGGGAGGGGGAGGCGGGGGAGGACGCGGATTTCATGGCGTGGCGGTTGCGCTGGCGCGCCCGGTTGGCGCGGCAGGCGAGGGATCCCCGGGCCGTCGCCGCGCTCATGAAGCGCAACAATCCCGCCGTGATCCCCCGAAACCACCGGGTCGAGGACGCGCTCGACGCGGCGACCCGGCGGGGCGACCTGGGCGCGTTCCTCGGGTTGCTGGAGGTCCTGGCGCAACCGTACGCGGACGAGGCGGAGTCGACGGACCTGGCGGAGGTGCCACCCGCGGGCGGGGACCGGTATCGGACCTTCTGCGGCACCTGACGGCGAGGTGTTCCGAAACCCACCTTTCCGCTTTTCGCGCGGACCCCGGCCCGGCCAAGCTGCCCGTCTCATGTCGTCGTGCGTCGAAGAAACCGCGTCGCTCCCGTTGGAAGCGCGGGTGGTCACGTTGGAGAACGGGCTGGTGCTGATCGTGCGGGAGGACGACAGCGCGCCGGTGGTTTCGGCGCAGGCGTGGTGCCGGGCCGGAAGCGTGGACGAGGGGCGCTGGCTGGGGGCGGGGTTGTCGCACGTGCTGGAGCACATGTTGTTCAAGGGGACGACGACGCGGGGTTCGGGTCGGATCGACCAGGAGGTGCAGGAGGCGGGGGGGTACATGAACGCGTACACCTCGTTCGACCGGACGGTGTACTGGATCAACGTGCCGAACACGGGCGCGCGGGTGGCCGTGGACATCCTGTGCGACATCATGCAGCACGCGACGCTGCCGGAGGACGAGTTGGTGAAGGAACTGGATGTCATCCGGCGGGAGATGGACATGTGCCATGACGACCCGGGCCGGCGTTCGAGCCGGGCTTTGTTCGAGGCGGCGTACACGCGGAGTCCGTACCGGTATCCGGTGATCGGGCTGCCGGACATCTTCAACACGATTCGGCGGGAGGACGTGCTGGGGTATTACCGGGAGAAGTACGCGCCGAACAACCTGTTCCTCGTGGTGGTGGGAGACGTGGAGGCCGGGCAGGTCATCGCGCAGGTGCGCGAGGCGTTCGCGGGAGCGAAGGCGCGTCCGCTGGCCCCGGAGGCTCCGGTGCTGGAACCGCGCCAGACCGCGCCGCGCGAGCGCGTGGACGAGAGCAACGTCGAGCTGGGGCACATCCACGTTTCCTGGCACATCCCGGAGTTGCGCCATCCGGATTTGCCGGCCTTGGACGTGCTCAGCGTGGTGCTGGGGGCGGGACGGAGTTCGCGTCTGCACCGCCAGGTGCGGGAGAAGGCGGGGTTGGTGCATACGGCGGAGGCCTGGACCTACAATCCGGGGAGTCCGGGCCTGTTCGGGCTGAGCGCGGTGGCGGACGGGGACAAGTTCGGCGCGGCGGTGGCGGCGATGCAGGCGGAGGTGCGGCGTCTGGCGGAGGAGGCGCCGAGCGCGGCGGAGCTGGCGAAGGCCGTGAAGCAGATCACCGCGGCCACGATGGGGGCGCGCAAGACCATGCAGGGGCAGGCGCAGGATCTGGGGGGGAGCTGGATGGCGGTGGGCGACCTCGGTTTCTCCGGGCGTTACCTGGAAGCAGTGTTCCGGGTGACCTGCGCGGACGTGCAGCGGGTGGCGCGGACGCACCTGACGGACGAGAACCGGACGGTGGCGGCGTTGCTGCCCGAGGGCAGCCGCCCGGCGGTGGAGGTGCGGCGGGAGAAAAACGCGCAGCACCCGATCCGGCGGGTGACGCTGGGGAACGGATTGCGGCTGCTGGTGAAGGAGGACGACCGTCTGCCGTTCGTCGAGATGCGGATCGTCCTGCAGGGCGGGGTGCTGGCCGAGACGTCCGGGGACAGCGGGATCACGGGGTTGATGACGCGGATGCTGCTGAAGGGAACGGACCGCCGGTCGGCGGAGCAGATCGCGACGGAGATCGAGTCCGTGGGCGGCGCCATCGACACATATGCCGGGAACAACAGTTTCGGCGTCACGCTGGAGGTGCTGGATTCCGACTTCGATCTCGGCCTGGAGATGCTGGCGGAGGTGTTGTTGGCACCGTCGTTTCCGGCCGACGAACTCGAACGCGAGCGGGAAACGCAGTTGGCGGGGATTCGCGCGCAAAAGGACCAGGTGCTCCACATGGCCGTGAAGTCGATGCGCCGCGAGTTGTTCGCCGGGCAGGGGTATGGGCTGGACACGAGCGGGACGGAGGAATCGGTGGGGGCCCTGACTCTGGACCATCTGCGGGCGCATCACCGGCGTCTGGTGGTGCCGAACAACGCGGTGCTCGCGATCTACGGGCGCGTGAATCTGGCCCGGGTGACGGCCGCGGTGGAGCGGGTGTTCGGCGGTTGGTTGGCGGGTTCCGCGGGGCTCGAACCGCTCCCCTCCGCCCCCGCGCCCACGCGCTGTCTGCGGGTGGAGGAGGAGCGCGACAAGAAGCAGGCCGTCGTCGTGATCGGATTTCACGGGGCGGACCTGCGGTCGCCCGACCGCCATGCGCTGGAGCTGGTGCAGGAGGCCTGCAGCGACCTCGGATCGCGCCTCTTCCTGCGCATCCGGGACGAGTTGGGGCTCGCCTACTACGTCGGGGCCCAGAATTTCACGGGCCTGGTGCCCGGGTATTTCAGCTTCTACGCCGGAACCGAGCCGACCAAGGCGGACCGGGTGACGGAGGAGTTCCTCGGCGAGATCGCGAAACTTCGGGACGAGGGGTTGACCACCGAGGAACTGCGCCGGGCGAAGGCGAAGGTAATCGGGCAAAAGAAGATCGCGCGCCAGGATCTGGGTGGCCTCGCGCTCATGACGGCGCTCGATGAGTTGTACGGTCTCGGATTCGAACATTCGGAGGCGGAGGACGCGCGGTTCGAGGCCGTTACCGAAGACCAGGTTCGTGCCGCGGCGACGAAGTATCTGCGGTCCGATGCCTACGTGCTGTCGATCGTCCGTCCGGGGGCCGGCACCGGCGACGAGGGTTCGGCGAGCCCGGCCTGATTCGATCCAACGCGACGACGCGACGACGCGTGGGCGGGACCGGGTTTCCTGTTGTGCGGGTCCTGGGGCAGCTCCTATAAGGGCTCGCGATGAGCTTGATGACGCCGGCCTCCAGTGCCGAGGGGAAGGCCCTGTGGAGCGCCTTTCTGGAACGGATTGCCGAGGCCGGGGCGGAAGTCGGTTGCGGTGCTCCCGGCGGATGCGAGCCCTGGTTTCGGGGACACGCCCGGTCCACGCATTCCCTCCTGCCGTCCCTGTTTCGGAACTTCGCGGATCCGGACGGGCGCGACGCGCCACGCATCCGGGACATCGAGTCCGACTTGTACTGGGAGTTTTCCGCCCGGGCGCGCGAGTTGCACGGCGTGATCGAGAGCGACTGGGACATCCTGTTTGCCATGCAGCATCATGGGACTCCCACGCGCCTGCTGGACTGGACGGAGGTGCTGGGAGTGGCGGTGTATTTCGCGGTGCTTGGCGTCGACGCGAACCAAGGCGTCGATGGAGCGGGGCGGCCCCTGCCTCCGCCCTGTGTCTGGGTACTAAATCCGTATCGGCTGAACGAATGCTCCGAGTGGGGGGCGGACCTGATCTACCCGCCCAATCTGGGGTGGTTGGAGGGGAGGAAGGAGTGGGAGGGTACCTATTTCGGATACTCGGATCTGCTGACCGAGGGCGGCCTGGGCTGGGATTGGCCCGTCGCCATCTATCCGCGTCAACGCAGCGCCCGCATCCACGCGCAACGCGGTTGGTTCACGATTCACGGAGACAAGTTGCTCGCCATCGAGGCGCTGTCGGATTGGCGCAAGTATCTTCGCAAGGTGGAGCTGCCCTGGGCGGCGCTGACCGCGGCGAGGGATTTTCTCGCCGTGGCCGGGCTCGATCACTACGCGTTGTTCCCCGATCTCCAGAACCTGAGTTTGCACCTGCGGGAGAAGCACGGTCTGACCGGGCGGACGCCGGCCCCGGCCCCGGCCGCGGTCCCGGTGCGGGGGAGTTCGGGAGGATCCAGGCGGCGGACGCGCGGGTGACGCGCGGCGGTCCCGAGCCGGGGCTGGTTCGGGATCCGGTGCGGACGGACGGAGGCAGCCGGGGCTGGAAATCGCGGCGCCGGACGACAACAGTTGGTGCGTGAAACGCCCCGCCCCCCGCCTCCGTGCCGCGTTCGGTTTCGCAATCTGGCTTGCCACGGCGATGGCGGGGCAGGGGGCGGCGGGGCCGGACTGGCCCGTGCCGCTGGGCGATGCGGGGCAGCAGCATTACTCGCGGCTGGAGCAGATCACGCCGGGGAACGCGGCGCGGTTGCGGCAGGCGTGGATCTACCGGAGCGGCGACGGCAGCACGAACGGGCGATCCCAGATCCAGTGCAATCCGATCATCGTGGACGGGGTGCTGTACGGCACGACGCCGACGCTGAAGCTCGTGGCGTTGGACGCGGCGACGGGGGCGGAGCGGTGGCGTTATGACCCGTTCGCGGGTCAGGCGGGTGGCAACGCCCTGGGCGTGAACCGCGGCGTGGTGACCTGGAAGGATGGGGAGGAGCGTCGGATCGTCTACACCGCGGGGTTCCACCTGCACGCGGTGGACGCGCGCACCGGGCGGTTGATTCCGTCCTTCGGGGACGGCGGACGGGTCGACATCCGGGAGGGGTTGGATCGCCCGGCGCGGGATCAGTTCGTGCTGGCGAACACGCCGGGGGCGATCTGGAAGAACCTCCTGATCCTGCCGACTCGCGTTTCCGAAGGGCCGGGACCGGCGGCTCCGGGGCACATCCGCGCCTATGATCTGCGGACGGGCCGGATCGAGTGGACGTTTCGTCCGATCCCGCGGCCGGGGGAGTTCGGATACGAGACGTGGCCGCCGGACGCTTGGAAGACGGCGGGCGGGGCAAATTGCTGGGCGGGCATGGCGGTGGACGAGGCCCGGGGGATCGTGTTCGTGCCGACGGGATCGGCGGCGTTCGATTTCTGGGGCGGGGATCGGCTGGGACAGAACCTGTTCGCCAACTGCCTGCTGGCGCTGGACGCGGCGACCGGACGTCGGCTGTGGCACTTCCAGGCGGTGCATCACGATCTGTGGGACCGGGATTTCCCCGCGCCGCCGACGCTCGTGACGGTGGAGCACGAAGGGCGGCGGGTGGATGCGGTGGCGCAGACGACGAAGTCCGGGCACGTGTACGTGTTCGAGCGGGAGTCGGGGAAGTCGCTTTTCCCCATCGAGGAACGACCGGTGCCGAAGTCGGATCTGATGGGTGAATCCGCGTGGCCCACCCAGCCGGTGCCGCTGAAGCCGCCGCCGTTCGCGCGGCAGTGGTTCGACGAGACGACGATCACGGACCGGACGCCGGCGGCGCGGGCCGCGGTGTTCGCGCGGTGGCGCCAGGTGCTGGCGCACCAGCCGTGGCTGCCCCCCGGCACGAACGGGACGGTGATTTATCCGGGATTCGACGGCGCGGCGGAATGGGGCGGGGCGGCGTTCGATCCGGCACGGGGCTGGCTGTACGTGAACGCGAACGAGATGCCGTGGATTCTCCAGATGATCCCGACGGCGGCCGCGACGGGACAGGGGAACATCGGGACGCCGGAGCAATTCTACAACGCGGTTTGCGCCTCCTGCCACGGCCTCGACCGCAAGGGCGAGGTGGGGCGCAACATCCCGGCTCTCGTGGAGGTCGGGAAGAAGCTCAAGGAGGACGAGATCGTGACGTTGCTGGGAACCGGGCGGGGGAACATGCCGTCGTTCAGCTTCCTCACGGAACCGGAACGGCGCGGGTTGGCGCGACTGCTGCTCGACCTGCCCCAGCCGGTCGCGGCAAAGGCTGCCGCCGCCCAGCCGGGCGCGAGCGCGGAACGGCATCCGGAGCCGGAGTCGTCGACGGTCCTGATTCGGTCGCCGTACGGGCACACCGGGTACAACCGCTGGACCGATCCGGACGGGTATCCCGCGGTCAAGCCGCCGTGGGGCACGCTGAATGCCATCGACCTCAACAAGGGGGAGATCGCGTGGCAGGTGCCGCTGGGCGAGTTGCCGGAGCTGACGGCGAAGGGGGTTCCGCCCACCGGCACGGAGAACTACGGGGGCCCGGTGGTGACGGCGTCGGGGGTGCTGTTCATCGCGGCGACGAAGGACGAGAAAATCCGGGCGTTCGATGCGCGCACCGGGCGGGTGTTGTGGGAAGCCCCGCTCCCCGCGGCGGGCTACGCGACGCCTTCGACATACGCGGTGAACGGGAAGCAGTTCGTCGTGATCGCGTGCGGCGGCGGCAAGCTCGGGACGCGCAGCGGAGATGCCTATGTCGCGTTCGCGTTGTCCGAGTAAGCGGGGCTTCACGCTGATCGAGTTGCTCGTCGTGATCGCGATCATCGCGATCCTCGCGTCGTTGCTGCTCCCCGCCCTCGGTCGGGCCCAGGCCTCCGGACGCAGCACGGCGTGTCGCTCGAACCTCCGGCAGATCGGGCTCGGCTGGGAACTCTACCTCGGCGACCACGACGATCGATTCCCGGACCGGCGCGACCTGAAGACGGCGTTGCCCGAGGGTTACAAACCGTGGTCCTCCTGGCCGACAAGCGATCCGCGGGCCGGGTGGGCCGTACCCGCCCTGTCAAATCAGGTCGCGGTCGGTGTGCCGCAAGTCTGGCAGTGTCCGTCGCTCGCGGCCCGCCGGGTCCTGGACGTGGTGCAGACCCGGCAAAGCTCCGGAACGAACCAGCCGCCGGTTCGTTACTGGATGTGGAGGTTCGACCGGATCGACGATCCGGTCGCGCCCGACAATTTTTGGGGGAAACGACGGGACACGGCCTTCGCGGAGTTGCAGGGCGCGGGCAACCCGCAGGTCGGCCAGCCGAACGGATGGGCGGAAGTGGAGTTCGCGGTCGACGTCTATTTTCCGGCGGCGGCCCCCGGGGTCCAGGCGGAGTTGCGCGGGTGGGGCGCGCATGCCAAGGGCAAGAACCGGCTGTGGCTGGATGGTCACGTGGCGTGGAGCCGGGATGACCGGTTGAAATGAGGCGGTGTTCCGGAGGTCCGGGCACGGAGATCGGAGTCGGGCTGCCCCGGCCGGAGCCGACCGCTTCCTGCGGTCGTCCGGACCTCCAACCCTATCCAAACAGGCCCTTCTGCAGATCGCGCAGCGTGAACAACTCCCCGGCTTCCAGCCCCTTCATCCGCCGCGCCCCGTCTTTCCGCCTCTTCCCGAACTTCTCCCGGTGTTGCCGGAAGATGCTTTCCACGAACTCCCGACTCCCCAACGCCGCGCCATCGCAGAAATACCGCACCCGACACCGCACGTACTCCCCCAACGGCAATTGCCCCTTCGCCGCCAGCACCTCCGCCACCGACGTCGCCTTCACCGCGCCCCGCGCCGTCCGGCCATCCGCTCCCGTTGACTCCCGCCGTTCGTCCCCCTCCCGATACAGCCAGGTCCGGTACACCTCCATCGACCGGCTCACGCTCTCCTCCCGGCCCCGCTGCAGCGCCGTCACCAGCGTCTGGATCCCCAGCCGCGACCCCCGCTTCCCCGCCATCGCCTCCCCGTAGCCGCTCCACCGGTAGTCCTTGGGATCCGGCACGATCCCCGCCCGCACCGGGTTCAGATCGATGTAGGCCGCCATCGTGGTCAACGCCTGACCCGCGCCCTCCACCAGCACGCTCTTGAAGCGGTCCTCCCACAGCGTGCCCTTGCGCCCCGTCCGCGCATTGTACCAGAGGGTAAAGCGCTGCTTGAGCACCCGGATGAACTCGCTGACGTCCCACATCCGGGCGTGGAAGGTCGCCAGGTACTTCGCCTCCCCCGCGGCATCGTGCGCCTGGCGATACATCTCGAACCGTTGCCGGACCATCCCCACGTTCTGATGCCCCGACAGCTTGGCCAATTTCGCCAGGACCAGGTCCGCGGAGGGTCGTTGCTCGGGAGGAGGCCGGCGCGGGACCTCGACCAGCACATGGAAGTGATTGGACATGAGGCAGTAGGTGAGGATGCGAACCTCGCAGAACTCCGCGCACTCGCGGAGGAGCCGGACGAAGTGCTCCTTCTCGGCCGGTGCGAAGATGAAGCGGCGATCCACGATGCGGGAGACGCAGTGGTAGTAGGCCTGGGGCAGGTCCGGCGGTGCCTTGAGGCGGGGACGCGGCATGCACGGATGATGACGAACCCGGGGTGCAGGACAACTAGAAATACTGCGGGATGTAATCTATGATTGAGCGGACGATTGACCGGCGGGGGCGGGGTTCCTAGCGTGCGCGCTCCGATGTCTTCGAGATACAGACGGGTCCGGTCCGGCCTGGGGATGGCGCTGCTGGCCGGGATGTTGTGCGGTGGGGCGGGGTGCGGTCCAAAGAGCGGGCCCGCG
>CAZSOV010000301.1:0-9810 GCA_964608505.1 uncultured Verrucomicrobiota bacterium
CATCTCGGTCTTCGGGGATGACTACCCCACCCCCGACGGCACCTGCATCCGCGACTACGTCCACGTCATCGATCTCGCGCACGCCCATATCCGTGCCCTCCAGGCCGGTTGTTCCGGTTTCTTCAACCTCGGCAACGGCGGCGGATACTCCGTCCGGGAGGTGATCCAGGCCTGTCAGGAGATCAGCGGGCGCCCCATCCCCGTGGTGGAACAGTCCCGCCGCCCCGGCGACCCGCCCCGCCTCGTGGCGGATGCCGCGAAGGCCCGGGCCGAACTGGGCTGGACCCCGCGCTTCCCGGCGCTCCGCGACATCGTCGCCTCCGCCTGGAGCTGGCACGTGCGGAATCCGCAGGGCTACCCCGACTGATGGATCCCGACGCACCCACCGCGCCGGGCGAAAGCCAGGCCATGAACGAGCCACCCGCCACCGCCAGGCAGGCCTCCCGTCGCATCGCCGGGGTGGCGCCCGCGCTCGCCGGCGTCGCACTGCTCCTCGTCGCCGGCGTCGCCGGGCGCTGCTCGGCCGGAGCCGCGCCCTGGCCCACGTCCGCGCCGTCCGACGTCGGACTGCGTCCGGATCGCCTCGAGGAATATGCGCGCTTCGTCGGAGGACGCGGCTGCGTGGTACGCCATGGGCGGCTGGTCTTCTCCTGGGGCGATGCCGCGAAACGCGCCGACGTCGCGTCGGCGTGCAAGCCGTGGTTCACGCATTTCCTGCTGCTGGCGGTGGCGGAGGGCCGGATTCCGTCCCTGGACGAACCGGCGCACCGGCACGAACCGCGTCTGTACGATTGGAACCCGGAACTCGGGTTCAAGGAACGGTCGATCACGTTCCGGCACCTCGCCACGCAGACCTCCTGTTACGGCCTGGCCGAGCGTCCGGGGACCGCGTTTGCCTACAACGACTGGCAGATGGCGCTCTTCGTGGATCTCCTGTTTCCCAAGGTCTGGCAGCAGCCTTGGGCGTCCGTGGACGACGTGCTGCTGCGGCCCCGACTGGCCGATCCGTTGGGGTGCGAGGACGCGCCGACGTTCCTGGCGATGGGTGCCGGCGACCGGGCCGGGCGCCTCGCCGTGTCACCCCGGGATTTCGCGCGTTTCGGGCAGCTCTACCTTCAGCGCGGACGCTGGGGAGACCGGCAACTGCTCCGCGAGGACCTGGTCGCCCTGGCGTTGGGATCGCCCCTGCCCGCGACCCTGCCGCGGGCAGGCACCCGCGCCGCCCCGATGCTTCCGGGACAGCGCACCCTCGGCTCGCGCCGGGTCCCCGACAACCAGACGGAGCACTTCGGGAGCTACAGCTTCCTCTGGTGGGTCAATGGCCTCGAGGCCGACGGGCACCGGCACTGGCCCGACGCGCCCACCAACCTCTTCGCCGCGCTCGGCCACGGCGGCATCCGCGGACTCGCCGTCCTGCCCTCGCTCGATCTCGTCGCCTCGTGGAACGACGCCCGCACCGATTCCCCGGCCCGGGAGAACGAGGCCTTCCGCCTCCTCGCCGCCGCCGCCGAACCACGGGACTCCACCGACCTCCGCCCACCCGCCGAGTCCGCGGCCCCGAGCGAGGCTTCGAAGGAAACCCCGCGCCTCCGGTTGATCATCGAGACCGATGCCGGCGGGGATCCGGACGACGAACAATCGCTGGTCCGCTTCCTCCTGTACGCGAACGAATGGGATATCGAGGGGATCATCGCCAACCGCCCCGTTGCGCGTCCCGGCGAAAACCGCAACCCGGAACGCACCGGCCTAGGCATCGTGCGCCGCCTGATCGACGCCTACGGCCAGTGCTGGACCAACCTGGTTCGACACGACCCCCGTTATCCCGCCCCGGACCTGCTCCGGGCCCGCGCGGTGGCGGGGTATGACGACACCGACGAGGCGGTGGCCCTGCTGGTCGCGGCCATCGACCGGCCCGATCCGCGACCCGTGTGGTACTCGGACTGGGGCAGCGACCGGGGATCCGCGACGAACAATCTGCGACGGGCACTGGACCGGGTCCTGCGCGAGCGCGGTCCCTCCGGATACGCCGCGTTCAAGTCCCGGCTTCGGCTGGCCTCGACGGACGCGTTCGGGCCGCACACGAGCGACCTTGCGCCGCCGTTCCCGCTGTGGGTCGACACGTGGCGACCGGAACTCGACCGTCGGCGTTGGTACCATCGGTTCTCCGCGCTGACGGCCCGCGCGGGCGGCTTCGATCTCGTCCGCGACTGCCTGACGGGCCACGGCCCCCTCGGGGCGCTGTACCCGACCAACACCTCCCCGCTGCAGAAGGAGGGGGACAGCCTGAGCTTCCTGTATCTCGTGCCGAACGGAATCAACGCGCCCGACCATCCCGGCTGGGGGGGCTGGGGCGGACGCCTGGGCCCACGGAACCCGACATCGGGCCTGCCGTACTTCTGGGCGAACCAGTTCGACGGCTGGCAGGGCACGACGAACCGGGACAACACCCTGCTGCGTTGGGCCGAAGACCTGCAGCACGATTTCCAAGCCCGGCTCGACGCGTGCGTCCCGCCGCGCCCCACCGCCAATCACCCGCCCATCGCCCGCATCGACGGCCCCGCCGAACTCGTGCTCGCGCCCGGGCAAACGCACGTGTTCCGCGCCGCCGCCTCCCGGGACCCGGACGCCGATGCGTTGTCGTACGAATGGTTCTTCTACCCCGAGGCCGGTACCTGGCAGGGCCCGCTCCAGGGACGCGCCGAAGGCCCGGTCTTTCATTTCACCGCTCCCCCCGCAAAGCGCCCGGAAACCATCCATCTCGTCCTGCGGGTCGCCGATTCCGGCACGCCCCGCCTGGCCCGGTACCAGCGACGCATCGTGACGGTCGACCCCCTGGCCCGGCTGCGTCCGTTCCTTTCCCCGCCCGCGGCGCACGCCGGACAGCTCGGCACCTTCCGTCCGGTGCTGACCTTCGACGACGGTCGTCCCGTGCGGACTCCGGAGGACTGGGCGCGCCGCCGGGCGGAACTTCGCGCGTACTGGGAGGAGGTCCTGGGGCCCTGGCCTCCGCTCCTCGCGGAACCGAAACTCGAAATCCTCCGGGAGGAGCGTCGCGAGGACATCCGGCAAAGCCGGGTTCGGCTCGAAATCGCGCCGGGTCGGACCGGGGAGGGCTGGTTGCTCGAACCGGATCGTCCGGGGCGCCGGCCCGCCGTGCTCGTCGTGTACTACGAACCGGAAACCAGCGTGGGCCTCAATCCGAAGCAGGCCTTGCGCGACTTCGGTCTCGAACTCACACGACGCGGGTTCGTCACGTTGTCCATCGGCACCCCCGGTGGCAACGCCTGGAAGCCCGAGCTCGGCGCGGCGCAATGCCAACCCCTGTCCTTCCACGCGTACGTGGCCGCGAACGCCTGGCAGGCGCTGGCCCGGCGTCCGAACGTCGATCCCGACCGGATCGGCGTGACCGGCCACTCCTACGGAGGCAAATGGGCGCTGTTCGCCGCCGCGCTCTGGGACCGTTTTGCCGCCGTTGCCGTCAGCGATCCGGGGATCGTCTTCGACGAATCCCGGTCCAACGTGAACTACTGGGAACCCTGGTACCTCGGGCTGGATGCGGGCGCGACGCGGAAGCCCGGCATCCCGACGCCCGGGAACGGGCGCACCGGCGCGTACGCCCGGTTGGTGGAGGCGGGCCGGGACCTGCACGAGATCCATGCGTTGCTCGCACCCCGCCCGTTTCTCGTGTCCGGGGGGGCGGAGGATCCCGTGGAGCGCTGGCGCGCCTTGAACCACCTGGTGGCCGTTCACGGGGTCCTGGGCCAATCCAACCGCGTCGTGTTCACGACCCGGCCCACCCACGACCCGACCCCCGAGTCGAACGGTCAGCTTTACGAGTTCTTCGAGCGGTTCCTCGGCGGCGAACCCTAGGCGCGGCGGCCACCTCAGGACTTCGGCGAAACCGGGCCCCCGACGATCTGGTCATGGACGGCCTCAGGCACGGCCGTCCCGCGAGCCCGGGCGCGCAGGTCGGCGGCAATCCGGTTCCAGTCCGCGAGCGCCTCGGGTCCGGGGGTGACGACCCGCAGGCCGAATTGATCCGTCAACCGCGTCATCGCCGCGTCGTCCTCGGCCCGCAGATTCGCCCGGATTTCGTGCGCGATGGTTTCGGCCAGGGACAGCGCCCGTCGACGTATCTCGACCGGCACGCGTTCCCATGCCTTGGACGAAAAGACCAGGGCCTGGACCACGGGCGCCCACTTCAGGCTGAACACGGACCGGGCCGCCTTCGCGACGCCCAAATCCACGGCCCGGCTCGTGGGCGCCAGGACGGCGTCGACCTCGCCCGCGGCCATGGCGGCTCCGAGCTTGTCCGGAGCCGCCGCCACCGGAATGCCCAGCCGTTTGGCATCCTCGGCCCAGGTGGGAACCGTCCCGTCGCTCGCGATGCGCAAGGTCTTCAGGTCGGCGGGCGAGGTCAGGGGTTTGTTCGAGAACCAGCGCAACCAACCGCCCTCGCCCCAGAGGATGACGTGATAACCCTGCTCGCGGACGCGGTCCTCGAGGATGGGACGAACCCGGTCCCGGGCCTCGTCGAAGGCCCGCCAGGAGTCCCACAGCAACGGCAACGCCTGAAAGGCGCTCGCCGCGGGATCGATCATGCCCAAACCCGTCGCGCCAATCACGGCTCCCTGGACCTGGTTGACGGCGATCCGCCGCAGCAACACGCCGTCGCCGCCGGGAATCGGCGGCAGGAAGGTCAGTTCCATCCGGTCGCCCAGGACGTCCATCCACCGGCGCGACAACGCCTGCAGGGAAACGGAGATCGTGGAATTCGGCGGCAGGTTATGGGCAATGGCGAACCGGAACTCGCCGCGCGGGGCGCCCCGTACGACGGAGGAAAGGGACACCAGTCCCGCCCCGAAAACGCCGCTCCGAAGAAAGCTCCGTCGCCGCTGAACCCTGCGCCATCCGTTCGTCGTGTGCACCACCCCGCCATTGGAAACCCGTCCGGCCGATTTGTCCACCGGGTGCCCGCGAGCCAGCGTGCGGGGCGGCGCGATGGCTCTAGTGATGATGATGCTGCACCGGGGCGTCCGCCGGGAATTTGAACCTTCGCAGCGGCATGGCCCTGGCCTCGTCGCCTTCCCGCACCACATACCCACGATCCCGCTCCAGTCCGGTCAGCGCCTGCCTCGTCCCGCTGCCGGGCCAGGTGATCTCCGCGCCGAGGATTCGCTCCGCCCGACCCTACCCGATCTCGAGCCGCAGCGGGTTGGCCCCGAAGCTCCCCCCCGGACCCACGGTGCGATACAGCTGCCGCCGCTGGCCGCCCTCCTGCAAGTCCACCCGCACCCGCGCGCCCAGCGCGCACCGGTTCGCCTTCGTCCCCTGCAGCCGGAGGATCAGCCAGTGGTTTCCCATCCCGGGGTTTTCGAACAACACGTTGGGATACACGTCGCCCGACATCGCCCCGCCCAGGTCCTCGTGCAGGTCCTGGTCCCCGTCGTTGTCCACATCCGCGAACGATACGCCGTGTCCCTTTTGCAGATGTCCCAACCCCGCCGCCGTCGTCACGTCCTGGAACCGCGTTCCCCCCGCGTTCCGCAACGCCCGGTTCGGAATCACGGTCGCCAGATCCGGATCGCCCGTGCCGAGGTACAGGTCCAGCCAGCCGTCGTTGTCCAAGTCGCCGAAGTTCGCCCCCATCGCGTGGTAGATCCGGTCCACCCCCGCCGGCTTCGTCGCATCCCCGAACGTCCCATCGCCGCGGTTCCGGTACAGGCGCGCCCGGGTCCCTGGATTCGGAAGCCCGAGATAGTCGGCGGCGATGTCACCCACCCCCGTGATTTTGTACCCCGACACCCAGAGGTCGTCCCGCCCGTCGTTGTCGAAGTCGAAGAACCAGCACGGAAAACTCTGGATCGGCTCGGTCACTCCCGCCGCCGCGGCGACGTCCGTGAACGTCCAGCCTCCCGCGGCGCCCCGCGCCGCATCCCGCGGGCCGTCGTTGCGGAACAACCGGTTCTGCCCGCCCAGCACGGACACGTACAGGTCCGGGCGTCCGTCGCCGTTGAAATCCCCCGCCGAGGCGCCCTTCACGTAGCCACCCACCGTCACCCCCGCAGTCCGCGCCATCTCCACGAACTTCCCGTTGCCCAGGTTGCGGTACAACTCGCTCGGATGCCGCGACAAGCCCGGAATCGACTCGTTGCCGATGAACACGTCCAGCCAGCCGTCGCCGTCGAAATCGAACCACACCGCCACCTGCGTCGGGTGAAAGGACAACAGCCCCGCCGCCTCGGTCACGTCGTCGAACGTACCGTTCCCCCGATTCCGCAGCAGCGAGTTCGGGAACCTCCCCTCCTCCCGATTCCATGCGCCGCGCAGGACAAGCAGGTCCAGATGCCCGTCGTTGTCGTAATCCGCCTGCACCGCGTTCAACCCACCCACCTCCCCTTCCAAGCCCGCCGCCCGCGTCCGGTCCTCGAAGGTTCCATCCCCGCGATTGCGGTAGAACCGCATCGGGTCGAGCAAACCGAACGACGTCACCACGATGTCCAGCAACTCGTCCCCGTCGAAGTCATCGACCACGCTCGCGCCCGAGAGCTGGTTGTCGGCGATGCCGGCGGCCACGCCGACGTCCCGGAAGCGCGGGAAGGGGATTTCGGACGCGAACACCGATTCGGGGATCCGCCACCGCGCCGGCACGCCGCCGGGATACTCCCCGAGGGTCATGGCGGTGACGTTGAGGAGCCAGCGTGCCGAGAGGTCCTCCGGGAACTCCGCCAACAGGTTGGTCAGCACCCCCCACGCCGCCCGGGACGGCGCCTGCTCGCGGTGAATGCCTCCCCCCCGCAACGGCAGCAGGCAGGATTCCGCGTTGTGGTTCGTCAGGCAGTTCAACCGCTCGGCCTCGCGCAGGAAACAGAGGGCCTGACGCTGGCGGAGCAACCGCCGGTTCTCTCCGGCCACGTTCCCGCCCTTCGCCATCGACACCGCCTCCACCGCGCGGAACTCGTCCTGGGCCTCCCGATTCCGACCCGCGTTCAACAACGATTCCGCGTACTTGAACCGGGTCGCCGGATCGTTCGTCAACGCCGGCGTCTCCCGGAACGTCGCCTCCCAACGCTCCACCTGGCCCGTCGACAGGAAGCGCGTGTTCAGGGGGTCCACCCGGCGAGCCAACTCCACGAGGCGCGCCGCCATGGCCTTGGTCCCCGCCGTGCGCGGGTCCGCCCCGGCCTGGCCCTCGGCGCCCTCTCCTGGCCGCGCCACCGAGAAGACCAGCGCCAGTACCGCCACACCCCACCACCGGCCCCCGCCCGGCGAACATCCCCGCCCGTCGCCCTTGTTCGGTCTCATGCCCTCACGCCTTTCGGATGGACACCCACCACCCCCCGACGCCCGCCAGCAAGGCCAGGGCCCCGGGCGGCACGAGAAACACCCCCAGCCCCGGATCGCCCCCGTACGTCACCAGGCCGCCCAGGAAGAATCCGCCCGGCAGCAAATACGTCGCCGCCCGCAGGCACGCCGACACCCACGCCATCCGTCGCCCTTCCACCCGCCCCATCCACGGCAGCGTGACCGCGAACGCCACGTGGATCAGACCCAGCAGCGTCCCGTGCGCGTGCGCGAGGGTCCACATCAGCCGGCGGGCCGAACCCGACGGATTCACGTACCATCCCACCTTCAACCCGTGCAGGGCCTCGAGGACGATCCCCAGGGTCAGGAAGAACAGGATCGCACCCCACCCGAACACCAGGTGCCGGCGCACCCGCGCGGCGATCTCGGTGGTGGCCGGCGGAGGCGACGACACCATCTCCGACGCCGCCCCGTCCTGTCCGCCGTCCTTGCTCCGTGACGCTTTCATTCCTGCAAATCCATCGAGCGTTGATTCCGTTCCCGCAGCATCCGATCGAACTCGACGCGGTTCAATCGGCCGTCGCCTCCGATCAACAGCGCCTCCCCGGCCCGCGCGCGGTTCGTGCCCGCCGCCCAGCGCTCCAACGCGTCGCGCGCCGCTTCCGCCCTCCGAGCCGGAAGGCCCACGTAATCGAACGCGAACCCTTCGAACCCCGGCAGTGACTTGAGCGAACGATGGGCGATGTAGCGCACGGCCGAATACGAATCGTCCAGGGCCTGCCCCAGGAACGGCGCCAGCCAGTCCCGACCCGACGCCGTTCGTGCCGGTTCCCAGCCCATGTGCCAGGCCAGCAGCGCGCGTTGTCCCGCGTCCCCCTTCAACGCCCAGACCGCCGCGGCCGCGAACCGGCGGTGTTCTTCCGGCACCGGCACCGCGGGTTTCCCGTACCAGGCCGACAGCTTCTCGGCGGTCCACGCCAGCGTCCGATCCAGATGACACAGATTGCAGGCGTTCGGGCGGCCCGTGGCGAGGGTCACGGCCACGTCGGGACTGCTCACCCGATGGCTGCGAATCGCCTTCAGCAGGCCGTAGGTGGTGTGGGGCATGTGGCAGTTATAGCACTCGCCCCCGGCCGAGCCCGCCGCGTGATGCGTGTGCAGCTCCGGTTGCTCGCCGATCTCCGCATGACACGCCACGCAGGCCCGGTTCCCCGTCCGCTCCTGCGCGAACTGATCGTCGGTGTCCGCGTAACCGTGCAGCGCGTGGCACGAGAGACACGTCATCTCGCCCCGCTCGAAGCACGGGGAATCCACGAGCCCGTTGAACTCGCGTCCGGAGACCCGCACCTCGCCGTCGGACCAGTAATGCTCGTCCAGAAACCTCGGCTGTCGCCGCAGGGGCTCCCGGAGGAATTCCTGCAGATCGAGCCGCGCCGGACGCACCACCGGCGTGCTCCGGTCCAGATCGTCCCCCGGGCGGTACGAAAACCCGTGCTCGTCATACTTCTCCGACGCGGGCACCCACTTGATACCGTGGCACTGCCCGCACACGTGCGCCGACTCCTTCTTCGGCAGCTTCGCCGGGTTCACCAGGGACGTGTCCTTCTCCAGACCCAGATGAACCGCGTACCGGTGCAGCGGGTCCCGATGCAACGCGACGTGCCGCTCGCCCGGCCCGTGGCAGGCCTCGCACGCGATGCCCAACTCGCCCACGCGCGTGTGCGGCATGCCGTCCCGGATCTCCCCCCGCGGCTGGCCGCCCGTGGCGTGGCAGCGAATGCAGTTCTGGTTCCAGCGCTGGCTGTAGGGCGGCAGGGACGGATCCCGCAGGAACGTGTCGCGCACCGGAACCCAGCGCCGCTCCCCGATGATCCAGCAGAACGGAAATACGTGCTGCAGGTTCCCGAACCCGCTCGTCACCCAGTACACCTGCATGTGGTGCGAGCCCGTCAGCAATCCCACCCGCCGCCACACCCGTTCCGGCGGCGGTCGAGCCAGGCCTGCCTTCCCCCGCGCCCCCGCCGCCATCGCCGCGTCCGGGTCCGGGAGTTCCACCCAATACTCGTCCCCCCGCCGATCCAGTCGGTAGGTCTCGCCCTCGTGTTCCAGCGAGCCCACCCCGAAATCGCCCAGCACCGTCCCCGGCCCCGCCACCTGCGTCATGGTCCGGTGAAACGAGTCGTGCCAGGTCCGATGTTCCCCGGGGTGACACGACCGGCACTGATCGGAGGTCACGTAGCCTCCGGGACGCCCCGGGTTCGGCACCTTCCGCAGGAATGCCGCCAGCCCGCGGCCCGCCGCGGCCTCCCCCCGCAACCAACCCAGGCCGGAAGCCGCCGTCCCCAACCCGGCCACCAACACCGCCACCCCCAGACCCCGCCGCCATTGCCACGCCCGCCACGCCAACGGCCCCCCCGCACCCAGCAGGACCAGGGCCCATAACAGGACCTCGACCTCGGGACTGACGAGCGCGTTTCGCACGGGGAACGCGGCTCTCTACAGAAC
>CAZSOV010000302.1:0-9771 GCA_964608505.1 uncultured Verrucomicrobiota bacterium
CCAGTTCCGGCGGCAGCACAAGGCGGCAGCCGAGGATGATGACCGGCTTCTGCTTTGTCTTGGCGGTCACCAGGGCGTCCTTGAACTTCCGCAGCAGGATCGGGTTGGGGTCTTGGAGGAACAGGTGGAAGTCCCGAAGCAGGATCAGGGTCTTCTCGGGCAGGTCGTCGATGGCGGTCAACGCGTCCAGAGGGTCGCTGGCGTCGGTCCTGTGGCCCGTGGAAGCGTCCACGAGGCCGTCCACCACGCTCCAGAAGCGCAGGTGGTACGATAGGTAGCCGGCGATGGCCTTGATTTCAGCTTCAACCCGTGCCTCTTCAGAGGACACCAGGTAAAGCGAAGCATACCCGGCACGCAGGTAGTTGATGATGCGGTCGCGGGTGGAGGGGGTGGTAGGGGTGGTTGTGGCAACGGGTGCAGGTTTCATGGTTGGGAACAGGGGTCGTTGGTGGTTGTGGTTGTGGGAGTTGAAAGCCGGACAGCGAACCGCATCATCACCCGCATGGGCGTGTGCGTGTTCGTGGCCAGCGGGTTGAATTTCGATGTGGATGCGTACCTGAAGCGGAGTCGGTTCAAGCCGAGGACCGTGTTCCGGAAGGGGCATGTGCCTCCCTTGGGCAATCCGCAGATGGTCCCCCGACCGGATTCGGGGTTCGCGTTGATCATCGGGAAGGACGATCAGCCTGGCATCGCGTCGCAGGTCCCCGTGGCGTTCAAGTTCCTCTTGGAGAACGAGGACGAGTTCAAAGCGATGAAGAAGGCCGGCGTGGACAACCGGCTGCTCGACTTCAACGTGCTCCAGCAGACCCCCACCTCCGTGGCTGATTACCTGCCACCGGAATTGCTCATCGCGATGGTGAGTCTGGGAATGGGCATGATGATCTCGGTGATCGCCCTGCCGAAGGCCTGACGCCGCGCGCGAGGACCACCATGAAGCACAAGAAGCGGTACATCGCCCGGATGGACGAGGTGACGATTACCCGGGAGGGGGACGCCGGGGTGATCGCGTACAAGGAGGAGGGCGTGCCGACCACGCACCTCACCATCGGTCCGGAGATCGAATCGATGACGGACGAGGAAATCCTCGAACTCTTCAACGACACGCTGCGGGCTCAGGCCCAGCTTGCCGCCGAGTACAAGCACGTCGCGGTGGAGGTGCCGTTGGGTTCACCCCAGATCAAGTTCTACCCCCGGGCGGATCAATGGACGCCCAAGGGTGGAGTACTGCGATGCCTGATCGACTCCGACGAAGACGGCGTGGCAGTCGTCCAGATCGACGATCAGGAACTATCAATCGAGGAGTTCGGCCGGATGCTCGCGTCGTATGCGGGTTGGGGCATGAGAATCGAGTTCACGCCGGAGGATGAAGTCCACCGGCGCCCAGCCTTGGAGGTGCGTGAGCCGAAGCCGAGTGAGGAATGATCAGGCCCGGTTGAAGTGCTCGTGTTCCCAATGGAGGCAGGCCGAGCGGGAAGGGTTGGCGAACAGGATTTCCCCGTTGCCGTCCTTCACCTCCCATACCTGCCTTTCGTTGTGGAACTCGATGGTAGTGGCCCGGTGGATATCGAGCCTTCCAATTGCGGACAGGTCGATGGCCTCCGTGAAGAAGGCGTGACCGGTGCCGGTGGGGTCAAACCGAAGGGTGAACTTGGTCATGATCCGACCCTTTGTTGCCGGGAACGACGTGTGGCGGCATGGAATTCCGGCTTCTTCTGCCGTGCCCGCACCTGGCCAAGGGCTTCCTCGATAAACCGGGTGGCCTTTTCGCAGTCCGGTCCGTGGAATCCCACAGCTTCGATGCGGACATCGCCGGTGGTGCCGACGACGATCTCGATGGTTTTGGTCATGGAGGTGTTGGTTGAGGTTCACACGCCCACGACGGTCAACTTGATCGATCCATCGGCCTGGGCTTTGCGTTGAACCGACAGCCCTTTCTTCCGGGCTTCGCGCATTGCCTTGTGGACGCCATAGAGCTGAAGGAGGCGACCAAAGCTCGGTCCCACCTCCTTCTCGACGTGGCCGGCCCACCAGTCGGTGGTGAGGCCATAGGTGCCGTCGTGCTGCTTGTTCACCGCGATGTCGTAGGGTCCGTTGAGGCGGACGACGAAATCGCCGGTGATGGAGATGCTGGAATATCCGCGAGCCTTGGCGTTCGGGAACAACGGGAGGTTCATCTCCGTGAGCGCCGAACGCAGGGCATCGAGGTCCTTGATCTGGGTTTGGATGGTGGTGAAGTGCGACATGAGGGTTTGCTGATGGTGGTTGAGGGTTGAGGTTTGGATCGATGGAACGGGAGTTGCCTCCCTGAAAGGGGGTGCTGAACTCGACAGGTGCGAGGTGCGGAACGAGATTCGGGCAGGGAAAGGCTGGCAACCGTATGCGTGACCTGACGAATCTGAAGGCGATCTGGAACGGTGCCGGCATCTTCTGTGCAGGAGGATCCGGCTTGTCCGGAAAGCTTCCCGTTCCCGAGCACGCGGACCCGACAACGGGGTCGCTCGCAGTCTATCCGGCGAGCCACGGACGAATTGACAGCGCCGTACCGCTGATTATACCTAACAGCAGCCTAGACAACGTTAGCCTTTGCCCACTCGCGATCGTGCCCCCTCGATAACCCCGCGGAATGACTTAAAATGTTTACCTGGAATGCAAGTCAATGGACCGAACAGTACGTCGCTTCGCTTATCGGTCAGCCAGAATCCTCGCGCCTCGAATTCAAAGCGGGTAGGAGCCTTGCAAAGAAAGAAGAAAGAGACCGATTCGTTCGAAATCAATTGTCGCCGGCTCTATCCGCCTTTGCCAACTCAGAAGGAGGTGTTCTTGTAATTGGCCTAGACGAGGACAGCAAAGCTCGACCTCGGGTCGCGAATCAAGTTGATGGTGTTTTGATCGGCAAGGCGGAGGCCATCGATTCATTAGAGCAGTTCCAGCAGGTAGTCGATTCCTCCATTAGTCCATTTCTCGCTGGGATCAGGATAAAGGGGGTGCCCCTTTCAGGGGAGGCGGCGGGCCGGTGGGCCTTGATCGTTTATGTTCCGCAGGGCTCCACAGCTTACCAGGCAAAAGACCACGTCTACTACAGCCGGTCAGAATTTGAAACAAAGCCGATGCCAGATCATGAGGTGCGCCTTCGTATGCTCCGCGGGCGGATCGCCCAGGCCCGCGTGGCGATCCGCAACTTTGAAGTCGTGACAGCAGAGCAAGATTGGAGATCGAGACAGGCGAGTATCAAAAGCAATCGCGAGTCCGGTGTCTTACGCCGGGAGGAGGGCCGCACCCTCCTTGAGGCTCCAAGAAGGGCGTTTGATGAGTATCGCTTTGAGATCGTCATTGAGAATATCGGAGAGGTTACCATTCGAGATCTCATGCTCTATTTAAGGTTCGACACCGATGTTGAGGTTTGTCGCACCATCAACAGAGCAGGAAAGCAGAGCATTTCGCTCAAAGAGGGGAAGGCTCTACGGTTTCGCTTTGACGAAGGTGTGCGCAAAGCGGAGTTGCCCGGAAAGCGAGGCAATTTCGTCCCTCCGACAAGAAAACTCTTTCCAGGAGACCATGTGCTGTTTCCAGATGAGCACTGGTATGGGCACATCCCCGCAGACAGTGCAACCAGGAATCATAGTCTCTTAATGCACTGGGCAGTCTATTTGGATGACACGCCGCCCGCCTTTGGCGAGATCGACATCCTAGATCATTTTCAGCATGGGGACGGTTTCCCGACTGCACATGCCCGAGGCTAACAGGCGGTCCAGCGAGCAGGACAACGGTGACCTGCGATGAACGCTCCAATGACCAAGCAGCGCAAGATTGGGATCGGGATGGCCGTGCTGGCTTTGGCCGCGTACTTTGGCGCTTACGCCTACCTCATGGAACGTCAGATGCCCGCGCAGACAAGCCCAGGAGTCGTGGTGTATTCATCAGCTTATCGCTTTAATAATCTCTATTGCGAGCAGGTTGGTGACGTCCGGGAGTTCTACCCTGGTCCCACCATCTGGAATCGTGTGTTCTTACCCGTTGATATTGTCCTTGACTACTTTAGCCCGAAGCGGACGGTTGCCGAACAATAAAGGGTGTATTGCTGCGAACGGCGGTGGAGCCCGAGTTTCCAAGGCTGGCATTTCGGTCCGCCGTCGCAGACCCTGGTCTAGCCGAAACACGTCACATTTATGAGCACACATCCCACATCAAAGCCAGCGGTAATCTACAACCAGGATGATCTATCCGACTTCGTCACCAATGGCGGCTCTATTGCGTCTATCTTTGCAGATGAGATCAAGGAAGGCAGAAGGATTATTGTCGTCCAGCAGTCCAAGGGAGCACCAGAAGAGGTGCTAGCCGTTATCGAGAGCGAGGACGACCTGAAGCGTCTGAGAGAAGCGCACCAGAAGATGAACAAGTGGCTTGAGAAAGCTGTCAGCGGAAAATGATCGTCTCAGCTATCCAGATCAGTGGACCGAACGCGGGCCGGCCACGCCAGACTCCATTTCGACCAGCACTGGGCGCCCGCGTCGGTTAGTTCAGTCAATGGGGCCAATATACACAACTATGTCTTCAGTAGATTCTATAGCTCAGATCATTCACAACAGCGGAAACAATTTTCACGCAAAAGTCGCCCGGTGGTTCACTAGCAATCAGTGGCATACCGTTGTAAGTCCCTACTACATGGATCAGAGCCAAGCCAAAGCCCGGGAGATTGACTTAATTGTCGAGAAGCTTTGGCCAATAAAGAACACATTTGGTTTGCACGAGGGTGATGTAGTGGTTCGCTTATTCGTGGAATGCAAGTTCCTTGCCTCCGAGACTGTGTTCTGGTTCGCACCGAAGAACAGGAAAGCAGCAACTGAGCTTGTTTGCAACGCTACAGACCTCCACGAGACCAATAGTCTCACGCCCCAGCATCATTACTTGGCTGAAAGCCCAAGGGTCGCCAAGCTTTTCGCATCGAACCCATCAAAATCTCCAGAAAACGACCCAATTTTCAGGGCAGTAAATCAGGCGCTCAATGGCACGATTGCTATGCGGGGGCAAGCTCCGACTCATCCAGATATGCAAGATCGGAACTCTGGTATATCGGTGGTGATGGAGTTTCCTGTCGTGGTATGCCATTCATTCTCGCAGGTCTACGAAGTCGACTTCCTGAAAGAATCAGATCCTGGATTAGTGGAGGCGAATTTTCAGCTTGAGGTTCAGTACGCATTCTTGGACAGATCCGGCAATCAACGCGATGAGTATTTTCTTCTCGATTTCGTTGAGTATGAAAAGCTCGATAAGTTTTGGGCGATAGTCAGCAAAGACGCGCAAATTGCAGCGAAGGCTGCCCAACAGCGTCGCTGAGCACGGCCCTAAGAAGAAAGGGTGTATTGCTGCGGAGCCCAGCGGAGCCAGCAACTTTACCTTTGGTTGAACAAGCCCGAGCGAGGCCGGCAGGAATCGGAAACCACGGTGGAATTGACAACCCTGGCCGGTTGATTCTACCTAGCAGCAGCCGAAACAAACGTTAGGCCGCTGAGCCCTTCACATGCAAGACCTCATAAAAGACCTACTCATATCGCTCGTTTCGGTGCCGATACTTTGGGCTTTCGGTGAGTTATATCACAAGACCATTCGCCCTTGGCTTGCGTCGTTGCTGTATCGAGGGATTGACGTGGCTGGAGAGTGGACGCGTATTGTTGACGACACGACCGATGAGAAGATTGTTTCCACGTTCATGCTGACACAGAGAGGACACGACCTCTCGGGTATCGAGAGGCAAGTCGCAACAAGCGCAGGGCATACTACTGTGGAAGAATTTGCGATTACAGGTGAGTTTCGCGATGGGTTTATCTCTCTATCCAGCACTCCCAAGCAGAAGCAACGTATTGGATACCTCCTTTTGCTTCTCCGCCTTGGACAGGATGGAAGCACCCTCAAAGGGCAAGCATCATGGTGGGATGTTAGAGACGAACGCATTGCGTCAGCTCATGTTGAGCTTAAGAGACCCTCCGCTTCTTTACCCAGATGAGTAATCAAACGCGGGCTAACAATAAAGGGTGTATTGCTGCGCAGCGGAGCGGAGCCAGCAACGACACCCTTGCTTGAACAGCGCCCGGATGAGTCAGGCACGAAGCGGATCGTGCGCCCTCAAGGATATTCTTGTGGGTGTTCGAGGATCGGTTCTGCGAGCCCTGCGACGTCTTCGGCTCCGCCAACTGCACGGATCGAGGAAAATCGCTTTGGTGGCAGGCAGAATGAATCGCGCCCATTATCTGGACATTCAATCCGTCTATTGATCTGGCGACCCGTCTCGTCGGATATATCTTGAGAAGTATTCCACTGATCAAATCCTGCGATAGAATGCCCTGATTGAATGCCTCGACTTGCTCTCGCGACATATTTCTCGGGATGTATTCGTTGGGATCAACAGGGACAATATCGACTGGTCCGAATATCGACGAACCGAGGTGGATACCGCTGGCGGGTACTCCCCGCATATGAATTCCTCCTTTCAGTATCCAGAGGAACTCTCGATATGAAAAGGGGGAAGGGCTAGCGTGGGATTCCACCTTGGCTAGGCAATCGTGGTGTATCAATCCTGCGCTTGCAACATCACCCCCCCAATCATAGCCTACAGCACATCACCTATGAATGAGCTGCTTCGCATTGCTGACATTTTTGCCTGGCCCATCGTTGCAATTGTGATCGTACGGATGCTCCTGCCATCGATGACGCAGCTCTTGAGCGGAGCCAAGATCAGGGTCTCGGTTGCCGGGCAGGGGCTGGATACGACTCTCCCTGAGCTGCAGCGCGTTTTTGATGATCAACGAGGGGAGCCCCTTTCTGACGAACAGAAGTCATTTCTGCAAGACATCGATCAACGTGGCCCAAAGTTGTACGAGAATGGCTGCCTCAATGAAGATGAGAAGAAACGCATCATCCGCCCATTGCGAAATTGTGGTTTGATATTGGCAAAGCCACGCAATGCGTACCTGAGGGATGCCAGATTGCTGGAAATATCTGACTTAGGACGGTTGTATTTGAAGGGCTTGAACCGCGAAGCCGGCACGTTGCGCAGCCAAGTGCATGGCAGCTGATTGTTCAGGGCTCTTCTTCGCAGAGCAACCAAGAGCCTGGCGATGCGCCTGGCTGAACATGATATTGATTCTTTCTTTCAATATCCAGAGGAACTCTTGATACGAAAAGGGGGAGGGATACCCTTACAGCCGAGGTCTGGTTCATGGCGGGGAGGTGGGGTATCCATGCAGCCCATACCTCCCCCCCTTGGGTGAAGACCTGACCCTCCCGAGCATGCCCGAGGAAGCCAGCAAGCCAAGGAAGCTAAGGTTTCGGAAATTTCCTAAGGGGTCTTCTCCTCTATCCTCTCTCTAAAAAAGTTCCAAAGTGTTAGCTTCCTTGGCTTGCTGGCTTGCTGCATGCCCGGTTTGGGCGGCTTCTCCTCTCAGGGGTAGGCGAAATTTGCCTACTGTTCCCCGATTCTGGTCGCGGGATGGGCGAGGACCAGGGTGTATCGGTTCAGCATTTGATCGTTCCCGGCTGGGGTGAAAACCTTCTCCTGGTCCCTTCTCAGGATGAATTCCCCGAGGTTTATTTCGGGTCTGTCGCCCAGCACCTTGCCCATGATCTTCCCGATCTGTTTCCGCCCCTCCTCAACGGTTTGGTTTTCCGGCGACACGCCGGGCATCTCGATATCCTCCTGAAGGCAGAAGTCGGCGATATCGCTGGCCGACATGGCGGTTCCGATTCTTCCGCGTTCGTTCAGCCTGACGGCGGCGTTCCTGAGGAAACTCAACTGGGGGCTGGCGGCCCGTTCCTTGGCGACGTCATGTCCATCCATCAGGGGCGCTTCATGGAAGATGTTCTGGACGATCCAGTCCACCGATTGAGCCCATTCCCGGAAGTCGTGACGGGTATCGGAGGTTCTGGGTTTTCCCTGCCGAAACCACTCTTCGACGACGGCCAATACGGCGCCCATGAACATGGGCTGCCATAGGTAGGTCAGTTGGAGGATATCCTTCCCGTTCAGGGTCCGGTATTGGAACCCCTCGCGCCTCCGGATGCGAATGATGGACGCCCGGTTCGCCAAGTCCTTGGTGGTCTCGAATCCGTTCGACGAGACAAAAATGACGAACTTGGTGGAATCGATCAGCACCGTGCCGTGATGCGGAATACGGGCAGGGAATGTTCCACCGGCGGTCAGGAACGACTCCAAATATTGGCTGTCGAGTTTTCCACGGAGGTTGTCGAACTGGATGAAGACGTGCCCCTTGAACAGGTGGTCGTTGAAGGTCTCCTCCATGGACCCCACGCCACCGGATTTCTTGGTCACCACTGCGACTCGTTGGTTGTAGAGGGCTGCCACGAGCTTCTGCCGGTACGTCTTCCCGGATTGGCTGGCATTGGCCTCGGCGACGTCCACCGGGATCGGCCCTTGGATCAACCCTCCCAGCTTCAAGGCCGGCGAGATGAGGGAAGCAATCGCGCGAGATCGATCCCCCGGCGTGACGAAGTCGAAATCCTGGACCAACGACGTCAGGAACGTCACGGCGTCCTGCAAGGACAGGTTCTCCGGCGGTCGACCACCAGCGATGAAGTAGTGGGTGTGCTCGTCGTATCCCTTCGTCACCCGATGCAATCGCCCGTCCTTTTCGACGAGCAGCGGGCATTGAAGGATGCCGTTGAGCTTGGGCAGGAGCATCCGACAGGCCTCGCTCCTCAGGTACTGCTTGGCGACGGCTTCGCTGATGTTGGTGGGTGAAGGCAGCATCTGATCGGCAGCCCTGACCGGCTTCACAAAGCGCACGTACTTCTCGAATCGAGATTGCGCGGATACCGAGTCCAACACCTGCGTGACGGTCTCGCTATCGTCGCTGACCAGTTCGAGCACCAGTCCACTGCGGTAGAACAGGTGTCGATGAGGGGCAATGGCCCGGAAAAGCGCCTCGGCGGACTCGGTGATGGTCACGGCACCGCCGGGAATCGTGACGACCGGCAACGTGTCGGTCGTCGTCACGCGTGGTTGTTCAAGGAACTCCCTGGCCTGTTCAAGTGGCCCCGGGGCGACCACCAGCGGTACTTGTGGATGAGGCGAAGGGGATGTCGGTGCCGGACTTGAGGCTCCGGCTGTGCCTGGTGTCGTTTCGCTCATGATCGATCCTCAGGAAGTTCGGGAGAGGATACGTCGTGGCGTCGTTCGGTCCAACCGATCCGTGGCGTGTACCCACCATCGGCAAAGCAGTCGTGGGCAGCCCAGGGATCAACCCGGACTGCCCATCGATTCGTGTGCAGGAGTATTGCTGCCTACGCGGCCAGGCTGAATTTCCTCCGTCCCATTTCGCCGAAGCGTTCGACGAGGGCGGCGGAATCGGCCATGGCGAGTTGTCGGGCGTGATCCCGGAGCTTCGACAGCCCTTGCACGAGTTGTCCCCGTGCCGCGTCGTTGTCCCGGTACTCGACCGCGGAACGGTTCAGCAGCTCGCGGCGTACGGTTTCCAGCTGACGTTCCATCTCGGAGTCGTTAGCGAAGTTCATCTGCTTGAACTGATCGATGAACCGCACCAGGCGATTCAGGGTTTTCTGGTGAACCCCGGTTTCAGACGTGCCGATGGAATGCAGCATGTCGTCGCAGAGCTGGGCGGTTTGGTCGCGCAATGAGGCCACGCACTCGGCCACGAAGGATTCCGTATCCCTTCGAATCTTGTGGGCGGCATCGTGTGCAGCACGTTCCCTCGCCATCATCACCTCCTGCTGGTCGCGGAAGGTGACGAGTTCGAGGTT
>CAZSOV010000303.1:0-9747 GCA_964608505.1 uncultured Verrucomicrobiota bacterium
TGGCAGTCGCCGGCCCCACATCGCGGTTCCACGCAGGACTTTGTCAACGGCCCTGCGGGATCAGGCGTGGGCGAGTTCGGGGAAGACCTTGTCGGGATTCACGCCGAGCTCGCCGATGGCCTGGGCGACGAGTTTGCGGGGGACGGTACCTTTCTCGGCCAGGGCGGCGAGGGTGGCGACGGTCGTGCATTCGGCGTCGATCTCGAAGAAGCGCCGGAGATTCTCGCGGGTTTCGCTGCGTCCAAATCCGTCGGTACCGAGGGTGAAGAGGCCGCCGGGAACCCAGGGGGCGATCTGGTCGGGGACGAGCTTTATGTGGTCGGAGACGGCGACGAAGGTGCCGGATTCGGCGGCGAGGAGGGACTCGAGGTAGGACCGGCGGGCGGGTTCCTCGGGATGGAGCATGTTATGGCGACGACAGAGGAGGGCGTCGTTGCGGAGGAGCTTGTAGCTGGTGGCGCTCCAGACGTCGGCGGAGACGCCGTAGCGGGCGAGGATTTCCTGGGCGCCGAGGGCCTGTCGGATGATGGGACCACTGGCGAGCAGATGGGCTTTGTGGGGGAGGTTGGCGGGCCCGGGTTTGAATTTGTAGAGGCCCTTGAGGATGCCGTCCTTCGCGCCGTCGGGCAGCGGGGGTTGGGGGAGGTTCTCGTTGTAGACCGTGATGTAGTAGAAGAGATCCTCGCCGTTGCGATACATGCGGTGGAGACCGTCGGCCACGATGACGGCCACCTCGCAGGCGAAGGCGGGGTCGTAGGCCATGAGGTTGGGGACGGTGGAGGCGACGAGGTGGCTGTGGCCATCCTGATGCTGAAGGCCTTCGCCGTTGAGGGTGGTGCGTCCGGCGGTGGCGCCGAGGAGAAAGCCCCGGGCGCGGCTGTCGCCGGCGAGCCAGATGGAATCCCCGACGCGCTGGAAGCCGAACATCGAGTAGTAGATGAAGAAGGGGATGGTGGCGACGCCGACGTTGGCATGAGCGGTGCCGGCGGCGACGAACGAGGCCATGGAACCGGCCTCGTTGATACCTTCCTCGAGGATCTGGCCGTCCTTGGCCTCGTGATAGTAGCTGAGGGACTTGCGGTCGACGGGTTCGTAGAGCTGGCCCTTGGAGGAATAGATGCCGAACTCCGGGAACATGGCCTCCATGCCGAACGTGCGGGCCTCGTCGGGGATGATCGGGACGATGTGCCGCCCGATTTTCTCGTTGCGGAGGAGTCGTTTGAGGAGATCGACGACGGCCATGGTGGTGGAGGCCTCGCGGTGGCCGGAGCCTTTGAGGGCCTCCGCGCCGAACTCCTCGAGGGCGGGAACGTCGAGGGCCGGGGCGCGCACGACGCGGCGGGGGATGGCGCCGCCGAGGCTGGCCCGGCGTTGGCGGACATACCGGACTTCGGGGCTGTCCTCGGGAGGGCGGTAGAAGGGCAGTTCGGCGATGTCCTCGTCGGAGACGGGAATATCGAACCGCGCGCGGAACTCGCGCAGTTCCTTCTCGTTCATCTTCTTCTGTTGATGGGAGATGTTGCGGCCCTCGCCGGCTTCGCCGAGGCCGTAGCCCTTGACGGTCTTGGCGAGGATGACGGTGGGCTGGCCGCGGTGATGGAGGGCGGCGTGATAGGCGGCGTGGACTTTGACGGAGTCATGGCCGCCGCGGAGCATCTTGGTGAGCTGGAGGTCGGAGAGGTGGTTCACCCGGGCCTTGAGCTCGGGGTATCGGCCGAAGAAATGCTTGCGGATGTAGGCGCCGGATTCGACGGAGTAATTCTGGAAGTCGCCGTCGACGCATTCATCGATGCGTTTCTGGAGGAGACCGTCCTGGTCGGCGGCGAAGAGGGGATCCCAATCTCGGCCCCAGATGAGTTTGATGACGTTCCAGCCGGCACCCCGGAAGGTGCCCTCGAGTTCCTGGATGATCTTGGCATTGCCGCGGACGGGCCCGTCGAGGCGCTGGAGGTTGCAGTTGATGATCCAGGTCAGGTTGTCGAGGCCTTCGCGGGCGGCGAGGGCGATGGCCCCGAGAGTTTCGGGTTCGTCGCTTTCGCCGTCGCCGATGAACGCCCAGACCCGGGGTTCGCGGGTGCCGGGGAGCAGGTTGCGGGCCTTGAGGTAACGGAGGAACCGGGCGTGGTAGATCGAGTTGATGGGGCCGAGGCCCATGGAAACGGTGGGGAACTGCCAGAAGTCCGGCATCAGGTAGGGATGCGGGTAGGAGGAAAGGCCGCCGCCCTCGGCCAGTTCGCGGCGGAAGTGCTTCAGATGCTGCGTGGTCAACCGGCCTTCGAGGAAGGCGCGCGCGTAGTTTCCGGGGGTGGTATGCCCCTGGAAGTAGATCATGTCCCCGGGTTGACCGTCGTCGCCGCCGCGGAAGAAGTGGTTGTACCCGACCTCGTAGAGGGTGGCCGACGAGGCGTAGCTGGAGATGTGCCCGCCGAGGCCGTCGGCGGCTTTGTTGCCATAGACGACCATGGCCATGGCGTTCCACCGGCAGATGCTCTTGATGCGGCGCTCGATGGCGGGGTCACCCGGGTAGGGTGGCTGTTCGTCCGGGGAGATGGTGTTGCGATAGGGGGTGTGGGTGAGGATCGGAGCGGACGGGACGGAGCGCCGGACGGCGTGGACGAGTCGGTCGAGGAAGTGGTTGGCGAGTTCGGGGCGTTGGCGGCGAAGTTCGCGGGCGAGAACCGTCTCGAAGAGTTTGAGCCACGACGCGTTATCGTCGTCCGGCGTGCCGAAGGTGGAAGAGGCGGAGGCGGAGGCTGAGACGGAGTCGGGGAGTTCGGGGGCCGTAGCGGGGATCGTAGTGTCGGGAGTGTTCATCTCGGTCTGGGCTGCCGGGCGGGATGCGCCCAAGCGAGGCGCAAGATAGCGGTGCCCCGAGGTGGCTCAACTGAAATGGCGGAACGAAGCCGACCGGCCGGGAGGCGGGGCGGGGTCAGTCCAGGAGGGTGGCAGGGATGCCGAGGCGGGGCAGGGCGTCGGCCTCGCCGGGAAAAAGGCGGAGGAACGAGGCGCGCTGGGCTTGGAACCACTCCTCGAACAGGGCGCCGTCCTCGGACGAACGTTCCGGGTCGGGTTCGGCCAGGGTGCGGAGGGCGTCGAGGAGGAGGTTGCGGGCGTCGTCGCGGCGCCCCTGCCGGAGCCAGATTTCGGCGAGCAGGCCCATTTCCTCGCAGCGATGCCAGTCCTCGAGGGTGCGTTGGAGGTCGAGGAAGCAACGTTCGGCAGCGGCCCAGTCCCCAATCCGGAAGTACGCGGTGCCCAGCCAGGCGAGGCCGCTGGCATGCTGCCAGTTCGGAGCGAAAAACTCCGCGAGTTCCCGGACCTCGGCGGCGCGTCCTGCCTCGGCCAGGTGGCCGGCGTAGTCGGGAAAATGGGTTTCGGCGGAGGAGAGGCGTTCCCAGATGTCGGCGCCGTGAGCGGCTTCGGCTTGGCGGGCAAACTGGACCAGGCGCCCGAAGGCGGCGATGGCCGGCGGCGCGTCGGGTGGAGGGGGGGCGGTCCGGCGGGCTTCGCGATACTTCGCGAGGCGTTCGGCAAGGAGTTCGAGGCGGACGGGTACGGACGGGGCACGGCGCGCGAGGTCGGAGGCGAGTTCGTCGAGCAGGGTCTCGTAGCGCGTCGCGAACTCCGCCGCGGAAAGCCGCGGGTGGAACGGTGCGTCGGCGAGGGCGGCGAGGCGGGCCTGACCCTCCGACGCGGAGTCGCCGGTGAGTCGAAGAAGGCGGCGACCGAGGTGAATACCGAGGATGGTCCGCGCGGAATCCTCCTCGTGGAAATGCGCGGACGGGTACCAGGCGGAATGCGAGCCGTCGAGGACCACCCAGCCCGGCGTGTCGTCGAGCTGGGTCGAGGCGATGGCGGCAAGGCCCCCTGCCAATTCGGGGGCGATCTCGACGACGTGCCGGATGCGGGCCGCGTCGAGGCGGGGGCCGGTCCATTGGGCGAGCAGGGCGTCGTATTCCGTGGACTCCGTGGGGACCGCCTCGAACGTCAGCAGGCTGTCATGTTCCATTTCCCAGCAGGCGTGGAGGGCGTAGACGTCGGCCACGGGTCGTTGTTCCATCCGATCATCGAAGAAGCTCCAGGTGATGCTGCCGACCAGGCCGAGGCCGCTGGTGGGCTCGTCCAGGGGCGTGGCGGGAGCGGCGCGAAACCTCAGCAACCAGAAGGGGATGGCCTCGAACTCGGGGGGCCAGGGGAGTTCCCGGTGATCGACCACGTCCACCGATTCGGGAGGGCGGCCGAGTTCGTTGGGGTGGGCGAGCCATTCGGCGAGCGCGGCGCGGGCCTCGAACTCGGGAGTGATCTCGTCGGCGGGGACGAGATGTTCGAGTTCGAGTTCGGAAAGCCGGCGGCGGGCCTCGGAGGAGTGGGGCAGGTCGAGGCAGAGGCGGACCAGCAGGGCGGGGCCGCGGGGGTCGTCGAGCCGGGCCGCGGCTTGGGCCGCGGCCAATTGCACGAGCGGCGCGGGATGGGCGAGCGCGTCACCGAGCAACCGGCGTGCCTCGGGATGATTGAGGTGGGGCAGGGCCGCCGCGGCGCTGACCGCGTAACTGAGTTCGTCGGGCAGGGTGCGGGAGATCCAGCCTTGGAGCCGGGCGAGGCCGGCGTCGGAATCGAAGGGGTGCAGCATCTCGCCTCCGGCGGCGAAGAAGCCGTTCGCGGCATCGAGCAGGGCGACGGCGATGAAGCCGGAGGGCAGGGGTGACGCGAGGGCCTGGAACGTGCGCGCCGACTGCGGATGTCCCAGACGGAACGCGTCGAGGATGACGGACCACATGAAGGCCTCGGATTGGAGATTCGCGCGCGCGGCGGCGATGACGAGGTCCGCGCCTTCCGGGGTGCCGTAAAGGGCGAGGATCTTGAGCGTGAACAGGAGGGCTTCCGTGTCGTCGTCCGTCTGTTTCGCGTTCGGTCGCACAGGTTTGGCCAGTTCACGGCGGGCCAGGACGGCCAGGAGGGGAATGCCTTCCGTGCGGAGGATGTCGTAGGCGGGGCAATCGGTGTCCTCGATCTCCTGGAAGAGCCCGGCGAGGGCCTGGACGTGATCGTAGTTGGGGTCCGATGGGCCTTCGCCGAACACGTGCCGGAGCGCTTCGCAAATGGCGCGGGCATCCGCGGCGGTCGAGACCTGGGTTTCGTCGAGGTCGGACAGGGCATCGGCGAGGTCGCCGCCCGGGGCGAGGCCATCGGCAAGGGCCTTTTGCAGGGGGGAACGACGTTTAAACCAGTTGGGCATGGGCATGGTTCGGTCGGGTTGGGCGTTGTTTCCACCAGGAGGCGAGCAGGGCGCCGGAGAGGTTCATCCAGGGGCCGAACACGACGGCGGCGAGGGCTGCGGCCGGGCTTTTGAGGACGGTCATGGCCAGGCCGGCCGCCATGCCGGAGTTCTGCATGCCGACTTCGATGGCGATGGTCCGGCAATCGGATTCGCCGAGGCGACAGGCGCGGGCTCCCCAGTAGCCGAGGAGATAGCCGCAGAGGTTGTGGAGCACGGCCACGGCGAGGAGGGCGAGCCCCATGTCGAGCAGTTGGGGCCGGGCCCGGGCGGTGATGACGCCGATGATGACGGCGATGCCGGCCATGGAGAGGGGTGGAAGCACGCGTTCGAACCAGGAACCGGTCCGGCGCAGGCCAAGTTCCAGGACGACCTTCGCGAGGATCATCAGGACCATGAACGCGAATCCGAGCAGGAGACCGATGCGGACGGCGTCGGGCAAGGAGCCGCGGAGGGAGGGGGTCAGACAAAGGCCGAGCGCGATGGAGAGGAGGCTCGCGAGCGCGAGCAGGGGGAGGGGGCGGCGGGTCCAGGCGGCGCGTCCACGAAGGATGCCGTGGGTGGCGAGTCCGATGACGATGGGCAGCACGATCATGTTGAGGATGGAGAGCATCATCTCGCCGACGTGGATGGGGATCATGCGCCCGGCCAGCAGCTTCATGAGGAACGGGGTGGCAAAGGGTCCGGCGAGCGTGGAGCAGAGGGTCATGGTGACCGACAAGGGGACGTTTCCGCCGGCCAGGTAGGTGACCACGTTCGAGGCGACGCCGCCCGCGACGGACCCAACGAGAATGACGCCGGCGGCGATCTCGGGGTTGGCGATGAAGAGGTGGGCGAAGGTACAGCCGAGGAGGGGCATGACGGTGTACTGGAGCAGGAAGCCGATCAGGATGGGGACGGGCATCCGGGCGACCCGGGTGAAGTCGGCGAGACTGAGGGTGGCGCCCATTCCGAACATGATCACCTGAATCAGCGGGACGATGAGGACGGAGGTTTCGAGTCCGGCCCAGCGCAGGAAGAGTTGGGGTTGGGCGACTGCGAGGGCCACCACGCCGGCGATGGCGGCGGGGAAGAGGAGCGAGCGGATCATGGACGCTGGGGGGGGCGGGGGGATCATCCCTTGCGGGGCCGGAAAAAGGGGAAGATGACCTCGGCGACCGTGACGACGAGGAAGATCACGCTGACGAAGGCGTTCATGCGAAAGAACGCCAGATTGATCCAATCGAGACTGCGTCGGCGGGCGATGAGGTGTTCGACGAAGAGGCAGCCGGTGATCAGGCCCAGGCCGACCCAGTAGGGGAGGCGAAAGCGACAGGAGACCCCGAAGACGGCGAGGACGAGGATCATGACAAGGTGGGCGAGGAAGGCGGCGCCCAGGGCGTTGCGGGGGCCCCAGCGGACGACCAGGGACCCCAGCTTTTCGCGCCGGTCGAATTCGTAGTCCTGCAAGGCGTAAATGAGGTCGAAACCGATCAGCCAAAAAACCACGGCCAGAGCGAGCAGCGTCATCTGCAGGGATTCGAGCCAGGTGAGATCGGGGCCGCGGACGGCGAGCCAGGCGCCGACGGGAGCCAGAGCCAGCGCGAGGCCCAGGAATACGTGGGTGAAATCGGTGAAGCGCTTCGTGAGGGAGTAGAAGCAAATCACCAGCAGCGCCACGGGGGAGAGCCAGAAACAGACCGCGTTGATGAACCAGGAGGTGGCCACCAGACCGGCCCCGCTCAGGAAGCACAGCGCGACGGCGCTGCCCAGGGAGATGGCGCCGGCGGGAAGATGGCGTCCGGAGGTGCGCGGATTGAGGGCGTCGAAATGGCGGTCGACGATGCGGTTGAAGGCCATGGCGCAGGTCCGGGCGCAGACCATGGCGAGGAGGATCAGGGTGAAGAGACGGAAACCGGGCCACCCGCCATTCTGTCGCGCGGCGACGACCATGGCGGCGAGGGCGAAGGGCAGGGCGAAGATCGTGTGACTGAACTTCACGAACTCGGCCCACGTGCGAAGGGTCTGGCCGGGCCTGGTGGAACGTGGGTCGGATGAGGGCACGGGCGCGGAGTTGGCGGGTACGGAGGGGGGCATGGACCGGTGCGCCCAACGCTGGAGTGCACCCCCCGAGGGAGGCAAGCCCGGGGGCGGATCCGTGTTCCCCGGAGGACGCGGGTGGCCGGGGTCGATGGAACACCAAATCCCGGAGGTTTTATTTCTGCAGCGAGGAGCGGCATGGGCGACACCCCAGCGTGGGCGAGGTTCCTGGGCCTCGGGCCCCGCGCTACTCCTCCTCGGCCCGCCAGCGGGCGTGCAGGCGGTGCGGGATTTCGAGGTGATCGAGGACGCGGGCCACGACGGTGTCGACAACGGCCTCGACGGTGGGGGGGCGGGAATAGAACGAGGGATTGGCGGGGAGGATGATGGCGCCGGCAAGGAACAGGAGTTCGAGATTGCGGAGGTGGACGAGGTTGAGCGGGGTTTCCCGGGGAACGAGGATGAGTCGGCGGCGCTCCTTCAGCGTGACGTCGGCCGCGCGAAGGAGGAGGTCGTCGCTGAGTCCGTGTGCGATGCGCCCGAGCGTGCCCATGGTGCAGGGGATGACGACCATGGCGTCGAAGGCGTTGGAGCCGCTCGCGAACGGGGCGTTCATGCTCCTGGGATTGTGGGACACGGTTCCGCGGGGAAGCCGCAGTTCGCCCCCGAGTTCCTCCTGGATCACCGTCGGCGCGTAGCGGCTGAGCACGACGTGGATTTCGTGTTGGTCCGGATCGAGGGCGTCCAGCAGGCGTTGGGCGTACAGGGAGCCGCTGGCCCCGGTGACGGCGATGACGATTCTCATGCGGTGGAGAATGAACGGATCGGTGCGCCCTGGGCCTTCCCCAGCCCTGCCGTCCGCGGTGCATGGGATGCGGGGGCGGCGGGACCGGAGGGCGATGGACAAAGTCGATGGGGACCCGCGACCGCTGAGTCGCGGGGCGATCGAAGTAGGCGAAGCCAGAGGGGAAACCGGCGACTCGGCAGTCGCCGGCCCCAAAACGCGGTTCCGCACCGGACTTCGTCCATCGCCCTGACGGGACCGGAGGCCGGGGGAGGTTGGACTGGCGAAACCGGCGACATGCGAGTAGATGGGTAGCATGCAATCGACGATACGGACAGTCTGCGTTCTGGCGTTGGCGTTGACGGCCTGGATCGGATGCGGGCCCGGCAAGCCGCGGGGGACGCTGCACGAGGCGGCGGAGAAGGGGGATGCGATCGCGGTGCAGCAGCACATCGCCGCGAAGGCGAACCTGAACGCGCCCGACCGCAACGGCTGGACGGCGATGCATATCGCGGCCCGGCGCGGCGACGTGAACCTGGTGCAGGCCCTCGGGGCGGCGGGGGCGGATCCCGGCCGGAAAGGGCCGGGCGGACAAACGCCGCTGGATGTGGCGAGGGCAGCCGGGAAGACGGCGGTGGTCCAATTGCTGCAAGCCCACGTCAAATCGGCCACCGGCGGAGGGGAGAAAAAGGGAGGAACGGGGCGGGGGTTGGTGGACGGCGGGCTGGGGGTATCCGGGGCGATGGAAGGGATGTGACGGGGCGCGGCTGTCGACGGGACGGTTTTGGGATCCCGGGTACTCCTGCGGTCACCACCATTTGAAGTTCGGGTCGGGGGCGGGCGCCCAGATCCAGGGCTCCATGATCCTGGGTTCGGGAAACAGGTAGTATTCCACGTGGCCGTCTCCGAAGAGCATGTTGTAGCGGCTCTTGCCCTTGTCGTTGTGCCAGATGCTGCGGCGGTCGGTGTTGCCGCGGTTGGCGTGCCAGGGCCAGTCGCCCTGGATGATCTTGTTGGCGGGGCTGCGGGCAATTTCGCTGGTCTTGATGGGGGTGCCCTGGGGCGTGCCCCGGGCGGACGGGGCGCTGTCGGCGGTGACGTGCTTGACGCGGAACGCGTCGCCGACCCAATTGACGAGGTAGCTGTTGCCGTACTGGAAGTAGCAGTTGGTCTGGACGCGGGTGTTGCGGAAGATGTCTCCCTTGTCGGCCGGGCAACGGAAGATCTCGAGGGACTGGGCGTAGCGGTTGAGGGGGCGATTGGTCGCGGCGACGAAGACGTCGTAGGTGCCGTCCTTGCCGCCGGTGGAGGCCCAATCGGGATGGACGGGATAGCTCTCGTTGTTGTCGTCGGCGTACATGGCGTAGGCGAGGCCGATCTGTCGTTCGTTGCTGGCGCACTTGACCTGGTTGGCCTTGACCTTGGCGCGGGCGAGGGCGGGGAGGAGCATGCTCGCGAGGATCGCGATGATGGCGATCACCACGAGGAGTTCGATCAGGGTGAACGCGGCCGCGCCGCGTCGAGGGGGGGGCGAATGCATGGGGCCGTCGTTATAGGTCGCATGAGATTTCGTCAAGCCACTGGATCGGCCGCCCGCGTCCGAGCGCAGGGCGATTGACAAAGTCCTGCGTGGAACTGCGATGTGGGGCCGGCGACTGCCGAGTCGCAG
>CAZSOV010000304.1:0-9666 GCA_964608505.1 uncultured Verrucomicrobiota bacterium
TCGCCGTCGCGGGCCGCGGCGGAGGGGAACCAGTGGCTGGCGACGGTGGAGTTGACGATGGTGGAGTTCGGGAACACGGCGGCGGCGATTTCGATTTCCATCGGGCTGGCGGCGATCATCGGGATGGCGCTGATGGAAAGCGGCGCGGCGGACAAGGTGGTGCGGCGGTTCCTGGCGTTCTTCGGCGAGAAACGGGCGGGGGCGGCCCTGTTGTGGAGCACCTACGTGCTGTCGATCCCGATCTTCTTCGACACGATGTTCATGCTGATGGTGCCGCTGGCGCGGGCGCTGCGGCTCCGCACGGGCAAGGACTACACGCTGTACCTCCTGTGCATCTGCTGCGGCGGCGTGGTGACTCACTCCCTGACCGTACCGCATCCGGGCCCGCTCGCGGTGGTGGACAGCCTCAAGGTGGACGTGGGGCTCTCCCTGATCTGGGGGATTCTGGCGGGAGTCATTCCCTGCTTCATCGGGTTGCAGGTCGCCAAGTGGGTGAATGCCCGCGTCGAGATTCCGTTGCGCGAGACGCGGGGCGCGGCCCTGGCGGACCTCGAGGGGATCTCGAGGAAGTCGGAGTCGGAACTGCCCTCGTTCTTCTGGTCGATCCTGCCGGTGATCCTGCCGATCTTTCTGATCAGCCTGGCGTCGGGCTTCATCATGATCAAATCCGGCGCGCCCCGCATCGTTGCCGCGCTGGGGGGGCCGGAGGGATTCGCCTCCGCGAACCGGTGGGTGGCCTTTCTCGGGAACAAGAACATCGCGCTGTTCTTCGGGGCGGCGATCGCGTTGTGGGTGCTGGCCCGCCAACGGGGCTTCGGATTCCGCCGGATCGAGGACCTGATCGGGCCGCCCATCGAGACGGCCGGGGTGATCATCCTCATCACCAGCGCGGGAGGCGCGTTCGGGCTGATGCTGCGCAATGCCGGCGTCGGCGAGGCGATCAAGGCGGTGGCCGCCGGTTCCGGGATCAACCTGATCGTGCTCTCGTGGCTCGTGGCGGCGGTGATCCGGATCGCGCAGGGTTCGGCCACCGTCGCGATGCTGACGACGGCGGCCATGATCTTCCCGATGATGGACCCGGCGTCCGGCGCGGCGCTGCCGTTTCACCCGATGTACGTCTTCCTGGCCATCGGCTTCGGCGCCTTCTGTTGCTCCTGGATGAACGACAGCGGGTTCTGGGTGGTGAGCCGCCTCAGCGGGATGACGGAGACGGAGACCCTGCGCAGTTGGACGGTGATCCTGACGGCGGTATCCCTCGCCGGGCTGGTCCTCACCTTCCTGGCGGCCAAGATCCTGCCCCTGGTCTAGGACCGGCGCGGGCTCCACGGGCGCGGCGGGGACGGGGATGGTCAGGCGGAGCCGTGCGCGGTAGTTTTGGCCCCGCGATGGGTCGCGGGCAGATCATCTTTGTCACCGGAACCGGAACGGGCGTGGGGAAGACCGTGTTCACGTCGCACTGGACCCGGGATTTGCTGGCCCGGGGGATGGCGGTGCGGGCGGTGAAACCGCTCTGCTCCGGCGGACGCGACGACGCGCGCGCCCTGGCCGCGGCCCAGGACGGACGCTGGACTCTGGACGAGATCAACCCGTGGGCATTTCGCGCCGCGCTCGCGCCCGCGCTGGCGGCCCGTCGCCGGCGAATCCGTGTCCGTTTGCCGGAGGTGGTCGATTTTTGCCGAAAGGCGGCGGAGGGGCAGGAGGTTCTGCTGGTGGAGGGGGCGGGGGGCTTGCTGAGTCCCCTGGGCGAGGACTTCGACGCGCGGGATCTCGTGGTGCGCCTGCGGGCAAATGTGATCGTGGTGGGATGGAACCGGCTGGGGATCCTGAACGAGGTCCTGCTGACCCTCGCGGCGTTGCCGTCCGGGACCGCCGGCACGTCCGGGATCTGCCTGATGCGGCCCGGTGTTCCCGACGGTTCACAGGCCTCGAACCGGGCCTTCCTGCGGGAACGGTTGGGGGCCGGGCGCGTGATCGGTTTTCCGTTTCTGGCCACGGGCGGCGGACAGATCGGGGCGGGGTATGAGAGCGGGTTGGGGGCCGCCCTGTCCGGCTTCCGGCGCTGGATCGCGGCCTGCACCGCGTGGAAGGCGAAGGGTGAATCATGCCGAAACTGACGCTGCCGGACACCGAACTTGACTACGCGGTTGCCGGACGTCCGTCCGGAATTCCGGTCCTGCTGATCCAGGGAGTGGGCGCCGCCGGCAGTGCCTGGACACCGCAGGTGAAGGCCCTGGCCGGACGGTTTTGCATGGCGACCTACGACAACCGCGGATTGTGCGGAAGCGTGCCGTGTCGGGGGCCGGTGAGCATCGAGGTCATGGCGGAGGATGGGCTGGCGCTGATGGATGCGCTGGGTTGGGAATCGGCCCATGTGGCGGGGCACTCGATGGGCGGGGTGATCGCCCAGCAACTGGCCCTCTCACGACCCGCGCGCGTGCGGAGCCTGTCGCTGTTGTGCACCTTCAGCCGGGGCAGGGACGCCGCGCGTCTGACGCCGTGGGTGCTCTGGATGAGCCTTCGGACGCGACTGGGCACCCGTCCGATGCGACGTAACGCCTTCCTGGAGATGCTCCTGCCGGGGTCGGAACTGCGGAACGGGGATCGCGCGGGGTACGCGGCGCGGTTCGGGGAACTGCTGGGACGGGATCTGGCGGATTCGCCGCCGGTGCTGATGAAGCAGGTGCGGGCGCTGGCCCGGCACGATGCTTCCGGGAGACTCGGAGAACTGGCCGGGATTCCAACCCTGGTGCTCAGCGGCGACCGGGATCCGATTGCCAGGACGGAGTACGGAAGGGATCTGGCGCGACGGATCCCGGGCGCGGTGTTCGAGGTTTTCACGGACACCTCGCACGGCCTGCCCATCCAGCGGGACTGGGCAACGAACGAGCGGCTGCGCTCGTTTTGGGAGGCCGTGGAGGCGCGGCGATGAGTTCAGATTCCCCGGAGGCCGCAGGCACCGACGGCCGGGGAACCGCTGCCATGACCGCGGCTATTTGCGGAAGGCGCCGTGATTCGGATCCCCCGCGGACAGCACGTATGCCACGAGGTTCAGGACCTCCTCGGCGTTCATCGCGTTCAGCAGGCCGGCGGGCATGAGCGAGACGGGATAGGGATTCCGGCTCTTTACCCGGGCGAGGTCCGCGACCTCCTTCTCCTCGGGATTCCGCGGGTCGTGCACGACGTGGATCCTGCCGTTCTCCTCGTAGGCGCGTCCGATCAGCGTGGAGCCGTCCGTGAGTTCGATCTGCTCGCTGCCGTACTGGTCCGAGATCACCTTGGACGGGTCGACGAGGTTCTCGAGGAAATCGCGCAGTGTGTAACGGGAACCGGAGCCCGTGAGGTCGGGGCCCACCCCGCCGCCGGTGCCGTTGAACCGGTGGCAGGAGAAGCAGGCGGCGGCGTGGAAAAGGCGTTCGCCGTCCTTGAAATCGCGGCCCTGCAGGCGGTTCCCGGCGAGCTTCAGGATGTCATCGACGGAATAGTCGCGGCCGGGTCCCCTGGGTGGGGCGTAATCGGGGACGGCGCCCGGGTTGTCCTTGCGGGTGGAAAGTTCGTCCAGGGCGGCGCGTTCGGCGGCATCGGAGACGTTGGCGAGGGCGTCCTTCCGGAAGTTCTCGAGGAAACCGCGGAAGCTGTTGCCGCCCTGCCACGGGGCCGTGCGGGGGAACCAGGAGAAGTAGGTCTTGCGCAGGGCCGGGGACCAGCCGGTCTTGGCCACGCGCAGGTTGAAGGCATACGCGATCTGCTGCTGGTTGGGCCGGCTGACGCTGGCCTTGTTGAACGCGTCGGCGTAGCCGGAATTCCGGGCCAGCAGCGCGTCGCTGGCGTACGAGATGTTCTCGTCGCGCGCGGTCGACATCAGCTGGACGGTCTTCGCGACCGCGGCCGGTGAATCGAGCGCGATGAGGGTCTGGGAAAGCTCGCGGTTCAGGTCGAACGATCGCGAGGGGAACAGGGCTTCCAGGCGGGCCACGGTCGCGGCGCGTGCCGTGCCGTCGGGTTGGCCGAGGCGGATCAGGACGAGTTGATAGGCCCGGACGAGGGCGAGTTGGAGGGCCTCGTTCTGGGCCTGGAAATCGAGCCGGTTGAGGCGGTCCAGCAGCCCGCCGCGCAGGTTCTTCAGCCCGGCGTGGGTGGCGGCGATGGTGGTTTCCACGATGGCCAGCGGGCGCGTCTCGGCGAGGACCTTGTCCGCCCAATACTGGGTGGGCTGACGCTCGATGGCGGTGCGCGCGGCAAATCGGACCCAGCGATCCGCGTGGGCGAGGTGCGACCAGGCCTTCTCCACGGCGCCCGGTCCGGTGCCCTCCTGATGCAGGGCTTCGAGCTGGCGGCGCAGCTCCCATTCGGGCGTCGGCTTCGGGGCCGGGGCCGGCGCGGTGGACTCGGTGCCGACGTAGGAGACGCGATAGAGCGCGGACTGGGTGCGGCGCCCGCCGATGGCGAAGTAGAGGGAGCCATCCTGGGGATGGATCGTGAGGTCGGTCAGGGGCAGGGGTTTGCCGCTCAGGAATTCCTCGCGCCGGGCCTGGTACGCGGCGCCGTCGGGGGCGAGGTGGATGGCGTACATCGTCCCATAGGTCCAGTCGTTCGCGAAGATGGCGTGCTGGTATTTTGCGGGGAACTTGGCGCCCAGGCCCGACTCCACGCCCGTGGGGGAACCGGGCCCGACGTCGTTGAGGGCGGGCAGGCTGTCGGGATAGTAGGAGGGCCATTTGCCGGAACCGGAGCGCCAGCCGAGCTCGGAGCCGCTGGTGGCGAGACAGATGCGGGTGGGACGATACCACGGGGTGCCGGCGTCCCATTCCATGTCGGAATCGTAGGTGAAAATGTCACCCAGGGCGTTGAAGGCGATGTCGTACTGGTTGCGGTAGCCGTGGCTGACGAGCTCGAACGTCTTGCCGTCGGGGTCCGTTTTGCAGATGTACCCGCCGGGGGCAAGGATGCCGCGGGCATGTCCGTTGGCGTCCCAGAGCCGGGGAATCACGTGATCCTCGTCCCAGGCCCGAAGGGCGCGGGAGAGTTCCATGTTGTCGGGGAGCTTGGTGTGGTTGCCGCAGGCGATGTGGATGGATTTCTTGTCGGGCGACAGGACGATGGCATGGGGACCGTGCTCGCCGCCGCCCTGGATGCGGCGGAGCAGGGTTTCCTGGTCGAACTGATCGTCGCCGTCGGTATCGCGCAGGCGCCAGAGGCCCTGTTTGCCGCCCTGTTCGTTGACCATCACGTACAGGCTGTCGAAGGCGTACAGCAGGCCGTGGGCGCCGCCGATGGCGTTCTTGAGCTTCTCGACGGCGGCGGGTTGATCCGAGCCCACGGGAGAGGGCGTGACGCGGTACAGGCTGCCGTATTGGTCGCAGGCCAGCAGGCGACCCTTGGGATCGGTCGTCAGGCTGACCCAGGAACCCTGCTCGGCCTTCGGCACGACGTGGAGCAGTTCCACCTTGAACCCGGGGAGGATCTCGATGTCGGCGGGTTGAACGACGAGGGCCTTGGACGGGCTGACGGAGAGGGGATCGCCCCAGGGATCATCGCCGTATTTGCCGACGGTTTTGGCACGGGTGAAGGGAGCCGCGGGGTTGGCCTCACTGGCGACGCGGGCCTGCCAGGCGCCGTCGGTTTCGAGCGTGATCTCGGCGCCCGAAACGGTGCGCATGCGCAGCACGCCGACGAAGCCGGCCACGCTGCCCTCGTTCCGGGCCTCGACGAGAATCTCGTTCCGGCCGAGGCGGAGCAGTTTCGTGACCTCGGCTTTCGTGGGGGAACCCCAGTCGTCGTTCGTCAGGGCGTGCTGGCCGTTGATCGAGACCTTCGCGCCGTTGTCGCAGGTCACGAGATACGTGGCCTCGCGGAGTTCCGCGGCCAGATTGAACTCGCGGCGGAGCGTCACCCGGTCCGCGTCCGCCTTCTGCGCCCAGATCCAGAAAAGGTCCGCGCGGGCGGTGAGGAGCTGCGCGGCGGACGCCAGAACGGCGGCAAACCAGACGACGGCACGACGGGGAGGGGGCGCTGCGGGGTGCATGACGGGCGATAGGACACCGAGTTGCGGGGCGGCGTGCAAGGCTGGATTCCGGTCCGACGGCAATTCGCGGCGAATGGCGCCAAACGGCGGCGGACGGCGCCGGGGCGGGCGCGTCGCGAAGCGCCGGAAAGACCGCGGGGCGTTGCGTGGTTCGCGGCCCGGGCTCCGTCTGCTCGCCCCGATGGCTGCCTCCGTCCGGACCCCGTTCTTGACCTTCCACCCGGCTTCCGGACAGAAGTCGCGCGTGAATCCTGGTCCCGCCGAAACCCCGTGCCCGCCGGCGCCCGCCCCGACGGTCCGCGCGCGCTTCTCCTGTCTGGTCTGCGGCCACGACCAATCCCGGCACGTCGTGACGGCTCCCGACTTCGAGTACCGCTGCCGGGCCGGGGAATGGACACTCGTCGAGTGCGCGCGTTGCGGTCATATCTGCATCGATCCGATTCCGGAGGCAGGTGACGTCGCGGCGCTCTATCCGTCCTGGTACTACACGGTGAATCCGAAATCCCCGATCTACATGGAGGGTCCGGTGGTCGAGGGCAAGATGGTGAAGGACGCGGAGAATCTGCGGCGGCAGTTGGGCGCGCGGGACATCCGGTCCATCGTGGACATCGGGGGCGGGAACCTGACGCGGTTGATCAAGCTGAAGGAGGTGTTCGGGCGCGGGAGCGGGAGCGGCGGGGCGGTGGAGGCGGTCTGCCTGGACTTCCAGTTCGACGCCGCGGTGCTGCGGCAGGCCGAGACGAGTGGATTGCGTTGCGTCACCGGCAACGTGGAAACCGACCTGGGAGCGCTCCGGGACGGGGGACACGACCTCATCATCATGCGGCAATTGATCGAGCACCTGCGCGATCCCCGCGCCGCGCTGCGCCAGGTGCACCGCAAACTCTCGCCGCACGGCGTCCTGGTCATCGACACGCCGAACCGCGGCGGCTGGGATTATCGCCTGTTCCGGCGCCGCTTCTGGGGCGGCTACCACATTCCCCGCCATTTTCATCTGTTCAACCTCGCCTCCCTCGCGCGCCTCCTGCGCGAGGCGGAATTCGAGATCGAACTCCAGGGCTGCACGCCCTCCATCGCGTTTTGGATCATCAGCTTCCGGAACGCGCTCGGCCTCGATTCGGTGGCGCGGGGCTCGTCGTTCTGGGAATGGCTGAACCTCAAGAGCCTGCCCGTGGTCGGCAGCTTCTTCGTTCTCGATCTGATCTGGTCGAAACTCGGCGGGCAGACGTCGAACCAGTTCGTGTTCGCGCGGCGTCGCTGACCGTTCACCGCGCGATGCTCCGTACCGCGGGCGGGTCCGCGTAATCCTTCCAGAGTCGATGCAGCTGCGTCGCGTCGGGTGGCCCATCCAGCGCCAGCACGCGATAGCGGGAGACGTAGGCCTCGCCGGGTCGGATCGCCCAATCTCCGAGCTGCGAGGGCGACCAGCAGGTGTAGGGTTCGGTCGGATGGACCCGGACCGGTTGCGGCGCCCGGAAGTTGTCGGGATGACCGAATTGGACGAGGCCCACCACGGGGGTGCCGGGTCCGGCCAGGGGGCCGCCCAGCCAGAACCAGGCGGGACGCGTGCCGTTGGCCTTCACGCGGTTGGTTTCCCCGTTCGAATCGAGATACAACACGTTCGTCGGTCCGTTCCAGTCCCACCGCCCGCGGAACGCGAATCCGCCGTAGTGATACTTCGGCAGGCCCAACGGCGAGTCTCCGAGGCAGCGCTGGTGCGATTCGAGGTCGAACGCATGAAACCGCTCCCCGCCCCCGAGCGCGAGCAGGCGCACCCGCCACGTTTCCCGCAGGACCTGCCGGGGCGGGTTGGCCAGCAGATCGGTGTAGAGCTGCCGGGATTGGAACCCGGCAAAGACCGGGCCCGATTCGATGTCGTCCAGCCCCTCGAAGTCGGTGCGGCCCGACTTTTGACCCATGTTCCAGAAGTCCGGTGCACGCCCCTCGAAGGCGGTTCGGGTCCAGGAGAACCAGAGGCCATGCTGATGGATGTGGTTGGGCGGGTAGTCGTCGGTGACGGCGAGCCCGGACGGAGTCAGGACCGGATGCAGGTAACCGCCGCGGCGGAATTCGGGCTTGATGTCGGCCCGGGGCAGGACACCGGGACCCGCCAGGTAACGGGCGGTCGGACGACCCCGCAGCAGCAGTTCGAGGCTTTCGCGATCGCGACGGGCGACGGCGGGCCGGGACGCGAACCCGGGCGTGGCGACGCGCACCTGATAGCGGCGGGACTCGCCCTGGCCGAGTCCCGGTTCCACGAACCAGGCCCTTCCGTCCGAGATCTGGACGCCGAGTCCATGGCCGGAGCGGGAGACCAATTCCGGGGCGGGGTCCGGGAACGGCCACGGAAACGAGGCCAGGCAGTTCGTGCGCGCCTGCGGGCCGGCTTGGACCTCCACCCATCCCGGCACCGAAGGCGCGTCGGCAGTCCAGGCCACGTGGGTTGCGGCGAGCAGCAGCAGGAAGGGGGTCAGGGCAAATCGGGTTCGGGAGGGCACGACTCAGTCTGGGCCGGGTCCGGTCGGGCGGTGCAAGGCGATTGCGGCATGGCATGGGGCTCGCGGGCACTCCTATCCGAACCGCGCCTTCTTCAGGTCCCGAAGCACGAAAGCTTCCGTCCCCTCCAATCCCCGAACCCGGCGTGCCCCGCTGCGCCGCCTCTTCCCGAACCGATCCCGATACGCCCCGAAGATCCCCTCCACGTACTCCCGACTTCCGAACGCCGCGCCTGCCGTGAAATAGCGTATCCGACACCGCAAATACTCCGCCAACGGCAGCTTCCCTTGCGCGTTCAGCACCTCCACCACCGCTTCCCGCGACAGCGATCCCCGCAACGCACGACCGTCCTCCCCGATCCCGGCCCGCCGTTCGTCTCCCTCCCGGAACACCCATTCCCGATACACCTCCAACGACTTGCCCGGCGATTCCTCCCGACCCCTTTGCAGCGCCGTTACGAGCGTTTGAATTCCCTCCTTCGCCCGCCTCCGGCCCGCCATCCCCTCCCCGTAGCCGCTCCATCGGTACTGCTTCGGATCCTTCACCAACCCGGCCCGCACCGGGTTCAAGTCGATGTACGCCGCCATCGTCACCAGCGCCTGACCCTGGCCCTCCACCAGCACGCTCCTGAACCGGTCCTCCCAGAGGGTTCCCACCCGACCTGCCCGCAGGTTGTACCACAGCGTGAACCGCTGCTTCACCAGCTTTATGAACTGGCTCAAGTCCCACAACCGGGCATGAAACGTCGCCAGGTAGTCCGCCAACCCCTTCTCGTCCTTGGATGCGCGGTACATCTCGAAACGCTGCCGGACCAGCCCGACGTTCTGGTGCCCGGAGAGCTTGGACAACTTGGCCAGCATCCGTTCCGGCGTGGGACGCACCGCCGACTCCGGTGCCTTGGGCACCTCCACCAGCACGTGGAAGTGGTTGGACATGAGACAGTAGGTCAGGATCCGAACCTCGCAGAATTCCTCCGCCTCGCGGAGCAATTGCACGAAGTGTTCCTTTTCCGGTTCATGGAAGATGAAGCGCCGATCCACAACCCGGGACACACAGTGATAGATGGCGGAAGGATGATCGGGTGGCGCAAGCACACGACCGGTCGGCATGGCCGCAACCTGCCAACGTCGATGGCAGATTCAATCTAA
>CAZSOV010000305.1:0-6776 GCA_964608505.1 uncultured Verrucomicrobiota bacterium
CTCCCCGCTCCGCCTCCGAGTTGGGGCTGGCGACTGCCGAGTCGCCCGCTTCTCTGCCGCTTCCGCCTGCCTCGATCACCCCGCGACTTGGCAGTCGCGGGCCCCGTAGGGGCCCCGTATGGGCCCCGTATCGCTGCGCCTTGCCTCGCTTTCCCCGCGTCCCCCCCGAGGGGGGACCGGGGCTCCCGTGAGCCCCGGCTCGATCCCTCACATCCCGCTCGGGGTCACGGGCGCGTTCGTCTGGCCGAGGACGATGTACACAGCTCCCCCGCCGCCGAGGCCGCCGGCGTTGAGGATGTATCCGGCATCGACGGCCTTCTCGATGCGAAGCCGGGTTTCGCCGAGGTGCGCGCTCGAATAGGTGTCCATCTTCTTCTCGCGGGCGATGGAGAGCCGGGCACCGAGCGAGCGCAGGTGCGCGAGGGCCAGCGTGGCCAGCGGTTTCTGGGCCGCGCCGCCCCAATTGCCCGACATGCTCAGATCGATCAGGCGCTCCACGTACTCCCGCTGCAGGTTCCGGCGCAGGCTCGAGATCATCGGCTCCCGGTCCGTCGCCTGGCTGCCGTCCTTGTCGAGTTCGGACCAGACCTCGGCCTCGATGGTCCGGAGCACCTCGGTCAGGGTGATCATGTCCTCCTTGGCGGGGGTCAGGATCTCGTTGTCGAAGACGCGTCCAAGCGCGCCCGGGTTCATCAGGCGGCTGAGGATGGAGGATTGGATGCCCATGATCCGGTCGTGGACGGGCCAGGCGGGGTCCTCGAAGGAGAACGAGTTCCCGTCGAGCCACTTGTCGACGGTCATGCGGCGGAGCAATTCGGTGTTGAGACCGAAGGATTCGTCGCGGAACGCGGTTTCGAGCAGGAACTTGAGCGCGTCGCGTTGCTGGTGGACGGGCACGACTTCGAGCGGCAGGCGGTTGCCGGGGTCGCCCTTCTTGTCGCGCCGGACGAAAGCGCCGCCAAGCCAGCCGGACATCATGCTGAGGGCCCGCGTCTGGACGGCGAGGGTCATCTCGTAGCCGTACCTGGCCCGGGACCAGCTCTGGCCCTCCTTCACGAACTTCTCGATCAAGCGCTCGCGGTGGAACCGGGCGAGTTCCATCTGTTTACGGGCGTAGCTCAGGGGGTCGGCGCCGAAGTCATAGCGGCGGGCCAGCGGATCCGGTCCGATGGTGTCCTCGTCGGTGGCGTACTGGAGTTCGGGTTCGGAGGCGCGCTTGAGGATGTTCTTCAGGTCCTCCGGCTTGTCGCCCGCGGAATAGCCATACTCGATGGCCCAGAGATCGTACGGCCCGACCTCGATCATCGTGTAGTCGCCCTGCTTCGTGCGGTCCTGCCAGTCGAAGATGTTGACGGGGAGATAATCCATCACGGAGCCGGCGAGGGGCTTCTTGCCCCGGACCTCGTCGCTGTTGATCTTCTCGAGGGAGTAGATGCTGGAAGCCTTGAAGTTGTGGCGCAGGCCCAGGGTATGGCCCACCTCGTGGGCGACGAGCTCCGCGATGAGCGGGCCAATGAACGATTCCGGCACGCCGTCCAGAAGGTCCTTCCGCGGCTCGTCCTTCTTGCCGCCCTCGGCCCCCTGGGCGTCCGGGAGCAGGTCGGTCATCAGGTCGAGGGTGTAGTGCATGAGGGCAAGGTCGAGGGACTTGCACTCCGCGGCGCGGCACAGGCCGCTGAACTGGCTCGTGCGTCCCACCAGGCCATCGAAGTCATTGGCCCCGACGAGCGTCGGATCGACCTGCGCCATCGGATGGCCGCCGTAGGGCAGAATGCCCCGGCTGGCGAGCGCGGCGAGGACGGAGCCCTGGTTGGCGGCGGGGGCGAGACGGACCCGGGGGTCCCACTGGGGCCGGCCCTGGAGCCAGGCGAGCGAGGCCGGGCTCAACCCCTCCATCGCGAGGCTCGGGATCACCTCGTTGAACTGACGCCAGTAATGCCGGATCCAGCCGTCCGTCAGGATGATGTCCGCGTCGAGGATCTGGCCGGTCAGGGGGTCCACCCGGCTGGGGCCGATGGCGGTGCCCATGTCGTTGTTGAGCCAGCGGACGAAGTTGTACCGGACGTCCTCGGGATCCTTCTCCATGTGGGCGCCGGTGGACTGGTCCTGGTAATAGACCTCGATGGCATTGGCAAAGCCCACGCGTTCGAAGGCCTTGTTCCACATCAGCACGCCCTCGCGGACCCAGCGGCGGTACCGGATCGGGGTGGTCGATTCGATGTAGAACACGATGGGCTGCTTGGGCGGGCTCGTCTTGATGGCCGGGTCCGCCTTTTCGAGGTGCCAGCGGTTGACGTAGCGCACCGCGTTCTCCTGGGCCTGGTAGCGTCCGAGGTCCGCGAAGCTCGTGGTGAAATAGCCCACCCGCTCGTCGGCCACCCGGGGCCGGTAGGCGGGGTTCGGCGTGATCTCGGAGATCGAATAATGCAGGGAACGCAGGGCTCCGGAGCCCATCGGCATCTCGAACGCCAGCTCGACGTTCCCGGGAAAGGCCTTGGCCGTCTTGATCGTCGCGAGCGGAACGCGCGCCCCCGCCACGGTGTTGCCGAAGAACTTCGACGCCTCCCCCACGAGCAGGTGGTCCATGTCGATGATCGGCCCCTGCCCCGGAACCACCCCCAGGATCGGCACGTCCAGGATCACGCGGTCGGTGAAAAGACGCTGGATGCTGGCGCGCGCCTCGGGCTCGCCCGTCGAGCGCACCCGCAGTTGCGGCGCGAAGAGGACCATCCGCTTGTCGTTCCGCCGCCAGTAGACGTACATGTCCCCCGCCTGCAAACCCGCGTACTGCGCCCCGCTCGCCACGGTCAGCGCGATGAAATACTTCTTCTCCGCGAACTTCTCGGGAAAGACCGCGAGCATCTGGTTGTCCTTACGCCGCACCCAGATCTGGAACAGGCTCGGCGCCTTGTCGATCGACGAGACGACCTGCTCGTATTCCTTGAGAACCTCGGTGTGCGGCGGGAACTCGGGCGGGGGCGGTGCCGCGGCGGCCGCCGGCTGGGACAGGGCCGTGGGCCCGAAGGCGGCCAACGCAAGGGTGAAGGCGAGTAGGGTGGGTTTCATGCTCGGACGTGAGTCAATCGGAGGATTGTTTCGGGCTCGGCCCGGAAGTCCATTACCCTTCCGGCCCCGCCGCAAGCCGAATTACGGAGGGGCTGCCGCGCGCGGGACGGCGCCGCGGCGCCCCCCGGACCCTGACCTGGGCGACGTTACGCCGCCGTGGAAGGCGGGCAGGGAAACAGGGCCTCGAGCGCGGCCACGAGCGTCTCCTGCGTGAAGGGCTTGCTCAGCATCGCGTTGACGCCCAGTCCCCGGAACTCGTGCCGCTGCGCGTCCTCCATGTAACCGCTGGCCACGAGAATGCCGGTCCCGGGAAGCATGCTCCGGATCGCCCGCACGAAGTTAAGCCCGTCCATGCCGGCCATGTGCAGGTCGGTGATCACGGCCCGCAATTCCTCCCGGTGCTCGGCCACCAGCAGGAGCGCCTCGGCACCGTCGGCGGCCGTGAGCACCTTGAAATTCAGCGCCGCGAGCAGGGCCCGCAGGACGTCGCGGATCGCCGCCTCGTCGTCGACCACCAGAATCGTCTCGCCCCGACCACGAAACGTCGACGCCAGCCCGGTCAGTACCGAGCCCGCCCCGTCGGGATCGGAGGTGGGCAGGTAGATCTCGAACGTCGTGCCCCGTCCGGGGGTGGATTCGACCCGCAGGAAGCCGCCGTGACCCTTGACGATGCCGATCACCATGGAGAGTCCAAGGCCGGTGCCCTTCCCCTGCCCCTTGGTGGTGAAGAAGGGCTCGAAGATCCGGTCCATGATCTCCGGCGACACCCCGGTGCCGGAATCCTCCACGCGCCAGCGACTGTACGATCCGGGCCGTGCCCCGGGAAAGGCGGACGCCTGCGCGGCGTCCAACTCCACGTCCTCCGCCCCCAGCGCCAGCGTACCGCCGTCGGGCATGGCATCCCGGGCATTGACACACAGGTTGAGCAGGACCTGGTGAAGCTGGGTGGAATCGCCCAGGAGAGGCTTCAACTCCTTCGCCGGGCCGGGCAGCAGACGGATGTTCTTGGGGAAAGTGCTTTCGATCAGCGTCTCCATCTCCTTCAGCAGGTGCCGGGGGTGGACGAGGAGCCGGTCCCCCTCCGCGCCGCGGGCGAAGGTGAGCAACTGCCGGACGATATTCGCGCCGCGCTGGGTGCTGGTGGCGATGAGATCGAGATAGGCCAGGGCCGTGCCCGGAAAATCCGCGCGCAACAACTCGTTGGCCATCATGATGGGCGTGAGGATGTTGTTGAGGTCGTGAGCGACCCCGCTGGCCAGCTTGCCGATGCTCTCCAACCGGTCGGTGTGCCGCATCTGGCGCTCGATCAGCTTGCGCTCGGTGATGTCCCGGCAGAGCGACAACACGTGCCGCGTGCCGCCGTCGACCCCCACCAGCGACGTCGAAATGTGCACTGTCCGCTTCCGTCCATCGGACGTGGTGATCTCCCATTCCCCGCCCACCAGGTCGTCCCCCTGTCGCATCCGGTCCAGGGCCGCCTCGGCCTGGCGCCGGGATTCCGGTTCCGGAAACAGGGCCGGGCCCCAGCCGCGATGGTTGATGTCCTCCCGCGTGTACCCGGTGATCTCGGTCATCCGCGGGTTCCACAGGGTGAACACCGCGTGCGGACATCCGTCCCGCCGGTGCCAGACGCACAATCCTTCGGTCATGCGGTCGATCACGGCCTGGTGGAAGGCACTGGCGCGCCGCAACTCGGCCTCGGCCTGCCGGCGCCGGCGCGACTCCTCCGCCTCGTTCATGGCGCGCCGGACGGCCGAGGGCAGGCGCTCGAGCCGCTGTTTCAGCAGGTAATCGGTGGCGCCCAGATGCAGGCAACGCACCGCCTCGTCCTCGCCCAGGGAGCCGGAGATCAGGAGCACCGGAATGCCGGGGTGCTTCTCCCGTGCCACCCCCATCGCCGTGAGTCCGTCGTAACTGGGGAGGTTGTAGTCGCAAAGGATGAGGTCGAATCGATCCGCGGCCAGGCGGGCTTCGAAATCCTTGCCGCTGGACGCCCGGACGATGGCGCAGGTCAGGCCGGCGGCCTCGAGCTTGTGCCGGATCAGTTCCGCGTCGAGCGGGCTGTCCTCCAGGTGCAGCACTCGGATGGGATTCGGTCCTTCGCGCATGGTCGCGGGGGGAATCGGGAGCCTCAGGCCACGGGGGGAACCAGGCGGCGCGGACTGCCCGGGGGCGGTTCGTTGAGCACGGCCCAGAATGCGCCCACCTGCCTCACCGCCTCGACGAACTCGTGAAACCGCACGGGCTTGACCACGTAGGCATTCACGCCGAGCTGGTAGCTCCGGATCAGGTCCTGTTCCTCGCGGGAGGAAGTCATCACCACGACTGGGATCACCTTGAGCACCGGGTCGCCCTTGATCTGCCGCAGAACCTCCAACCCGTCCACCTTGGGCATCTTCAGATCGAGCAGCATGACGGCCGGCAGGCCCGGCGGTCGGTCCGCGAACGGTCCCCGCTGATACAGGTAGTCGAGGGCCTCGACCCCGTCGCGCAACGTGATGACCTCGTTGGCGAGGTGGTACTGCTCCAGCGCGTGGAGCGCCATCTCGGTGTCCCGCGGACTGTCGTCCACGAGCAGAATGCGTTTGAGGGATCCCATGGGTGGTTCCGTGGTTGCGGTCGGTTGGACGTGGTTGCGTTCCTCGGTGGGGCGGTCAGGCGGGCCGTGGGACCGGTTCCAGGATCGGGACCGGGGTCGGGTCCGGAGAGGCGGCGGGGATGCCGGGGGCGGACGGGGTGGCGGGCTGGAGCGTCAGATAGAACGTCGCCCCCTTGCCCTCGGCCCCTTCGGCCCACGTGCGCCCGCCATGGCGGGAGACGATCCGGCGCACGGAGGCCAACCCGATGCCGGTGCCCTCGAACTCGTCGGTCTGGTGCAGGCGCTGGAAGACCCCGAACAACTTGTGGACGTACCGCATGTCGAAGCCCGCGCCGTTGTCGCGCACGAAGACGATCAACCGTCCGTCCTCCTCGCCGGCCTGCCCGATCTCGATCTCGGCCGGATCGCGAGCGCGACTGTATTTGACGGCGTTGCCGACGAGGTTGGCCAGCGCCTGCTTGAGCATGGCGCGATCCCCGCGCACGGGCGGCAGCGGCGCGATCTTCCACGCGATGTTCCGCCCCCGCGTGGCGAACTCCAGGGACCCGATCGCCTCCGTCACCAACCCGTCCAGGTGAACGCAGTCGTCGTGCATTTCGGTCCGGCCCATGCGGGAGAAGGCCAGCAGGTTGTCGATGAGCTGGCCCATCTCGACGCTCGCGTCCTGGATGGTCCCGAGGTAGCTCAAGGCCTTGCCCGAGAGTTGACCAGCGGCGACCGCGTGGAGCATTTCCACGTAGCCCTGCACGTGACGAAGCGGCGCGCGAAGGTCGTGCGAGACGGAGTAGCTGAACGATTCGAGTTCCTGGTTCGCCTCCTGCAACTGCGCGGTTCGTTCCGCCACCCGCCGTTCCAGGTGCGCGTTCAGGCGCAGGATCTCCGCCTCCGACGCCTTGCGGGCGCCGATGTCCTGGATCTGCATGATGAAATACAGGGCCCCACCCCGGACGTCCCGCACCAGCGACGCGCTCACCAGCCCCCACACCCATCGTCCGTCCTCGTGACGGAATCGCTTCTCGAGCTGGTAGGTCGGACGTTCCCCCGAGAGCAACTGACGCCCGCAGGCGAGCTCCGCCTCCAGATCGTCGGGATGCGTGATGTCCTGGAACCG
>CAZSOV010000305.1:6786-9616 GCA_964608505.1 uncultured Verrucomicrobiota bacterium
GGAACCGTCCCGCCAGCAGGGCGTCCGGGGCGTACCCGGTCAGCTCGCCGACGGCGCGATTGACCCTCAGCCAGCGGCCGTCCGGGGCCACCAGAGCCATGCCGGTGGCGGCGAACTCGAAGGCACCGACAAAGCGCTGCTCGCTTTCCCGCACCGCACGATGGGCCTCCTCCAGTTGGGCCGTGCGCTCGCCGACGCGTCGCTCGAGATCCTGGTTGAGGCGGAGGATCTCCAGCTCCGCCCGCCGCTCCTCGGTGATGTCGGTGAAGAGGATCGCGACCTGATGCCGGGAGGGTTCGCCGGTGCGAAACGCATAGACGTCGAACCAGCGCTGCAACTCCTCGGCATGGTTCTGGAAACGTTCCGGGTTGCCGGTGCTCGCGATGCGTCCGAAGGCCTCGAACCAGTATTCCTCCTGCCGCGGTACCAGTTCGCGGATGCGTCGCCCCCGGACATCGCCCAAGCCGGTGTGTTTCGCGAACGAGGGGTTGACCTCCAGAAAGCGATAATCCACCGCCCGGCCCTGCTCGTCGAAAATCAATTCAATCACGCAGAAACCCTCGTCGATGGAGTTGAACAGGTTCTGGTAGCGGAGCTCGCCCTGGCGACGTTCCTCCTCCGTCCGCTCGCGCCGCTCGGACTCCCGCCGGGCCGCGGCGCCCGCCAGGGCGACCAGAACCGCGGACAACACTCCGCTCCCCGCCACGATCCCGATGGTCCTGCGGGCGAGGGCCTGCGCCTCGGTCGTGCGCTGGCGCAGCAGATTCTCCTCCCCGGACTGCATTTCGGCGATGAGCCGGCGGATTTCGTCCATCGTCCGCTTGCCCTGTCCCGAAGTGATGAGCTGGAGCGTCCCGGTGACATCCCCGGCCCGGCGGCGCCGGATGATCTCGTTCGCGTGGGTGACCTTGGACTGGATCAGCGCCTCCAGATCCGTCAGGCGGCGTTGCTGTTCAGGGTCGTCCCGCGTCAACCGGCGCACCGCGGCCACCGATTCCCCGGCCTGGATCATGCCGTCCCGGGAGGGCTGGAGGAAGGTCTCGTCGCCCGAGATCGCGAATCCGCGATTGCCCGTCTCGGCGTTGAGCGACTCCACCAGCAGCCGTTGCAGCTGCTCCAGCACCTGGCGGGTGTGCTCCACCGCACGAAAGGTCTCCATGTTCCGCAAGGCACTCCGGATGGCCGCCCCGCCGGCGACGAGCAGAAACACCAACGCCACAGCGGTGGCGGTATGCTTCCTAAGTGATTCACCTAGCCCGGACTTACGCATGGAATCAACACCTCGGCACTGGGGCTATTTTCCACCACAGCGAAGGAGAGTGAGTCAAGAAATGTTGCCGGCGGGCGGGCCGCGCCGGGCCAGGTCGCCCGACCCGCACTTCCATGAATCGTCGCCGACTCACCGCTTCGTCCCCGGGCCCCGGCGAATCCACCGATTTCCCCGCCTTTCGCCTTTCGCCTTCGCCATGCGCGGGCTCGGATCGTCCGCCGGCGCGCGCCCCCGACTCCCCTCACCGTGCCTTCACCTGCGTCCAGATCTGATCGTACAACCGCGTCTTCCCCCCGAGATCCTCGAGGAACTCCAGCTTCTCCATCGTCGCCGCGTCCGGGTAGATCGCGGGATTCCCCAGGTCCTCGGGGGTCACCCCCGCGCGCGCGGCGGCGTTGGGCGTGGCGAACCGGGTGAAATTCGAAATCCGGGCCCCGACCTTCGCATCCAGCAGAAAATTGATGAACTTCTCGGCCAGGTCCCGGTGCGGCGCCCGGGCGGGAATCGCGAGGTTGTCGACCCAGATCTGACTGCCTTCCCGGGGAATGACGTAACCGGTGCCGGGATCCTCGGTCGTGCCCCGGGCAGCCTCGCCGCTGTACACGATGGCCACCGCCGCCGACTTGCCCAGCACCCGGTTCTTGCCGCCCACGCTTCCCTCGAACGCGACGCTGCGCTTCTTGGCGGCGACAAGCAGGTCCCGCGCCTCCTTCAACGCCTCCGGGTCCGTCGCGTTCAGGCTCCGACCGCGGAACTTCAACGCCGCCCCGACGGCGTCCCGCATCGAATCGATCAGCACCATCGGCCCCGGCTGCCGCGCCGCGTCGAAGAGGACGCCCCAGGAATCGGGCGCGGGGCGACCCGGTTGCCGACGGTAGAAAATGCCGACGGTGCCCCACTGATACGCGACGGTATGCCGGTTTTCGGGATCGAACGGCAGGCGGGCGAACTTCGGATCCAGATTCTTCAAGTTCGGGAGGTTCGCATGCCGCAGGGGCGCGAGCAGGCCCAGCTTGACCAGGCCGGTCACCGTATGATCGGGAGGCACGACCAGGTCATAGGTGGCCCCGCCGGCCTGCAGCTTGGCCAGCATGCTTTCGGAATCCTCGTAGAGGTCGACGGTGACCCGCGCGTCGAACTGACGTTCGAAATCCTTCACCACCTCGGGATCGAGGTACTCGCTCCAGATGAAGACGTTCAAGGACTGGGCCGCGCCGCACGTCCCGGACACGGTCAACCATGCCCCAAAGGCCAGTCCCCGCAGCCAGCCCGTCCATCGTCTGCCGGAATTCATGCCCCGCCGATAGCCGCTTCCCCGCGCCCGGCGCAAGCGCCATTCCTGCTGGAGCCGCCCTCCGCAGCCGTGTCCGGGGGCAGGTGCTCCAGCTATTGGGGACACGTGATCGGCGGACCGCACCTCGCCGCCGCGTGAGGGCACGCGGCCTACAGATGCGTCGACTTCCCTTGTAGGCCGGGTCCCCCGACCCGGCGCCATTGGGCACGCGGGATCGGCGGACCGCACCTCACCGCCGCGTGAGGGCACGCGGCCTACAGATGCGT
>CAZSOV010000306.1:0-9578 GCA_964608505.1 uncultured Verrucomicrobiota bacterium
TCGGACCCACACCCACCCCCCCCCTATTGGCACCGCCTTTTGCTCGGAGTCGCGAAGCGTGGTGTTGGGCGGCTGTCCTCTGCCGCTTTCCTGGGGGTGACGCGCCCGACGGAGCATGGGCGGGATTGGGCTGCGGGGATGCTGGACCCAGTCCATTCCCGTGGTCCGCGCCGTGCGGGAGGCAGGGTCCGGGATCAGTACTTGATGGAACGGGGTACAGGTCGGAGCATGAGGAGGCATTTGTGCATACGAAAACGAGTTCGAGTTCGAGTTCCTGGCTACCGCGGTTTCGCCCGAAGTTGTTCGACACGCTGAAGGGGTATCGGCGGGAGGATTTCCTGAAGGACCTGAGTGCGGGCCTGACGGTGGGGATCATCGCGCTGCCGCTGGCGCTGGCGTTCGGAATCTCGTCGGTGGCGGATCCGCGGGCGGGCTTGTACACGGCGATTGTGGCGGGGTTTTTGATCTCGTTCCTGGGGGGGACGCGGGTCTGCGTAGGGGGGCCGACGGGGGCCTTCATCGGGATCGTGTACGGGGTGTATACGCAGTACGGGATGGCGAACCTGACGATCTGCACGATCCTGGCGGGCCTGATGCTGATCGGGATGGGTTGGGCCAAGCTGGGAGGGTTGATCAAGTACATCCCGTATCCGGTGACGGGCGGTTTTACGGCCGGGATCGCGGTGATCATCCTGAGCTCGCAGTTCCGGGATCTGCTGGGGGTTCCGCTGGCGGCGGGGGAGAAGGTGCCGCCGGAGTTCGTGCACAAGATGCTGTTCCTGGCGGGGCGGGTGGGGGCGACGAACCTCTGGAGCGTGGGCATCGCGGCGGTGTCGCTGGCGCTCATCCTGGCGGTGCCGGCGCGGTGGCAGCGGATCGTGCCGGGCAGCATCCTGGCCATGGTGTTCGGGACGCTGACCATCGTGTTGTTCCACCTGGACACCCGGTTCGGGGTGGCGACGGTGGGCAGCGCCTTCGGGGAGATCCCGCAGTCGTTGCCGCCGCTGACGCTGCCGACGATCCACTGGATGGAATTGCCCGCGCTGTTTCGTCCGGCCTTCACCATCGCGATGCTGGCGGCGATCGAGTCGCTGCTCTGCGCGGTGGTGGCGGACGGGATGATCGATGACCGGCACGACTCGAACCAGGAACTCCTGGCGCAGGGCATCGCGAACGTGAGTTCGGGGTTGCTGGGCGGCATTCCCGCCACGGGCGCCATCGCGCGCACGGCGGCCAACGTGCGCAGCGGGGCGCGCACTCCGGTCGCCGGGATGATCCACGCGGTGGTGTTGCTGTTGATCGTGGTGGTGGCGGCGCCGCTGGCGAAACACATCCCCCTGGCGGCTCTGGGGGCGGTCCTTGTGAACGTGGGACTCCGGATGGGCGAATGGCACAACTTCCGCCGCCTGACCCGGTGGCCGCGGGGCGACTCGCTGGTGTTCATGCTGACGTTCGCGTTGACGGTGCTGTTCGACCTGACGTTCGCGGTGGAAGTCGGGCTGCTGCTGGCCGCGGCCATGTTCATCCATCGGATCGCGTCGACGACGCAGATGATCAGCGCGGACGAGCGGGAGACCTCCGACACCGCGCCGAACCTGGTGACGGGCAAGGAGGTGCCGGCGGGGGTCGTTACCTTCCGCATGGTGGGGGCCTTCCTGTTCGGGGCGGCGGACAAGCTCGAAACGGCGCTGAAGCGGCTGCAGGAACGTCCGAAGGTGCTCATCCTGAGAATGCAGGACGTGCTGGCAATCGACGCGACGGGGTTGAACGCCCTGGAGGAGATCCAGGAGAAGTGGGAGAGCTACGGAACGCAGTTGGTGATCAGCGGGGCCCACACGCAGCCGCTGATGGCGATGAGCACGGCGGGGCTGGTCGAGCGCTGGGGCGCGGAGAATTTCTGCGAGAATTTCGACGCCGCGCTGGCGAGGGCCCGGCAGATCCTGGCGCGACGGTAGCCGGCTACTCCACGGTGCCGTCGCCGAGCAACCGGTGTCCGTGGCCGGGGCAGCGGAGCAGGGGAGTGCGGGCGTTCGCTCGTCCTTGCCGCCCCCCCGGCTGGAGGAGTTCGTAGGGCGTCCGGGCGGGCCGCGCCGGGCAGGCATACGTGGCGGCGTCGACCAGGCCGGGATCGAGGGAGGCCAGGTTCGTGGGGTACAGGCGTCCGTGATCGTCGGCGTGCACCCGCAGGGCGATGCCCAGGTCGCGCAACTGGCGACGGCAGAGCTGGCGCGGATCGCGGGCTCCGGCGTCCCGGAGGCCGGGCACGACCACGCTGGCGACGAGGACGGCGACGACCAGGCCGGACAGGAGACTCACGTACCCCAGGGTAAAGCCCGTCACGGCAAGTCCCCGGCCACCGTATCGGCTTGGATCGTCCCGGTTACGACGGAAGGCGACGTGTCCGGCGATGACGGCGGGAATTCCGGCCACGGGGCCCAGTCCGAAGAGACCGAGGAGGCCGAGGATCAGGCTCGCGCGGGCGAGACCTTTGCGGGAAGGGGGGGTGTCGTTCATGCGGCGGAGGCGCGGTTTGCGAGCCGTGTGTGCGGATCCTGAACCGCGGACCGCATGTCGCCGCGTGGGGGCACGCGGCCCACAGTGTGCAGACCCGGTGCGCTCGGCGGGCGGCGCGCTGGTCGTGGGCGGTTCATGGCGAGATTACTCCGGCGGCGGCGAGCAGCGCTTGAATCGTGAGCAGGGCATTCCCTTCGAAACGGTTGTTGACGTAAAGATAGAGGGAACCCGGGAAGTTGGAATCCCGGCGTGCGACGCCCCGGACGAGGTCGGCCGCGGCGGCACGGCCCGCGGGGTACTCGTCCTGGATCCGGTCATAGGGGGCAAAAGTCTTCACCGCGGTCTCGTAGTCGCGCCCGGGCCGCAGGAGGAGCCGGGCGGCGGCGAAAGCGGGGCAGGTGAAGCTGCCCGGGCAGCCGATTTGCTCCGGCAACGACGGCATGGCCTCCCAGCTGTTGAAGACATGCGCGACGCCGTGGCGGGCGAGGCCCGCGAAGTACTCAGGATGGAGGAAGTTCGGATTGCGGATTTCCACGCCGTAGCGCCACCCGCGGGGAAGCCGTCCGAGAAACGCCTCGAGGGCGGCCACGAAGTCCCGTCCCCGGGCAAAGTCGGAGGGATGGAACCGGGAGAACTCGAAGATCAGCACCCCGATCCGATCCCGGTACGGTTCGCAGGGAGCCAGAAAAGCCCGGGCGAACAGGTCGGCATCGAGGAAATGGGCGTTGATCTGTCCGGCCCGCGCGCCGAACCGGGGCAGGTTGGGGAATTTGCGGATGGTGATGTCGTCGGTGACCTTGAATGTGAACCGGAACCCCGGCGGCACCCGCGCCATAAGACCGGACAGATAGCGTTCGTCGGGGAACTTGTAGTACGCGGCGTCGACGCAGACCGAGGGGAAGACCTCGGCGTATTCGTCGAGGCATTCCCGTTCGAACCGCGTTTCGGCGAAGCGGCCCCGGTAGAGGTAGCGTTCACGGGAATAGAGCTGTCCGACCCAGCCGGCGTACTTCCATGAGGAAGTGCCGAGGTAGACGCCCCGGTCGGCCCAATGACGCAGGCCCTGACGGAGGTGTTCCCGGTCGAACGTCGGGGCGGGGTGGGAAGCCGACACGGGCGGAGGGTAACGGGAGGGGATCGTCTCGGCCACCTCGGCTTGCGGGCCGGGTGGCGGACCGCGTCCGCCCCGTCCGTCCTTCGATGGCGACCGGTACGGGGTGGACGCGTGGAAGCCGGTTGCGACGGCTTTTGAATTGCGTGACCGGATCGTTTGCCTAGCTTGGCCCCAATCCCCAAACGAGGCGCGTCCGGCGTCCCGGACGCGATTGCTTTGGGCCATCCCCACGAAACCTATGTGGTTCGGCGTCGATTATCATCCTGAGCATTGGGTCTACCCCTACGATGGAACGGCGGAGGAACCGGAAGCCCGCTGGCACCGGGACGTGGAGTTGATGTTGCGGGCGGGGGTGAACGTGGTGCGGATGGGGGAATTCTGCTGGGGCTTGTACGAGCCGGAGGAGGGTCGTTACGAGTTCGACTGGATGCGGCGGGTGATGGACCTGCTGCACGCCGGGGGCATCAAGGTGGTGCTGGGGACGCCGACGGCGGCGCCGCCGTTGTGGCTGGGACGGCGGTATCCGGAGATCCTGCCGGAGAACGAGCACGGCCTGAAACTGCACCCCGGGACACGGCACGCGTATTGCCTGAACAGCAGCCTGTACTGGAAGAAGTGCGGGGCGATCCTGACGCGCCTCGCCGAAGCCCTGGGGCGCCACCCGGCGTTGATCGCCTGGCAGATCGACAACGGCATCGGTGGACACGGGACGGAGTTCTCGTTCAACGGCGAGACCGAGCACGACTGGCACCTGTGGCTGAAGGCCAAGTACGAGACCATCGGCCAGCTCAACGACCTGATGGGTCTGCGGTTCTGGAGCCAGGTGGTGACCGACTGGGACCAGGTGCCGATGCCGAAGACCGCGCCGACGGTCCACAATCCCGCCCTGCTCCTGGATTGGATGCGGTTCTCGAGCGATTCCTGCGTGGCGTTCGTCCGGATGCAGCGGGATCTGCTGCACGAACTGACGCCCGGCAGGCCCGTCACCACGAACCTGCGTTCGCTCTCCCGGCACTTCGACCATTTCGACATGTCGGAGGTGCTGGACTTCGTGGCCCTGGACAGCTTCGCGACGGTCAAGTCGCAGTTCGCCGAGCACGCCTGCGAATTGGACATGATGCGGTCGCTGAAGAAGACGGACGTCGTCGCGCCGGGACCGGACTCGGGCTTCTGGGTGATCGAGCAGAAGGCGGGCAACGTGAACTGGCAACCGGTGAATTCGGTGCTGCGGCCCGGGGTGGTCCGGTTGTTTTCGTACCAGGCCATTTCGCGGGGTGCCGACGGCATCCTGTATTTCTTCTGGCGGCAGCCGCGGATCGGGTCGGAGAAGTTCTATGGCGGGGTGTTGACGCACGACGGACGCGGGGACAACCGGGTCTACAAGGAAATCTCGCAGGTGGGGGACGAGCTGCGGTTGCTGGGTCCGGTGCTGGAAGGGACGACGGTGCGTCCCGAGGTGGCGATCCTGTTCAGCCACGAGAACGAGTGGACCCAGAAGATGCCGCAGCAGCCGACCCGCGAATTCCAGCAACGCGAGCACTACCTGCTGTTCTACAAGGCCCTGCATGACCGCAACATCCCCGTCGATTTCGCGCGACCGTCGGAGGATCTGTCGCGGTACAAGCTGGTCATTGCCCCTTCGCTGCACCTGCTCGCGGCGGGCGAGACGGACCGGTTGAAGCTCTACGTCCAGAACGGCGGAACCCTCCTGGCCACGTTCAACACCGGGTTGGTCGACGAGCATCACATGGCCCCGTCGACCGGCTTCCCGCTCTACATGACGGACCTGTTCGGGCTCGAGATGGTCGAGTTCGACCCCCTGCCGCCGGACGCGGACAACCATCTGAATTCGAAGGGGGACTTCCATATTTCCCATGTGCACCCGGTGCGGGTGTGGGCCGACGTGATCGAACCGCGCGAGTGCGAGATCCTGGCGACCTACGCGAAGGACTTCTACGCGGGGCGCCCGGCGCTGACGATGAACGCCTTCGGCCTGGGGCGGGCGCTCTACCTGGGCACGATGAGCCAGCAGGCGTTCTATTTCGACCTCGTCGACTGGCTGCGGGGGCTGTGCGGGATCCACCCCCTGTTGAAGGTGCCCAGCGGCGTCGAGGTCTCGATGCGGGAAAAGGACGGCGTGCGGATCTATTTCCTGATCAATCATCAGACCACGCCGATCCGGCTCAATCTGCTGAAGCCCATGCACGATTTCTTGACCGGGGCCACGATCCGCGGAGCCTACGACCTGCCGCCGCACGGCGTCCTGGTACTCGATGAACACGCCGCCACCCGATCCGCCCCCGAACCCGAACCGGGCGCCTGAGTACGCCTGGAAAACCGCGCGGCGTTCGGTGCTGGCCGAATGGCGCCGGGTGGATCTGCACGGGGCCGAGAAGGCCTGGAAGGACCGGGCCCGGGGCGCCGGCCAGCTGGTCCGGGGCGTGCTCGAGAAGCTGCGCCTGGAACAGCGCCAGGCGGAGACCGAGATCGTGAAGGTCTGGAATCGGCTGCAGGATCCCAATGTCGCGGCGCATGCCCAACCGGTCGGACTCAAGCACGGCACCCTGTTCGTCGTCGTGGACAGCAACGTCTGGCTGGCGGAACTGGTCCGGTACCGCAGCGGGGAGATCCTGCAACGCATGCAGTCGGCCTTCGGCAGCCAGTTGATCCGCAAGCTCTCCTTCCGGATGTGACCCGGGGCCCCCGGGCGTCGGGCCGTGCACCAGTTGCGCCCCGGGCATCGGTTCGGTAGAACCTACCGCCCCGGGGCACGCCTGTCCGGTCTGGCGGCGGTCCCGGGATTCCACGATGAAATTCGGAAATCTTCTGCTCGCTGCAATTCTGGGTGCCGCCCTGGCGTGGCTGCTGTTGCGTTCCCGCGTGGCGGACCCGGCTCCGTCGGCGACGGCGCCCGCCGCACCGTCCGGCGTGGCGGAGGCAGCGGGCCCGCCCGTGACAGCCGTGGCCCCGGATCAGGTCATCGATTCGGCCACCTTTCGTCGGGCATCGGGCGCGGTCGGGGGAGGCGGAGCGGAGTCCCTGGACCGGATCACGCCGGAGCCCAGCCCCGGTCCGGGCCTGGCGGAGGAGCGGGCGCGGCTGTTCCAGGCGCTGAAGGAGAAGGAGGACCCCAAACTGGCCGAGTTGGTGGAAATGCTGGCGGAACACCGCCTGAACACGGCGGCGGTGTCGGCGTCCGCCTGGGTGTTGGCGGACAACTGGGGGATCTACTCCCAGGGCGAGGCCGAGGCGCGCAAGCGGATCGAGGATCCCGAAATGTTCGCGCGACTGGCGCAGACCCGGCGGGAGATCCTGATCGAGATGCCCGAGGCGGAGTTGAAGAGCGTGGTGGGCGGCCCCGTGGACGCGGTTATTCTCCGGAAGATCGAGGAAATCGGGCGCAAGCACCCCCCGGCGGAAAAGGAACGGCAACGCAAGGCGGGAGAACCGCGCCGCCCCCGGGTCCGGTTGCCGGACGAGGAAATCGAATAGCAGGCCGTGCCCCGCGGGATTCGAGGCCGGGGCCGGGGCCGCCGGGTTCCGTCGGTTCTAGAGAAAGATGCGGACGAAGGACTTCTTCTTGAGCCGCTCGATCCAAGCCTTCTCAAGGCGCCCCTGTTCGTCGGAGACCAGGGTCTGCTCGATTTCCTCGCGAGTCTCGGCGATGGGCCGGACATGGGCGGTGCGGACTTCCTCGACGAGCATGAGGTAGACGGCCTCGGGCTTTTCGATGAGCTCGCTCCGCTGCCCGGCACCCAGTTTGAAGGCAATCTCGGCCAGGTCCTCGCGCAGGACCTTGCGTTCCACCCAGCCCCAGGAGCCGCCGTCCCGGGCCTGGGAACCGTCGGAATAAACGGTGGCCATCTCGGCGAAATCCGTGCCGTCCTCGAGCTTGGCGATGATCTCGCGTCCGAGACGCAGGGCATCGACGGGGTTGCGGGACTTGTCGATGACGATCATGCGCAGTTTGACCTGATCGTTGATGCGGAACTTGGCCTCGTTTTCGCGGTAGTACTTCTCGATTCGTCCCGGGGAGATGAGGACGTCGTTCGGGACGTTGCGCCGGCGCATGATGGCCTCGATGAATTCCTCGCGGCGATCGCGGCGGAAGCTTTCGGACGTGATGCCCTGTTCCTGGAGGGTTTTGGTCAGGGTGTTCCGGTCGCCCCCGAACCGCTCCTTGATCCGACGATCCACATAGTTGTCGATGACGGTCTCGGGAATGTTGGCCTTCATGTCCTTGAACTCCTGAAGGATGAGACGTCGTTCGATGAGGGACTGAACGCCCTCGCCGCGGAGTTCGGCGGCTTTTCTCCGGAAGATCTCCGGTTGGTTGGCGTACTGGGTCCGGAGGGTTTGGATGCCCCGCAGGACGAAGCGGTCGACCTGTTCGTACGTGATGACGTCGCTGCCCACCAACGCGGCAATCCCGTTGACCAGCTCGGCGGCCCGGGCGGCAGGGGACACGGCGAGGCCGGCGACGAGCAGGAGGACGACCGAGGAAAGGCGCTTCATTGTTCCGTTTTCCGGACGCGATGATTTTTTAGCAGAGACGAAGATTCAATCTGGAAACGGCACGGATATGGGATGGCGTTCCCACGTCGGGGAACGCCCGGGCGGGAGCAGCGGTCGGGAATCCGGAAGTCCACCCGAGGCTTGGAAGCCCCGGTCCACCCGGGTTGACTGGGGTGGTGCGAATCATCGGTGGCATGGCCGGGGGGCGATTGCTGGCAACTCCCAAGGGCCTGACGGTCCGACCCACGCCCGATCTGGTGCGGCAGGCGGTGTTCAACAGCCTCGGACCCGTGCTGGAGGGGGCGGAGGTCCTGGACCTCTTTTCCGGCACGGGAGCCCTTGGGCTGGAATGCCTTAGTAGGGGAGCAGGCCGGGTTTTGAGCGTCGAGCTGTCGAGTCGCCATGCCCGCTTCATCCGGGATAACGCGGCGGGACTGGGACTGCCGGTGGAACGTCACGAACTGCGGGTTCAGGAGGCGTTGGCGGCCGTGCGGCAACTGGCGGCGGGGGGCCGGAAGTTTGATTTCATCATGGCCGATCCGCCGTTTGGCCCCAAGACACGGGGGGAACGATCCCAATCCCTGTCCCAGCAACTGCTGGATTTGCCGGAGGTGGCGGCGGTTTTGCAGGCGGACGGTTGGCTGGTCCTGGGGCACGCCCGGCGGGATGGCGTGCAGGTGCCCGATGCATGGGAGGAGCGCAAGTGCCTCGAGCACGGCGATTCCACCTTTCGGATCCTCCGGGTGAGAGGGGCTTCGTAGCGACGGGGAGGTCGTCCGCTCCCGGGTGGTCGGGGTCGAACGTCGCTCCGCGACGGGGCAGGGAAGAAGGGGGCGACCCGGGCCTGAAGGCCCCGGCAACCATCGGGCGTCGCTCCGCGACGTCGCGGAGCGACGGGGGCGCGACGGGGGCGCGACGGGGGCGGAATGGGGAGCAAAGAAAAGAGGCGCGGGCTTGTGGCCCGCGCCTCTCCCACGGTGGCGGATGGACTGCTGTCGAAGCGGAAGCCCGTCAGCGCGCACTCGCGCGCCGCCTCCAGAACCACCCACCAGCCAAGAGGTTCGGATTGCCGTGGTCGCTGGGCATCTTCCGGGTCGCGGGAGACCATGGTTCCATGGGGGCGATTCCCTGGGCGGGGAAGCGGGGACCGGCATGGAGAGGCGAACGAGGAAGGTTCACGGCGCGCCGCAGATTGAAGTTGAAACGAGAGGATAAGACCCCAAAGGCCCACCAATCGTCAACTGCATTCTCTTTAGAAGTTCTACTAAGAGAATGTTCCAGATTCTACTGATCACCCCTAGGCCAGCAGTTCGGGGATGGGGCGGGCGGGTTCCACGCCGGTCAGCCGGGCGTCCAGGCCCTGGTATTTGACCGTGAACCGCTGGTGATCGATGCCGAGCAGGTGGAGGACGGTGGCGTGGAGATCGCGGACGTG
>CAZSOV010000307.1:0-9552 GCA_964608505.1 uncultured Verrucomicrobiota bacterium
CCCGAACTGCGCGCCTTCGTGGTCGCCTCCGCCGCGAGCGGGGCCGCTCCGGCCGATCCGGACGCCGCCGCCCTGCGCGCCCACCTTGCGGAGCGGCTCCCGGCCTACATGGTCCCCTCCGCGTTCGCCGCCCTTCCTGCCCTGCCGCTCTCCCCCAACGGCAAGGTCGACCGCCCTGCCCTCGCCCGCGTCGCGACCAGCCCCCTCGCGAACCCTGCCGCCCCCATCGACCCCGGCACGCCCCTCGAGCAAGCCATCGCCGCGGTCTGGGGCCGGTTTCTGCCCGGACGAACGTTCCATCCCGACTCCGATTTCTTCGAGAACGGCGGCCATTCCCTCCTCGCCATCCAGGTGCTCGCCCGGCTCCGGTCCGAACTCGGACTCCAGGCCACCCTCGCGGAGTTCTTCCGCCATCCCACCGTCGCGGCGCTCGCCGCGTTGGCCGCCCCGGATGCCTCGTCCGCCCCGCCCCCGCCGCGTCCCCGCCGCCGACTTCTCGGCGCGCCGACCGGCGTTCCGCTCTTCGTCGTCCCGGGCATCTTCGGACTGGGCGGACTGCGCCCCAGCCTGGTGGAGGCCATCCGCAACATCGCCCCCTTCGACATCCAACTGCGCTACGCCGGCGTGGACGACGACCTGCCGCCGGGCCGGACCATGGGCGACATCGCCGATCATCTCATCGGACAGATCGACGAGCTCCATCCCCCATCCGCCGGCCCCCTGTGCCTGGCCGGCTTTTCGTTCGGGGGCAACGTCGCCTTCGAGATGGCGCGTCGGCTCCATGCCCGCGGACGCGACATCCCGCTTCTCCTCCTCTTCGACAGCCGGCTGTACCAGGGATGTCCCCTGCGGCCCTGGCCCGGATATGCACGCGAGGTCCTGCTCCGAGCCTGGCGCCAACCCCCGGGCCAGCGCCTGGCCTTCCTGACGCAGCTGGTGCGGGGCAAGGGCGCCGCCCTCGCCCGCCGCTTCCGGCGGTCCCGCTCCGGGGAAAAGGCCGTGCCCGAGGAACCCATGCCCATGCCCGGCGACGTCGCCCACGCCGTCGCGGAATCCGGTTTGCTGAAGGAAACCGTCCGCCTGGGCTCGCAGCAGGCCCATCGTGCCTATCAACCCGGGCCCTACCCCGGACGGGTGGTCCTCTTCAAGGCCACCGAACTGGTCTCCAACGAGTGGATCCGGCGCGAACTGCCCCCCGGCAACGGCTGGGCCCCGTTCGTCACCGGCTCCCTCGAGATCATCCGGATTCCCCGTGATCACCTCGGCGTCTTCACCGACCCCATCCATCCCCTCGTCCTCGAACGCACCGCCGCGCTCCTGCGCGAGGTGCAACCCCGCGCGCCGGGTCAGGGGACCCGGCCTACTCCGCCTCCTTCCTTGCCGTAGGCCGCGTGCCCTCACGCGGCGCCGTGCTGTCCGCATCTCCGCACGCCGGGTCAGGGGACCCGGCCTACAACTCCGCCTCCTTCCTTGCTGTAAGCCGCGTGCCCTCACGCGGCGCCGCGCTGTCCGCATCTCCGCACGCCGGGTCAGGGGACCCGGCCTACTCCGCCTCCTTCCTTGCTGTAGGCCGCGTGCCCTCACGCGGCGCCGCGCCATCCAAGACTTTTCCCTAGATGCGCTCCTGCGGCTTGCAGGATGAGGGGGCCTCGCCCGAGTCTTCCGTTTTAGGCCCGGTCTTCGAGTCATGCCATCCACCCTTTCCGGCACTCCGCACCCGCTCGCTCCCTTGCAGGAAGCCATGGTGCTGGAGTACCTCGCCTCCCCGGACCCCGGCCTCAATGTCCAGCAACTGGCGGCCGTCCTCCGGGAACCCATCGTGCCCGCCCAGCTCCAGGAAGCCTGGAACCGGGTGGCCGCGCGCCACGGGGCACTCCGCACGAGCTTCGTCTGGAAGGATCGCGAGGCCCCCGGCCAGGTCATCCGCGAGCACCTCCAGCTCGTGATTCCCTTCGAGGATTGGGAATCCACTGCTCCGGATGAACGCGAGCGGCGCCGGGTGGAATTCCTCCGGGCCGACCGTGCCCGGGGGTTCGTCCTGGACCAGGCTCCGCTGCATCGCCTCGCCCTGTTCCGCCATGGCCCGCGGCATTACGAAATGGTGTGGACGTTCCACCATGCCATCCTGGACGGACGTTCGTGCACGCGCGTGATCCGCGAGGTGTTCGAAACCTACGCCTCCCTCCAGGCCGGCCAACTCGACGAGGCACCTGCCGTCCCGCCCGCCGCGGAACCGCTGGACGACCCATCGCCGCCACCGCCCGACGCCACGAAGGCGTTTTGGATCGAGTACTTCCGCGGGTGGCTGCCGGAGGGCCGGCGGCTCGACGAATTCGGGCGGGACGGGACCGACGGGACCGAGGACCCCGCGCCGCTGGACCCGCCGACCGCCCGGCTGTCGCCGGCCACGACGGAGCAACTGCGGCGGCTGGCCGCGCAAAACGAACTGACCCTCAACACCGTCGTGATGGGCGCCTGGGCCCTCCTGCTCCATCGCCATACCGGCCAGGACGACATCGTCTACGGCGCGGTGCGGGCCGGACGCGCGACCGGCGCCGGGACGTCCAACCCGAGGATCGGCGTGGGGATCCACTGTCCGCCGGTCCGGATTCGCATCAAGGACGGGATGGATCTGGTGCCCTGGCTGCGTCGCATCCGTTCGGACTGGCTGGCCATGCGCCCCCACGCGCAGGTGTCGCTGGGCACCATCCAGAACTGGATCGGGTACCGCGGACCGCAGGCGCTGTGCGATTCGCTGGTGGTGTTCGAACGCGAGTCGCGGACGACCCGGCTGCGGCAGCTGGGGGAGGCCTGGGCGGCCCGGGAATTCCGCAGCTACCAGCAGACCTCCTTCACGGCGACGCTCTCGGCCTTCGGCGAGGCCGGCTTGACCCTGCACCTCGTGGTCGATCCCCGACGGCTGTCGTCCTCCGCCGCCCAACGTCTGCTCGGCCACCTCGTGGTCCTGCTGGAGGCCTTCGCCGAGAATCCGGCCCGGCCGCTCCGCGATTTCCCGATCCTGTCCGCCGTCGAACGCCACCAACTCCTCGTCGAATGGAACGGCCCCGCCGTCCCGCTTCCGCCCGACCTCTGCGTCCATCATCTCGTCGAACCCCGGGTCCGCCTCCATCCCGACGCGCCGGCCATCCTCGCGCCGCACGCCTCCCTCTCCTACCGCCAGCTTTGGGATGGGGCCGGCACGCTCGCCTCCCACCTCCAGGCCGCGGGCGTCGGACCCGATGTCCCCGTGGGCCTTTGTCTGGAGCGTTCTCCCGAACAGCTCGTGGCCGTCCTGGCCGTCCTGCTGGCCGGCGGCGCCTATCTGCCGCTGGACCCCCGGCACCCACCCGAACGCCTGGCGCTCGTCTGGCGCGAGGCACGGGGCCGTGTGCTGCTCACGACCTCCCGCCTGCGCTCCGTGGCTCCCGCCGACGCGGCGTTCGTGCTCGAACTCGACGAACTCCCCGCCTCGCCGCCCCCGCCCCCGCCCCCGGCCCCGGCCCTTGCCACCGTCGCGCCGCCTCCCCGGACGTCCCCCGATCACCTCGCGTACGTCCTCTTCACCTCCGGCTCCACCGGCGTTCCCAAGGGCGTCGAGATGCCCCATCGCGCCCTGGTCAATCTGCTCCTCTGGCAGGTCCAGCACTCCGCCTCGGCACAGGGCTTTCGCACCCTCCAGTTCGCCAGCCTCGGCTTCGACGTTTCCTTTCAGGAGATTTTCTCCACCTGGTGCTCCGGGGGCACCCTGGTCCTCCTGCCCGAACCCGTCCGCGCCGATCCCACCGCACTGCTGCGCGAAGTGGTCCGTCTCGGCGTGCATCGCCTCTTCCTGCCCTTCGTCGCCTTCGAGCACCTGGCCGATGCCGCGGACGGGGCCCCCGACCTCGATCTCTCCGGCCTCCGCGAAATCGTCGTCGCCGGGGAGCAACTCCGGGTCGGCGCACCGGTCCGCCGCCTCTTCTCGCGCGTCCCGCACGCGACCCTCTGGAACCACTACGGCCCCACCGAAGCCCACGTCGTCTCCGCCCTCCGCCTCGCGGGCCCGCCCAACGCCTGGCCCTGGCTCCCGCCGATCGGCCGGCCCCTGCCCAATTGTCGCCTCCTGGTCCTGGACGCCCGCCGCGAACCCGTCCCCGTCGGCGTTCCCGGCGAACTCCACCTCGGTGGCGCCTGTCTGGCCCGGGGTTATCTCCACCGCCCCGAGCTCACGGCCCGGAGCTTCCTCCCCGATCCCTTCTCCCCGGCGCCGGAGGCCCGACTCTACCGCACCGGGGACCTCGTGCGCTGGCGAGCCGACGGTTCCCTCGACTACCTCGGACGCCTCGATCATCAGGTCAAGATCCGCGGCCATCGCGTCGAACCCGAGGAGGTCGAGGCGGTGCTCGCCACCCACCCCGACCTCTCGCAAACCGCCGTCCTCGCCCTGCGTGAACCCGATTCGACCGTCTTCCTCGGCGCCTTCGTCGTCCCCCGTTCCGGCTCCTCGCCCACCCCGTCCGACCTGCGTTCCTGGCTCGCCCGTCTCCTCCCCGGGTACGCCGTACCCTCCCGGTTCCTCGTCCTCGAACGTCTCCCGCTCTCCCCCCACGGCAAGGTCGACCGCCAAGCCCTCGCCGGCCTCCCGCTGCCCGCCCTGCCCTCCGCCGCCGATTTCGTCCCGCCCCGCACCGAACTCGAGTGCGCCGTCGCCGCCCTCTGGCAACAGGTGCTCCGCCTCGACCGCGTCGGTCTCCACGACCATTTCTTCGATCTCGGCGGCCATTCCCTGCTCGCCGTCCAGCTCGTCTCCCGCCTCCGCTCCCTCCTCGGTCGCGAGATCCCGCTCCGTTCCCTCTTCGAGCACCCCACCGTCGCCAGCCTCCTCGCCCACCTCGACTCCACCGCCCGGGACGCCTCCCTCGATCTGCCCACCCTCGCCCCCCGCGATCCCGACCTCGCCCGGCTCCCCCTCTCCTTCGCCCAGCAACGCCTCTGGTTCCTCGATCAACTCGAGGGCGAGTCCGCCGCCTACCACATCCACCACGCCGTCCAGATCCGCGGTCCCCTCGATCTCTCCGCCTTCCAACGCGCCCTCCAGGCCATCGTCGACCGCCACGAATCCCTCCGCACCCGCTTCGTCGAACTCGACGGCCAGCCCGCCCAAGTCGTCGATCCCGTCCGGCCCTTCCCCCTCCCCTGCCACGATCTGTCCGCGCTGCCCGTCGAGGCCCGCGACGCGGCCCTCGCCTCCGGCCTGCAGCAGGAGCGCCGGCAACCCTTCCACCTCCGCGCCGCGCCCCTGCTCCGCGTCGCCCTCTTCAAGCTCGCCGACGAACTCCACGTCTTCTCCCGCACCTTCCATCACATCATCGCCGATGGCTGGTCCCTCGGCGTCTTTCATCGCGAACTGGCCGCCCTCTACGCCGCCTTCCGCCTCGACCGCCCCAACCCCCTCCCGCCCCTCCGCGTCCAATACCCCGACTTCGCCCTCTGGCAGCGCTCCTGGCTCGATGCCGGCCAACTGGACCGCCATCTCGCCTTTTGGATCGACCAACTCCGGGACGCCCCGCCCCTGCTCGCCCTCCCCCTCGACCACCCGCGATCCCGAAGGTCCGGCAACCCACCCGCCGGCTCCCTCACCGTGGACGTTCCACCCGCCCTCGTCCGTGAGCTGATGGCCCTCGCCCAACAGGAGGACGCTTCGCCCTTCATGGCCCAGGTCGCCGCCTTCAACATCCTCCTCGCCCGGCTCTCCGGCCAGGACGACATCGTCCTCGGCACGCCCATCGCCGGTCGCCCCACCGAGGCGCTCGAGCCCCTCATCGGCTTCTTCATCGAAACCGTCCCCCTCCGCACCCGCCTTTCCGGCAGCCTCTCCTTTCTCGACATCCTGCGCCGTGTCCGCGCCTCCACCCTCGACGCTTTCACCCATCAATCCCTTCCCTTCGAGAAACTCGTCGAAGCCCTGCATCCCGACCGCAACCTGCCCCATTCCCCCGTCTTCCAGGTCTTCTTCAACTGGATCCGATTCGAACAATCCGAGCTCCAGCTCCCGGACCTTCGCGTCGAATCCATCCCCCTCCCACCGACCGGCTCCAAGTTCGATCTCACGCTCTACTCCTTCGATCAGCCAGGCCGGACCCGGTTTCAGGCCGTCTACAACGCCGAGCTCTTCGAGCCCGATACCGTGCGCCGTTGGCTCGACCAATTCCTCCTCCTGCTCCAACAGATCGTCCGCGACCCCGGCGCCGACATCCACGCCTATTCCCTCGCCCTCCCCGCCGAGGCCCACCTCCTGCCCGATCCCGCGGCCCCGCTGCCACCCACCCCGCAGCCGCCCATCCACGCCGGCTTCCTCCTCCAGGCCCAACGCGTGCCCGAACGCGTCGCCGTCGTTGATGCCGCCGGCGCCTGGACCTACGCCGATCTCGACGTCCTTTCCGCGGACCTCGCCCGCGTCCTGATCGGCCACGGGATCGGACGCGGAGACCTCGTGGCCATCCACGCCGATCCCTCCGCAGCCCTCGTCTGGGGTCTGCTCGGCATCCTTCGCGCCGGCGGCTCGTTCCTCGTCCTCGATTCGGCTCACCCCCCGCTCCGCCTCCGCCGGCTCCTCGAAAAAGCCCAACCCGTCGGCCTCCTCGCACCCCGGTCCGCCGGCCCGCTGCCGGATGCGCTCCGCGACACCCCCCCCGGCCCCGGCCCGCGTCCGTCCTTCTGCCTCGAACTCCCCGCCGCCCCGGACCACGCCCTCGCCCTAGCCCGCGCCCGACGGACCTGCGGGCCCGCGCCGGAGCTTCCCGAGGTTTCCGCCGACCAACCTGCCTACGTCGTCTTCACCTCCGGTTCGACCGGCGAGCCCTCCGGAATCCTCGGCACCCACGCCCCCGTCAGTCACTTCCTCCGCTGGCACATCGACACCTTCGACCTCCGCGAGACCGACCGCTTCAGCCTTTTCTCCGGACTCGCCCACGACTGCCTCCTGCGCGATCTCTTCACTCCCCTTTGGCTCGGCGCCTCCCTGCACGTCCCCCCCGCCTCCGTGCGCACCGGCCAGGAGGACGCCGCCGCCTGGCTTCGGCATCAGGCCGTTTCCGTCTCCCATCTCACCCCGCCCTTCGCGGAGCTCCTCGTCCACGCCGACCGCTCCTCCCTTCCCCTTGACTCTCTCCGCTGGCTCTTCTACGGCGGCGACCGCCTGACCCCCGCCACCGTGGAACGACTCCGTTCCCGCGCGCCACGGGCCCGGCAGGTCAACTTCTACGGCACCTCCGAAACGCCCCAGGCCATGGCGTTCCATGCGCTCGACCTCGACCTCCCCCTCCCCGGGACCATTCCCATCGGACTCGGCATCGACGCCGTCCAGCTCCTCCTGCTCAATCGCGCCGGCCAGCCCGCCGGCATCGGCGAACTGGCCGAAATCGTCGTCCGCTCCCCCTACCTCTGCCCGGGTTACCTCGCGGACGATTCCCTCACCCGCCAACGCTTCCGCCCCAACCCCGCCACCGGCCTTCCCGGCGATCGCGTCTATCACACCGGCGATCTCGGCCGGTACCTGCCCGATGGACGGGTCGTCTTCGCCGGTCGCGCGGACGGCCAGGTCAAGATTCGCGGTTTCCGTGTCGAACTCCCCGAAGTCGAGGCCGCGCTGCACTCGATCCCCGGGATCGCCCGGGCCGTCGTGGTGGCTTCCTTGGACCCGTCCGGAAATCACGAACTGGTCGCCTACCTGGTTCCCGCCGCGGGCCGTCCCGTTCCTTCGGAAGCCCAACTCCGCGATCAGCTCCGCCCGCGGCTCCCCGACTACCTCCTCCCCACGGCGCTCGTGCTGATCGACCGCGTCCCCCTCACCCCCAACGCCAAAGTCGATTACCGCGCCCTCGCCTCCTCCAGCGCCCCGCGCCTCGCCCCGGGCCCAGCCCATGTTCCGCCCACCACCGAACGCGAACTCCTCCTCGCCTCCCTCTGGCAAGCGGTCCTCCGCCGCGAGCCCATCGGCCTCCACGACCATTTCTTCGATCTCGGCGGCCATTCCCTGCTCGCCGTCCAGCTCGTCTCCCGCCTCCGCTCCCTCCTCGGTCGCGAGATCCCGCTCCGTTCCCTCTTCGAGCACCCCACCGTCGCCAGCCTCCTCGCCCACCTCGACTCCACCGCCCGGGACGCCTCCCTCGATCTGCCCACCCTCGCCCCCCGCGATCCCGACCTCGCCCGGCTCCCCCTCTCCTTCGCCCAGCAACGCCTCTGGTTCCTCGATCAACTCGAGGGCGAGTCCGCCGCCTACCACATCCACCACGCCGTCCAGATCCGCGGTCCCCTCGATCTCTCCGCCTTCCAACGCGCCCTCCAGGCCATCGTCGACCGCCACGAATCCCTCCGCACCCGCTTCGTCGAACTCGACGGCCAGCCCGCCCAAGTCGTCGATCCCGTCCGGCCCTTCCCCCTCCCCTGCCACGATCTGTCCGCGCTGCCCGTCGAGGCCCGCGACGCGGCCCTCGCCTCCGGCCTGCAGCAGGAGCGCCGGCAACCCTTCCACCTCCGCGCCGCGCCCCTGCTCCGCGTCGCCCTCTTCAAGCTCGCCGACGAACTCCACGTCTTCTCCCGCACCTTCCATCACATCATCGCCGATGGCTGGTCCCTCGGCGTCTTTCATCGCGAACTGGCCGCCCTCTACGCCGCCTTCCGCCTCGACCGCCCCAACCCCCTCCCGCCCCTCCGCGTCCAATACCCCGACTTCGCCCTTTGGCAGCGCTCCTGGCTCCAGGGCCCCGAACTCCAGCGCCAGACCGACTTCTGGCGCCGCGCCCTCGCCGGCGCGCCCACCCTCGAACTGCCCACCGACCACCCTCGCCCCCCCGCCGTCTCCTACGCCGGCGCCGCCTTCGACTTCTCCCTCCCCGCCCCGCTCGCCGCCCGCCTCGCCCAGCTCCACCGCTCCGAAGGGCTCACCCCCTTCATGTCCCTTCTCGCCGTCTTCCAGATCCTCCTGGCCCGCTATTCCAACCAGACCGACTTCCTCGTCGGCACCCCCATCGCCAACCGCCGCCACGCCGATCTCGAACCGCTCCTCGGCTTCTTCGCCAACACCCTCGCCCTCCGCACCGATCTCGCCGACCAACCCTCCTTCCGTCAGCTCCTGGCCCGCGTCCGCCGCTCCGCCCTCGACGCCTTCGAACACCAGGACCTGCCCTTCGAGAAACTTGTCGAGGAACTCAACCCCCCGCGGCATCCCGCCCGCCATCCCCTCTTCCAGGTCCTCTTCGCCCTCCAGAACACCTCCACCCCCGCTCTCCAGCTCGACGGACTCCGCACCGACCGCCATCCGCACCCCACCACCGCCACCCGTTTCGATCTCGAACTCCATCTGTGGCACCACGGCGAGGCTTGGAACGCCCGCCTGATCTACGCCACCGCCCTCTTCGATTCCGCCACCGTCGAACGATTCGCTGGCCATTTCCTCGTCCTTCTCGATTCCCTCCTCGCCGACCCCGACCGCTCCGTCTTCCGCGCCGACCTCCTCACGCCCGACGAACGCTCCCAACTCCTCGTCCACGCCAACCGCACCGCCGCCGATTA
>CAZSOV010000308.1:0-9442 GCA_964608505.1 uncultured Verrucomicrobiota bacterium
TCACGCTCTGGTACAACCTGCGCGTCGGGCGCACGGGCACGCTGTGGGAGGACCGCTTCAAGAGCGTGCTGGTGGAGGGTCAGGGTCAGGCCTTGGTGACGATGGCGGCCTACATCGATCTGAACCCGGTGCGGGCGGGGTTGGTGACGGATCCGAAGGACTACCGGTGGGCCGGGTACGGGGAGGCGGTGGCGGGGCGGAAGCGGGCGAAGGAGGGGATTCGCTCGCTGGTGACGGCGCTGCAACGAGGGCGGGAGGAATCGCCGGGCAAGTCGTTGGAGCTGTACCGCGGGTGGATATTCAGGGAGGGGGACGAGAGGCGGGCGGGAATCGGGGAGGACGGTCGTCCGTTGCGGGGCTCACTGTCGCGGGAAGCGGTGGTGGAGGTGCTGGAGGGGAATGGGAAGTTGCCGTTGGGCGAGTACCTGCGGTGTCGGGTGCGGTACTTCACGGCGGGGGCGGCGTTTGGGAGTCGGGAGTACGTGGAGGGGGTTTTCGGGGCGTATCGGGAACGGTTCGGGAAGAAGCGGAAGGACGGGGCGCGGCGAGTGCGTGGGTTGGAAGGGACGGAGGCGTACGTGTTGCGGGACTTGAAGAAGGCGGTGTTTGGGTAGCCGCGCGCGGCGAGCGCGGTCCCCCGACGGTCTCGCCAGGCGGGCGCCCGCCCAACCGGTGGCCTCCGGCGGAATCTCCGTTCGGAGGCACCGCACGCGCGTCGGCCTCAGGGACTGGCTTCCACCCGAAAATAGCGGGCGGCCTCGCCGGGAAATCCAGTGACCAGTGCCACTGCCCCGTTTCCGTCCGAGACCTCGGCGCGAAGCGTCTGCCACGCTCCGCCGTTGAAAACGGTCCGGGTTTGAAGTTCGAAACGGCGCCCCCCGGGTCCATCGGCGAGAAACACCCTTCGTCCGTCCGGCTCCGAAAAGTGGCGAACTGCGAGCACGTCGCCTCCGTCCCGGGGATCGGTGCGGTTATGGAATTCGTCGATGTTTCGGTACCCGTCCCCGTCGGGGTCCCCGGCGGCGCCATCGGTGCCCACAGCACCCTGTGCGGGGAGCACGGAGAAGCCGTTCCGCCGTTCCCAAGCATCCGGCAGCCCGTCCAAGTCGTCGTCCAAATCGCCGGGAGTGGGCCAACCCGCGTTCCAGTGCAGGCCGGTGGTCCCGGGAGCGGAGGCGCTGGCACGCACGAAGCAACGTCCAGGAGACTGCCCCTCCGTTGCCCATGGGAACGCGGCCCAATCCCCGGAGCGAAACTCGTCCACCACCAGAAACGAACCGCCGGTGCCATCGGCGCCCGCCGGTTGGCCGGGGCGCAGCAGCCGTAGGGAGGGCGGCAGGTCGTCGGAGAAGCCGCCGCGCCACGGGCCGACAAAAACGACGTCGTCGTGCAAGGAATGGCGAGTCTCGAAGGCAGCCCGAGCGGTCACGTCCAGGATGGGATCGAAACCGACGACGACGAGCACCGCGTTCGGAGCGAGCACCAACCCAGCGGGCAACTCGAACTCGACGTCCCCGCGGATACGCCAGGTGCGGCCCGGTTGCGCGGCGTCAAACAGCGCGACGGACTGGGCGGAAATGTTCCTCAGCTCGATGAACTCGTCCCGGACCGAGTCCGAACGACCCGGGATCGATCGGCGCGTCTGGAACTCGTTGACGACGACGGGACCCACGACCGGCAGGGCGTTGGGGGACCCGGGGGTCGGCTCGCGCAGGGCCAAGAACTGGGGAGCTCCGCCGATGCTGGCGGCATCAGCAAAGCGCCCGAAGCTGCGGTTCGGCGCCGAGGCACCGAATCGGAAACCGTCGAAATAGCCAGTCAGGTTCCCGTCGACATCGGCAGCGAAGAGCCAGATCTGGTCCCCCTCCCGGCTCAAGCCGAACGCGTTGGGACCCGAATCGTACACGGACCGTCCGATGAGCAGATACCCGCCGGGAGCGATGCGTGTTCCGAGGGGTAACCTCGCCTTGTGTGGTTGTTCGAGGTCGTCGGAGAGCCACCAACCCCCGATGTCGGCGGGCACGTTGGCGGGGTTATGCAGTTCGATCCACTCGTCGGCACCGGCGGGAGGATCCGCCAGGACCTCGCTGACCACCACGGGAGGGGATGGTGACCGGGGAGCCCCGTCGAGGGTGCCGGGCGAACCTCCGGCGCGCGCGCTGGACCGCCATCGTCCGGGATCGCCCAGCGTGCCGGGTGGCACGGCCTCGTCGTTCAGCACCAGGGAGAAGCCCAACCCCTTCGTGTTCGCCGGCCAATCCTCGTCCCGCGTCGGGCCGAACCCTCCATACTCGAAATCGAACACCACCTCCCCTGCCGGGCCCGTCAACACCAGGCGTTCACCCTCGTCGGCCAGGCTGCCCGTGAATTGGCCGGCAATCCGCGTCGCCCCGGGATAGCGCGTCAGGAAGGCCTCGCGATGACCGACGATCAACACCCTCTCCCCCGGCAGCAACCGCGTGATCCCGCTCGTCGCGTCGAACCGGTAGGAAATCCCATCCGTGAACTCAGAGCCCGCCAGCTCGACCGGTTCCCCGCCGGCATTCAGGAGCTCGATGAACTCGAAATCCTTGTCCTCGTAGATCGAGTCCGCCGGCGGCGCCTCCGGGTGGTACATCAGTTCCGTCACCAGGAGCGTCGGCGGCGTGACCACGAACGTGGCGGAGACGGGACTCGACCAGGGCGTCGAGACGGGCGGTCCGGAACGCTGCGTGCGCCCATTGTCGCGGACGCGCGCGATGACACGCGTGTTGGCGGTGATCGTGATCGGGCCCGAGTACCGCAGCGACGTGGGCGGGTTCGTTCCGACGGGGGGACGCGGATCCGTGCCGTCGAGGGTGTAGAAGATTGCGACGTTGGCCGGGCTCGACACCGACGTCGGCGGCTCGATGACCAGTTGGAAGCCCGCGGACACGCGGCCGCCCATCGACGAGAACCGCGGCGGCTGCGCCATCTGCAGATCGACCCACGCGAGGCGGTTCGAGATCCAGGTCTTCATGATCCCGATCTCGGCCCGGTACGATCCACGGGGGGCGGTCGCCGTCCAACGTCGTGCCTCGCGCGGCTGGGTCGCGCCGATCTGGTTCGTCATCCGGTCGATGACCGCGAACATGTTGGTCTGCGAGAACACGGACCGGCGATACATCTGCCAACGATCGATCCAAAGCTGCCAGGCGTCCCGATCCGCGAACAATCGCGGCCACCACGGACTCCCGAAGAGGCCGCCGCCGGTGTCCCAGACCCGGGGATTGTCGTCCCGCCCGTCGCCCTTGCTTTCCCAGGCCCGGTCGTAGTCCCACCGGGGTCCGTACTCCACCTTCCCCTCGCGCCGTTTGTAGAAGTACGTGCTGAGCCGGATCGCGTCCACCTGCCCGCTCAACGTCTCGAGCATGTGGAAGTCGACCCAGTTGGTGACTTCGAGGTAGCCACGGTAGCCACGCGTCGGGTGTCGGAAGTCCGGATTCGTCGCCCGCAGCGCGTTGTCCATGTCCCGGAAGTACTGCGTCAGGTACGCCAACTGCGGGGCGCGCTGCGGGGCGCGCATTTCCCGCTCCTTGGGTTCGACATAGCCGTTCACCGCGCCGCCGGCCGAGAAGCCCGTGTCTCCCGGGTCGAGGCGGTCCGTCTTGAACAGGTAGCTGCCCGTGACCTCCGGCAGCTCCACGTCCTCGGGTTGCGCCTTGGGCGCGTCGATGCGATTCCCGGAGAGACCGGGCTTCTCCATCAGCACGTACAACCCGAACCAGTCGTTCGAACGGATCAACCCGCCCCGGTTCAGGTACACCTCCACGAAGCGCGTGCGCGGCGCCGCGAAGTTCATCTGCCGGCTCAGCTCCATCGTGAAAGGGTTGTGGATCAACGCCGCGTCGAACTCGTTCGGCGCGTACAGCACCCACTCCGAATCCTCCGGCATTCCCAGCACGCCCGAATCCCGGTCCTGGTCGAATTCATCCCACCATTCGACGGCAAAATTCGACTGCGGCTGGCCGCCCGTGCTGGATCCCCGCGTTTTCGCCCCGCCCCGCGTCTGCATCGTCGGACGATCCAACAGCGTCGTCAGCCCGTTCCGCGGCTCGAAGATCGAGAAGTGCACCGGCGTGTTGACCGAGTCCCGGATCGTGGCCGTCTTGAGCGTCGTCATCACCACGATGGGCAGGCTCGACGTGAACGACGCCAGATCGGCCATCCGGTTCGTCAGCCCCAGATACGTTTCGCTCGACGGCGCCCCCGGCAGCAGTCCGGGCGCCCAGGCCCGCGCCCGCACCTGCGTCGTGTTCGTGATGCGCAAAGCTCCCGAGTAGGTCCGCAGGTTTCGGTTCGTCTCCGCCGGGAACGTTCCGTCCACCGTGTACCGGATCGTCGCCTGCGGATGCGCGCACCGCAGTTCGAGCGGGAAGCCGTGCACGAACACTCCGCCCGCCCGGGAAAACGTCACGTCCGGCGCGAATCCGGCGCCCGTCGCCGAATTCGGCCGCCGCGGGGTCGGCGTCACGAAGTACCCGAAATTGGCCACCGCACCCGCCACCGTCCCGTAGCTCACGTCCCGCGGCTGAGGGGGATAGGCCGGCTTGAACTCGGAGATCACCTCTCCGTTCGGCGCCGTCAATCCCAGGTACTCCCCGTTCGGGTCCAGCCGGAAGTTCGTGTGGAACGAGGCCACCGCGTTCGTCCTCGACCGGCAGGCCGTCGCGACCCGGGCCGGCAGGTTCGTCTTGTTCTTCTGCGACGCGAACACCACCAGGTAGCCGTCCGCCGCCAGCGAGAACGCCGGAAACCGCCATTTCCCGGGCTCCCCCGCGTCGTCGGTCAACGCCCACCCTGCCAGGTTCACCGCCGTTGGCCCCGCGTTGTGAATCTCGATCCAGTCCGGACGGTCGCAATCGTCGTCGTACAGGGTCCGGTCGTTGTCCGCCATCACCTCCGAGATGCGCAGATGCTTCCGCGACGCGGCCGGGTCCAATGTCACCGTCCAGTCACCGCCCCGGAACGCGTTCGGCACCGCCGCGAGATCCACGATCCCGTGCGCGGCGGCCCACGCGAACCGCACCGTTCCGGCCGCGGGCGGCGCGAACGAAAACACGTAGTGGTCCGGCGACGACCGCGTCACCGATCCCGCCGCCACGCCGTTGACCAGCAGGCTCTCCGCCGTCACGCCCGTCACCGCCTCGTCGAACACCACCTCCACCCACGCCAACTCGTCCACCGTCGATCCCGCCGGCGGCACCGTCTCCGCCATCGTCGGTGGCGCCGTGTCCGCTTCCGATTCCCCGTCCGCCACCGGGACCGCCCCCGCGACCTCGGGCGCCGTCCCGAGATCGCCTCGCGCGGGGAAGGCGAACAGAAGGACGCACTGGAACAGCAGCAGGAAGGACAGGACTTGGCTCACGGGATTGGTGCGGACCGTATCCGCGCCCGTCCGCGCGATCAACCGCCCTATGCCAGCAACCCGCGCACGACGCTCCCGTGAATATCCGTCAACCGGTAGTCCCGCCCCTGGTGTCGGAAGGTCAGGCGTTCGTGCTCGATCCCCAGGCAGTGCAGGACCGTGGCATTCAGGTCGTGGATGTGAACCGGGTCCCGCACGACGTTGTAGGAGAACTCGTCGGTCTCGCCGTACACCGTCCCGCCCCGCGCCCCGCCGCCGGCGAGCCAGACGCTGTAGCAGCGCGGGTGATGATCCCGACCGAAATTCTTCTCGGTCAGCGTTCCCTGGCTGTAGACGGTGCGCCCGAACTCGCCGCCCCAGATCACCAGGGTGTCCTCCAGCAACCCCCGCTGCCGCAGGTCCCCGATCAACGCCGCGCTCGGCTGGTCGGTGTCCTGACACTGGCTCCGGATCCCCGCCGGCAGGTCGGCGTGCTGGTCCCAGCCACGGTGATACAACTGAATGAACCGCACGCCGCGTTCCGCCAGGCGACGCGCCAGAATGCAGTTGGCCGCGAAGGTCCCCGGCTTCGTCGACTCCGGCCCGTACGCCTCGAACGTGGCCTTGGGCTCGCCCGACAGGTCGGCCAGCTCCGGTACGGCCGACTGCATCCGGAACGCGAGCTCGTATTGGGCGATGCGGGTCTGGATCTCGGGGTCCTGCCAGGCGTCGTGCTTCGCCCGGTTCAAGCCCGCGAGATCGTCCAGCATCCCCCGGCGACGGTCCGCGTCGATCCCCGGCGGGTTCGACAGGAACAGCACGGGATCCCGGCCCGGACTGAACCGCACGCCCTGATGGACCGAGGGCAGGAAGCCCGCGCCCCACATGCGTTCATGCAGCGGCTGGGCATTCGTGGGTCCGCTCGGCCGCGAGATCATCACCACGAACGCCGGCAGGTTCGCGTTTTCGCTCCCCAATCCGTAGGACAACCACGCCCCCAGAGACGGACGCCCCGCGTTCTGATGCCCCGTCTGGAGCAGCGTCATCGCCGGATCGTGATTGATGGCCTCCGTATGGAGGGATCGGACCACGCACAGCTCGTCGGCCACCCGCCCCAAATGCGGGAACAACTCGCTCAGCAGAACGCCGCTCCGTCCGCACGCCCGGAACTCGAACGGCGACGGGGCAATCGGCAGCTTCTTCTGCCCCGACGTCATCCCGGTCAGCCGTTGCCCGCCGCGCACCGACTCCGGCAGATCCTGCCGGAACCGCTTTCGGAGTCCCGGTTTGGGATCCAGCAGGTCCAGCTGCGACGGCGCGCCCGCCTGCGTCAGCCAGATGACCCGCCGCGCGCGCGGTGCCAGATGAGGCGATCCGGCCCCCGCCGCCGCCGCCGTCGACGACGTTGCGCGCGCGCCCAACCCCACGCCCAGCAGCCCGGCGAGGGCCGCCGCCCCGAGCCCCAGGGCGGAACGTCCGAGGAACTGGCGTCGGGCCAGCGCGAGGTGGAGGTCGGTGATGGCGGGTGCCGTGCGCTTCATGGATTCGCGGGCTCTGTCATTCGCGGGTGATCGTCTCGTCGAGGTTCAACAGCGTGCTCGCCGAGGCGGTGAACGCCGCCAGTTCCACCGGGTCCAGTTCCCGCCCCATCCTCGCCTCGCCCACGGAGAGGAGTGCCGACGCCGCCCCGGGTTCGTTCCGAAAGCCCCGCTCGAGTCGAGCCCAGCCCGACACCAGGATGCCGAGTTCGTGCGAGCCGGGTTCCCGGCTGGTGGCCAGCCGGAATCCGAACCGCAACCGCGCTTCCGGCGTCGCGCCCCCTTCCCGCATCATGCGCAACGCCAGACCGCGCGCGGCCTCCACGTACGTCGGATCGTTCATCAGATTCAGCGCCTGCAACGGTGTCGAGGTGCGCGCCCGCCGCACCGTGCAGGTCTCCCGGAACGGACGGTCGAAAACCAGCATCGCCGGGTTCGGCACCGACCGCTTCCAATACGTATACAGGCTTCGCCGGTAGAGGCTCGCGCCCGAATCCTGCTCGTAGGTCGAAGCCGAGGAGCCCGCGACCACCTGCTCGTACAATCCCGGCGGATGATACGGCTTCACCGACGGCCCGCCCGGGCGGTCCACCCACAATCCGCTCACGGCCAGCGCCTGGTCCCGGATCGTCTCCGCCGCCAGCCGATGCCGGGGGCCGCGCCCCAACCACCGGTTCTCCGGGTCCTTCGCGCGCGCCCTGGGCGCGATCCGCGAATCCTGGCGATACGTCGCGCTCGTCACGAGCAACCGCAGCATCCGCTTCACGTCCCATCCCGTGCGCACGAACTCCGTCGCGAGCCAGTCCAACAGCTCCGGGTGACTCGGTGCCTCGCCCTGCGCGCCAAAATCCTCGGAGGTCCGGACCAACCCCGTCCCGAACACGCCCTGCCAAAGCCGGTTCACCGTCACCCGCGCCGGCAGCGGATTGGCGGGGTCCACCAGCCATTGCGCCAGCCCCAGCCGGTTCGTCGGCGCGCCCTCCGGCCAACCCGCCAGCCGCACCGGCACGCCCGGCGCGACGACCTCGCCCTTCCGGTCATACGCCCCCCGCATCAGGACGTGCGTCGGGCGCGGTTCGGGGCGCTCCTCCATCACCAGCGTGATCGGGATCGCCAGATCGGCCTCGTTCCGCTCCTTCTTCAATCGGGCCACCCGGTTCGTCAGTCCGCCATGCACCGGTCCGTTCGTCACCCCGCGCGCCACCAGGTTCGTCAGCGCCCGTCCCGCCTCCGCCAGCTCCGCGCCCAACGCCGCCAACCGCGCCGCCTGCTCCGGCGACGGCAGCTGGAGATACGGCGGCGTGTTCCGCCGAATCGGGAGCGAGTAATCCCCGATCCCCTCCTCCGTCACGTTGTGGAAGAACGCGAACAACCCGTAGTAATCCCGCTGCCCGAGCGGGTCGTATTTGTGGTCGTGGCAGCGCGCGCAGTTCATCGTCAGCCCCAGCCACACCGTCGCCGTCGTCTCCACCCGGTCCGCGCAGTACTCCGTCAGGAACTCCTCCGGGATAATCCCGCCCTCCTCGTTGATCATGTGGTTCCGATGCAGTCCCGTCGCGATCCGCTGCTCCAGCGTCGCCCCCGGCAACAGATCGCCCGCCATCTGCTCGATCGTGAACCGGTCGAAGCCCAGGTTCCGGTTGAACGCCCCCACCACCCAGTCCCGCCACGCCCACATCTCCCGGTCCCGATCCACCTGGTACCCGTTGCTGTCCGCGAACCGCGCCGCGTCCAGCCAGTCCTGAGCCATCCGCTCCCCGTACCGCGGCGAGGCCAGCAACCGATCCACCGCCCGCTCGTAGGCCCCCTCCCGCGTGTCGCGCGCGAACGCGTCCAGTTCCTCCCGCGTCGGCGGCAGCCCCGTCAAATCCAGCGTCACCCGCCGCAACAACGACGTCCCTTCCGCCTCCCCCGACGGCCCCAATCCCTCCCGCTCCAGGCCCGCCAGGATGAACACGTCCACCTCCGACCGCGCCCAGTCTCCCGACGGCACCCGCGGCAGCTCCGGACGGCGCGGCGGCACGAACGCCCAGTGTTCCCGGTATTCCGCCCCTTCTGCGATCCACCGCCGGAGGAGGTCCTTCTGTTCCTCCGTCAGCGGCTTGTGCGCTCCCGAGGGCGGCATGACCTCGCCCGGGTCCGGATGGGTGATGCGCCGGTACACCTCGCTCTGCTCGGGAGCCCCCGGAACGATGGGCACCGCGCCCGAGACCGCCGGCTTCAACGCAGCCTCCCGCTCGTCCAGCCGCAAACCCGCCTTCCGGGCCTTCGCATCGAACCCATGGCAGGGAAGGCACGCACCCGCCAGCACCGGACGAATCTCCCGTCGGAAATCCACCGGCCCGGTGGCCGCGCGCGAGGCGACCACCGAACCCAGCCCGACGAGAATTCCGAGCAGCAGACGCATGAGAAACAGGTGTCCCCCTCATCCTGCCCCGCCCGCCGTCGATCGTCGATACCCGCGGCTGGCAGGCCGCGTGTCCCGTCAGGGCCGTTGACAAAGTCCTGCGTGGAACTGCGATGTGGGGCCGGCGACTGC
>CAZSOV010000309.1:0-9375 GCA_964608505.1 uncultured Verrucomicrobiota bacterium
AATGCCGGCAGGGCGAGAACCGACCGGCGATCTCCGGCCTCCAGGCTGCATTCGCTGATCAGCGCGAACTGCTTCAATTCCTCCAGGGCGTCCTCGACGTCGCATTGCCCCATGCCCAACCAGGAACCAAGGGCGTCGCCAGACACCGGCGTGCCCGGCAGGGCCAAGGCGCCAAGCAACCGCCGTGATCTCTCTCGGATGGATCGATGCGATTCGTCGAAGAGAAAGCCCAGCACCGGGCTCGATCCAACGTCGGCCAAACGGCGGAGGACCATTGCCGGATCTCCACCACCTGCCGCGATACGACCCACGGCCCAAATAATCGCCAGCGGAATACCCCCGGTATTGCGCGCCAGCTCGTCCACCTGTCCCTCGCTCAACGAGACCCGGTCCCGCAGCAACTCCGACTCGCACTGCTCCGTGATGAGGTGCTTGGCATCGTCCACGGAAAGCTCCATGAGCGGCAACGAACGCGATTCATGAACCGCCCGCCGGTCCGTCACGATCACCTTGCTCGGCTCCGGGATGTCCTTGAGGAAGGACAAGACCTGCTCGTCATCGACCGTTTCCAGATTATCCACGATCAGCAGGGTCCGGTGCTTTCGCAGCAGGTCGATGGCCATCTTGCGCTGCTGTTCCTCCGATGGCAGTGCACCCGTCCGCTCCGGTGCGATCACACGAATAATCTCGTGCAGGATCGAGGGCAGGTTCGGGGTGACGACAAATCTCGGGCGCACGACGGCGCCATCCAGTTCGGTGCGCTTCGCCGAGGTCCACACGAACGCGGTGAAAACCAGGTCCTCCGATGACAGATCCGGAGGCAGCTCTTCTTGCCCAAGGCACCGGTACGCCACTTCCAACGCCAGAGCGCTTTTGCCTACGCCACCGACCCCGGTGATGCTGACCAGCCAAGCCCGCGAGGATCGGGCAAGAACCCTCAGCACCTTCTCGATCTCCGCATCCCGGCCCACGACGACCTGATCCCGTCTGGGAAGATTGTTGGGCACTTCCGCGACTGCCACAGGCCCGTCATCGGCGTCATGCGAGGATCGCGCCCCGGGGGTTGAAGCGCTCCCTGCGTCGGGGTTGGGACACGCACGCGAAGGCAATGAACTCTGATCGATCCCGATCAGTTCACCGAGAATCTTCCAGTAGAGCGCCGGCAACGACCTGCGTCCGCTGAAGGCATCGTCGAAGGCCCGATCCACGGTGCTGACATCCGACGGACAAGGGTATCCCAGCTGCCGGTACTTGGGAGAGTTCACCTCGCGAAACACCTCTTGGTGGAAGGCCGCGAAGGTCTTGTACGTCTCCAGAATCTGGCCCCTCAAAAACGCGGTGTCGGCCTGGCTGAGGCGCTCTTTTGCCGGCCTGCCTCTCCTTCCCGATAGCGATCCGTCTTGATTCATAAGGGCTTGTTGTTCAGGTGCCTGCCATTTTCGGCCATTTACGGCAAGCCACTTTCCGCGACTTCGCGCCGCTGCCGCCCAGAGCGGGAATGGGTTCCACTGAGGACGCTATGAGAAACCCATTCGCTACCCCCACCACCGCATGCCCGTCGGAGCCCCAGCAACGCTGGCTCTCCGCGATCCAGCTCGCCGCACACCTGGGCATCTCTCGTCGCTCGGTTTCCAACCTGATGCGGCGTCGAGTGCTGCCCTTCGTGAAGATCGGCAGGCTGCTTCGCTTCGACATCGAGTCCTGCGAACGGGCGTTGCGCCAGTTCGAGTCCCTTGATGTGACGCAATCGTTCCGCGCCATGGCCACGGCAAGTGGCGGCACCCTCGTCACCCACCGGCCATCCGTTTCCACGAGATCGGCCCTCGGCCCCCGGAGTCGCTACGGAGGCCCAGCTTCCCTGCCTTCCAATTCCTAACCCACCCCAAGAACTCAAACTCAACTGTCCCAACCTCATGAAATCGAACCGATCCAAAACCTCGATCCTGCGTCTGCTCCTCCTTGGAAGCCTGGCCCTCGTCCTTCTTACCGGCTGTGAGGGTCCCGACACGCAACGACGAATCCAGAAGCTCGAACGCGAGAATCAGTTCTGGAAGGTCCTCTCGCTGGTCCTCGGCGGCGCTGCGCTTGCAGCCATCGGATACCGCAGCGTCTTCCGCGCCGACCCGGATGATGGAAAAGGCGGCGGTGGCTCTTCCAACAATCCTCGGACAAGCGTGCCACCAAGCCCGAGCGGTTCACAACGGCCCACGGGGCCTGCTGCGGATCGGCCTACCACCCCTGTCTTCACCGGCCCGACTCCTGCTCCGGAACCGGCTCTCAATGGTTGCGGAAAACCAGACGCCACCAAGCCGACTGAGGGTCCCTCGAATGGTGCGGTGATTGCGTTTCCCTGCCCGAACCCAAGGAACTCCGCCCGCTACTACGTCCTCGACGGGCTCAACATCTGTCTGAGCTACCACCTCGACCGGCATTTCCGGATCGGCACGTTGCTTGCCCTCATCACCCAATTGCTCCGCCGCGGGGATGGGGTCGAGTGCCACTTCGATGCGTCTGCTCGTTACCGCGCACAGGAAATGGGCAGCCTGGCCGAACGCGAGGCCTACCAAACCCTGCTTCGCGATTTCCCCGAGATCTTCTCGGAAGTTCCGGCAGGTGAACCGGCGGACTCCACCATCCTCTTCCGGGCCAACTCCAAGACCTGCCCGGTCATCAGCAACGACCGCTTCGCCAAGCCCACCGAGGATTACCGAGCCCGTTACACCTGGCTCAAGGACGAGGGGAGCCTGGTGCGTGGCCGACGCTTCCGCAACCGGCTGCTGGTCGAGGCACTGAACATCGACGTTGCCACCCCGCCGGATGCGGAAACCGCCCTCCGGGAGTTCTCCAAGTTTCATGCCGAGCTGACGGCGCATCAGTCCCCGCCCTCCAGCCTCGCCGCCTGATGTGCACCCCCACCATCCCGCTGCATTCCCTTGATCCAAGACCATGAACGCTCTCGCCGTTCCACCACCGCTGCGCCAGCGAACCTCTTTGGGTGTTTCCGGATTCACCGTGGTTCCTGCCGGGCTGCCGAATTTTGCAGTCCGCCCACACAAACCCTGCCTCTCCGAGCGGGTACTCAACCGCTTTCAACTCGCCGGCAGGGTTTGGCGCCTGTCTTACGAAGCCCACGAGGCGTTGATGCCGGACACCGTCGGTCTCCGATACCTCCACCGACTCCTCCATGAACCCGGCACCCCGATCACGGCCACCCACCTCGTCACCGGCGTGACGCCGTCGGCAGAAGACGACCCCGAAGCGCCGGGTAGGGACGATCAACTTCAGATCGGCATGGGCCACGACGACTCGGCCCAGGAAATCGTCTCGCAGCCGGCGCTTCAGCGAATCCGCCAGGAACTCGCCGAGATTCAGGAGGAACTGGAGGACCTGCGGGTAGGCGGCGACCCAACGGTTATCGAGGAGCGCGAGGAGCAAGTCGCCCGCATCGAACAATACCTGCGGCGGTGCACCTACCACGGTAAAAGCACCCACTTCGTTACGCGTTCCAACCGTGATCGCCGGAGTGTCGGCATGGCCATCCGTCGCGCCGTCCAGGCGATCTCGGCGATCCACGCCAGGCTCGCGCTGCACCTCGGGAACTCCATCAAGACCGGCGCTTCCTGCTGCTATCGCCCCGAGCGCCCCATGTCCTGGGTCCTGTAGGAATGCCACACGCCTTGTACCCCCTTTGATCTTGGAGGGCCGTGTGGTCCTCCGGTGATCGACTCCCGGCGAACGTGTCGATCACCCAAAAAAAACTCCGCCGGCCGGTCTACCTCACAGCCCACCGGACAATGGGACAGTGAAGCAGGAGGAAATGGTTATGATCGTCAAATCCAAGAAGACCAGCGTGCTCGTGCCCGAAGGTCCGCACATCGCCCAGCTGACCGGCGTCACCGCGAAGCCGAACGACCAGAACCCCAAGAAGGCCGTGTTCCGGTACAAGGTGAACGGTCGCGAGGACGAAGTTTGCCGCGAGGTTCCGGTCTCGTTCGAGGAGCGCTCGCCGCTCCGCAAGGACACGGAAACCCTTCTGGGCCGCGAATTGACCTCGCGGGAGGCGGAGGAGGGGGTCGACCTCGGCAGCCTCGCCGGAAAGCCGTGCAAAGTGTTCGTCACCCACAAGACCGGAGTCGGCGGCAGGCCCACCGCCGTCGTCACGCTGGTGCAACCCGCGACCCGGTCCGGCCAAGTGCACGACTAATGACGAATCAAGCAGGGTGCTGCTGGGACAATCGCTCCTGGCGGCATCCGATGCCCAGATCAACCACAAGCCAGAACGAACATCATGCAAAGCATCTCGAACATTCAGGTATGTTTTGAACCCAGGCCGGAACGACCCGGGATCGCAAGCGCCGAACCGAAGGAAGTAAAGGTCAACCTGCGGATCGCCGATCAAGACCTTGAATTCCAGGTCGAACCCGTTTCTTTCTCGCCTATCGTACCCGGCAATCTGGCCGCCTACGACCTTCCGATCTGGGGGGCCCATGTACGGTGCAAAAACCACGCGCTCCTGCTACTGCTCTGCTGCAAGGAGTCCGTAGTGGAAGCTGGCCGAGCCCTCGTCAATGGCTTGGTCAGCAGCATCTCCGTCTCCGATTCCTCATGGGGAACATCACTCTGCGGAGCGCCGGACGGCGGAGGTCCGGATCATCTAACGGTGCCGGGAATCCAACTCATCACGGCACCGGGAGCTTGGCCCGATGACAAGCCCCCTGTGCGATACACGCAATTATTGACTCTCCCGGAAGATCAAGAGCCACGGTCGGCCGTGGTGTGGAGCAACCTGGGCCGCACGACGCTTGAGTCCGGTCTGGTGATCATCAATGGCACCTCGGGAACGCAGAGCGTGCTTCGGATGCTCGACATACAAGATGTCCGGCTAGTCGACGCGCGTGTCTGCATCGAGATGGATGACGATGACGATGCTCCCAGTTGGTACACGATCTTCTGCTCCGACCAGGATTCTGCTCGAAAGCTGGCCAGCGACCTGAGCGCCGGAAGAGTCCGATCCCTGGAGATGAACAGCTGCATCCGCGCAATCGTCTGCCGGGACGATCCTGACAACTGTGGACAACTCCGACTGATCGGCGCTGAGAATCTGTCATCGCCATTGAAGTTGCTGATCACGGAGGACCCGGCCGCCTTCTACAGGCAAATCCGATAGTCAATTGAACGTCCTTGGGGCTGGGAGACGGTCCAACCCCGTCTCCCTTCCTCACCATCGCAATGCTTTCCACCGCTCACGCCTCCCCGTTATGCCCCGAACCCCTTTGCGCTTTCTGCTCCTTGATGTCCCCGGCGAACACGAGATCGAGGGAAACCTCGCCACGGAGTGCCAGGTCATTGCAGCCGTCCTTGCCAACTGGGAACTAGAACGGGCGACGAAGAACATTCGCATCGCCAGCACCCGCAAGCTCAGGAATCTCGGGCCGTACACCTACGATCCCCAAGTGGTTCATCTTGCCGCGCATGCCACCGAGGAGGGAGTTTGGATTCAGGGCGAAGTAACCAATTGGGAGGCACTTGCAAAGCGCATCGAAAACCTCATCACGCCACTCGATCCAGGCCAAGAGAGAGTCCTCAACCTGTCCTGTTGCTATTCGAACCTTGCGGCACAGGTCTGCGCGGCACGCCTACGGGGGCACTTTACGGGGATCTACCGGTACTCCATTACCGAGGTACCCTACGCTCAGGCGTTGGTCGCCTGGACCATGTTTTTCTATAAGCGACCAAGCCTTACCGATCACCTTTCCATCGCCCAATCGGTCAATGATTTCTTCGGGACCGAAGTTCTTCAGTTCGTCGAAATGAAATCAAACGACGTCATGGAGTTAGAACGTATCGCTGATAAGCCAATTCCCTGAATTGCCCACCACCCCCTGCCTTCGGCCTCGTAGCCAGATGCCCCACCAACGCTCCAGGACGCGATTACAGCCCTCCAAACCGTCCAAGGCTACGTTGACCGCCTCCACCCCTCCCAGAGCCTCCTGAAGCTTGCTCCGATTTTTCTCTTCAACAACCCGTTCGACGTCATTTCCCAGTATTCCTGTTGTTGGAGGCGTTTACCTTCATCTATTCCCGTCAATAACGAGCACTTCGTGCGCCTATGGCCGGCAATAGTCCAAGAATCGTTCATTCCTGTCTGCCCTGCCTCCTGCCTGCTTCAGGGAAATGCCCGATCCCGTTGCCTGAGGAGAACAGAGCCATCTATGCAGGAATTCGACACAGGATAAAGCGCTGCCCCTCTGCTGGGGTTTGGGTGTATTTCTGCCGGCCTTCTCCTTTAGCTCATTGAAGGGGATTCGTAGATCAGAGCCTCTATGGTTGACGTGACGTTCTGCTTTGCCGGCTTGTGCATACCCTGAGTGGGTGCCTGCGATGGCGGAGAATCAGGCAGAGGAAATTCGGACGGGAAATTGCCTGAAAGATACTCGGGCAGAAGAGTGCCGAGTATTCTCCAAGCGGTTTCCATGCGTTGCGAAGGACAGGAACAAGGGCCTTTGGTTTATTATCGTCGATACCGTGCGCTGGGCGTGCGTATGACCGTGGATAGTAGATTGCATGTTGCCCCCGTCTCGTGCTGCCTGCCTGCCTGCCGTCATCGTTGGAGATGCCGTCTTCAAGGGCGAATATCCTGATGAGGTTCAGCTGCCCCTTTGCCATTGTGCCGGTGTACTTGAGCCGGACATCGCCTTTGGATCATTGAAGGGAACTATTCGGTGGGGTGGTCGTTCAAGCCTCTGTCGTTCTATTCTGCCGGCTGCCGGATACCCTGGGTAGACGTGATTGATGCCTAAAAAATGGGGCAGGATATTCGATCAAGGAAATGCCGAGTATTTTGACTATTCCGAATATGCTCGAAGCCTTTCCATGGCGTTCATCCCACGTAGTGGTATGTGCAGGCCAAGGAAACTGATGGAAGACGATATTCTCCAGCAATTCGGGTTTCCTTCAAGCACCCTTCAGCTGTCCAAGAACAAAGGCCGGCTAAAGGACTGGAAGAATCAAAGCGGAAGGGTGGGAGGTACATTTACCCCGTATCCCTCCTTCGATCATCATCCAGCCGCAGGCGTCATGGCCGTCGTTCGAAGGATACACAACCCATCATCCCTCATTGATTCAATAGACACCCCTCATCCAACCCAAGCCCAGGGAGGGGTGGGAACATGGCTGTAGTATAGTATTAGATTGGGGCACGTCGGATTCAGGTGATCTCCGCCATCCGGCAGCAGTTCTTCCAGAGGACGAACACCCCCTCTCCCCCAGGGCAGCGCTTCACAGGGGTTGATCCCGGTATTCATCTTGCGACGACCTCTGCTGCCGTAGGCGACGAGGAGTTCAAGGGATAAATACTGGGGTATTCGGCACTGCATTTCCTCCCGAAATATCCCGCCATCCTCTTCTCGCCGATAGATGGCCTCAGGTTCGTCGGTTATGGCTGTAGTATAGTATTAGACCGGAGCGATGGTCGCTTGTCCGCGTTTACCGCGTGTCCTGTCATGGACCGGAAATTCCATCAAGGAAATAGTCAGGGATATATCCCCGTTTCTATCGACACGTCCTACTTCGCTTAACTCGTTTGCTTGACAACTTAGGAAGATGTGTTATCGTTACATTATTCCGCTTCTATCGTTTTCTGTTCTTCCTGCTTCTTCCTGAGGCGGCTCGTTTAGCCGCTTCGTCTGTCACCCTTCCGGCAGCCAAGCCCGGACAATCCGCTTGGTAAACTCAGCAACGCAATTTCCATGTCCGATTACAACAATTCCATCGATCAGTATCGCACCGATTTCGGTAAGTACATGAAGCGCCTGCGGACCGACCGCAAGATGACTCAAGCAAGCCTGCAAGCTGCCACCGGCGTGGCGTCCACGCTCATCTCCGCCTTCGAGCACGGGGAACGTGCCGTCGGCCCAGAAGTCTCGGAGAAGCTCGCCACCGGCCTGCAACTCGAAGACTCCGAGCGCGAGCGCTTCCTCATCGGAGCGGCCAAGACTCGGCGCAAGGACCGCCTGATCAACGAAGCCAGGAAGCTTCCTGCCGAGATCATCAACTACGTGCCGAAAATGCTGCCCAACATAGGACTCGACCCGACCACGGTCGTCGCCGCCGAGTTCCTCAGGGCCGGCGATCCAAAGAACAAGTGCACCGGCGCCCTCCTGGATCGCGAGTACGACATGGTGCGCAGAGCCATGACGGGCAAAGGGCAGTACGAACTTCTCCAGCTCGTGACCGAAAGCAATCGATACCTGTGTGCCCTAATGGTCGTGTCGACCGGGTAGGCGACGTCTTCGCACCCGACAGTGCACAGCCAATGAATTCGTAAGCCCTTTACCGGGTAGAACACCAACAGGCACGGCATCAATGAATCGGTGCCGTGCAACCAGATCAATTCTCGTGATGAAAACCAACTTTTCGACAGCCAGCGCCTTGGAAGCTTCCGTGACGCCTTTCGCGCAAGCAACCCGGGGTGCCTGGGGACGGCACTTTACCGGACATCGCCAATATAGGAATTACAGTAACCATCTTCCTATCCTCCTCCATAATAATGATTCATTATATACTATTGATTCTAATTCCTTCGGATCTAGATTCAATAGTCATAAGAGATCTTCCCTGTCCCCATTCTGCGACGGCCTTTACTCGAATCCTTTCGTTGTATTTGCATCGCATCGAGATTCTTCGAATGCCGATGAATGCCAGTACCCTATAAGCCGTGTACGCCGGGCTTTCTGCCATTCGTCTATTGCCTTGGGTGCCTCCGGCCTTGAAGAAGATAGCGGTATCGATGCTCTTGGATTTTGCTGCCTCCTTAAGGCCTTGCCCATTCTTGCTGACGTCTTCATTACGCGATGTGGGGTGCAGAATTCGGCCTTTGCTGATGTCGCTCTGATCCTCTTTACGCGATGTCCGCGAGTCGCCTCGCAGGACGGGAGGTTCGCATGAGTGTGAACACTTCCATCGAGTCGACACCGGCTGCGGGCCAGTCCAGCCCCCGCAACACGACGTTTCGCTTCAGCATCACCGGCATGAACCCCGTGTTCGAGGGTCCACTCCGCCGGGAGACGGATCTGAGGCGCACCGACATGGTGGAACTGCTCGACCACCAGCACCTGCTGCCCGGCGACGCGCGGAACCACCTCGAACTCGTGCGCCGCAAGCCGGACGTGTATCCGGAGCGTTTCGGCGACGACGCCTACCTGCCGAACTCCACGCTGCTGCTCGCCTCGCACTATCCGGGCAGTGGACGCTACGGGTACTGCTGCGTCCCGAACCCGCAGAATCCAAGGGGACTGTGCAAGGACCACAAGTTCTGCCCGTACTGCAACTACCTGATCCGGGAACAGGCAGTGAAGACGTACGTGCCGGCCTTCG
>CAZSOV010000310.1:0-9341 GCA_964608505.1 uncultured Verrucomicrobiota bacterium
CGGACGCTATGGCGGGGAGCCGGTCGCGGGCCCCAATCGACTTTGTCAATCGCCCACGCCTGATCCCGCCGGGCGGCCCGCGCCGGCTTTGACAGCTCCGCTGAATTTCGGCACGGTCCGCCCGTCAAAAACGGCGTCTCGCAGACCCCGATTCCTTCATCACGATGAAAGCACTCCGGATCACCCTCGCCCTCGCCCTCGCCGCCGCCTCCGGCTCCCTCGCCCTCGCCGCGGACAAAGTCGACACCAGCAAGCTCCCCCCCGCCGCGGACAAGCCCGGCGTCACCTTCGCCAAGGACATCCTGCCCGTCTTCGAAAAGGCCTGCGTCAAGTGCCACGGCCCCGAAAAGCAGAAGGGCAAACTCCGCCTGGACTCCCTCGAGGCCACCCTCAAGGGCGGTGACAACGGCGAAATCGTCAAGAAGGGCAAGAGCGCCGAAAGTGCGCTCGTCCATTCCATCGCCCGTCTCGACGAGGACGAAGCCATGCCCCCCGAGGGCAAGGGCGATCCGTTCACCAAGGAACAAATCGGCCTCGTCCGCGCCTGGATCGACCAGGGCGCGAAGTAACCGTCGCCCCGGCTCCTCCCGGTTCGCACCGCCGGCGCCCCGCCTCCCCTCCCGAGGCCGGGCGCCGTTCCCATTTTGCGCCCCCGGCTTCCGCCGCCGTCGGCGCTCGCCCATCCGTGATTGGCTATCCCCTCGCTCTGTCGTATTCACCCGCCTGCGATCCGCCGCCGTTCTCCGCCGATGAAACCCTACCTCGACCTCCTCCGAACCGTGCTCGAACAGGGCAGGTTCAAGAGCGACCGCACCGGGACCGGTACCTACTCGATGTTCGGAGCCCAGATACGCTTCCGGCTCGCGGACGGTTTCCCGCTCGTCACCACCAAAAAGGTGCATCTCAAGAGCATCATTTACGAACTGCTCTGGTTCCTCCGCGGCGAGACCAATGTCCGCTGGCTCCAGGAACGCGGCGTCACGATCTGGAACGAGTGGGCCGACCCGCAAACCGGCGAACTCGGGCGGGTCTACGGCGCCCAATGGTGCGATTGGCGCACCGCCGACGGACGCTCCATCCACCAAATCGATCAGGTCATCGCCCAAATCCGGCGCTCCCCCGACTCCCGTCGCCTCATCGTTTCCGCCTGGAACCCCGGCGAGGTAGACACCATGGCCCTCCCTCCCTGCCACACCTTGTTCCAATTCTACGTGAACGACGGCCAACTCAGTTGCCAGCTCTACCAGCGCAGCGCCGACATCTTCCTCGGCGTCCCGTTCAACATCGCCAGCTACGCCCTGCTCACCCTCATGATCGCCCAGGTCTGCGACCTCGTGCCCGGCGATTTCGTCCACACGTTCGGCGATCTCCACCTCTACTCCAACCACCTCGAACAGGCCAAAATCCAGCTCTCCCGCACGCCCCACGCCCTGCCCCACATGCGCCTCAACCCCGAGGTCCGCGACATCCACGCCTTCCAATTCGAGGATTTCTCCCTCGAAGGTTACCATCCTCACCCCCCCATCAAGGCCCCCGTCGCCATCTGAATGGATCGCCCTCAACAGCCCCGTCCCTGCCCCCTCTGCACCTCCGCCACCTCCCGTCCCTGGCTGCGCAAGCAATCCCTCCAACTCGTCCGCTGCCTCCACTGCGACTTCACCTTCGCCAGCCCGCTCCCTCCCGAAGCCGACGCCCGCCATTACGACCAGCTCGGCCGCCCCTTCTACCTGTCCCCCGACAAACTCGCCGGCGATTACGCCGCGGTCCGCTTCCAACGCGAACTCCGCCTCCTGCGCCGATTCTGTCCGGAGGGTGATCTCCTCGACGTGGGGTGCAGCACCGGCGCCTTCCTGTTCCAACTGCACCAACGCCATGCCGGCCAATACCGCGGCACCGGAATCGACGTCTCCCGCGCTGCCCTCGAGTACGCCGCCTCCCGCGGCGTCGAAGTCCTGCCCCACTCCTTCCTCGACCACGATTTCGGCAGCCGCCGCTTCGACGCCATCACGTTCTGGGCCGTGGTCGAGCATCTGCCGGCCCCCGTCGCCTTCCTCCGTCGCGCGGCGGAGCTTCTCCGTCCCGGGGGACACTGCTTCGTCCTGGTTCCCAATCTGGATTCTCTGGCCACCCGCCTCCTCGGCGCCCGCTACCGCTACATCCTCCCCCAACACGTCAACTACTTCACCTCCGCCACCCTCGTCCGCCTGCTCGAATCTTGCGGCGACCTCGCGGTGGTCGCCGCCGGCACCTCCCACTTCAATCCCGTCGTGCTCTGGCAGGACTGGCGCCGTGGCACCGACGCCGAAGTCCCCGATGCCGACCGCGCCGCCCTGCTCCGCCGCACGACCCGCCTGAAGCAGGCCGCCTGGGCCACCCCAGCCCGCTGGGCCCTCGCCGGCCTCGAACACGCTCTCGCCGCCGCCGGCCTCGCCGACAACCTATGGGCCGTCGCCCGACGCCGCTGAATCGCCCGCCCACCACGCCCTTGCGTCCCGGGGACTTCTTCCGCGAAATCCCCCCATGCGCCGCCTCCTCCCCTTCGTCGTCGCCAGCCTTCTCCTCGCCCCCCCCCTCCTCCGGGCCGCCGACGCCCTCCGCCTTCACCCGGATAATCCGCGCTACTTCCTCTTTCGCGGCCAACCCACCCTCCTGATCACCTCGGCCGAGCACTACGGCGCCGTACTCAACGCGGATTTCGATTTCGAAAAATACCTCGCCACCCTCGGCGCCGCCCGGCTCAACAACACCCGCCTCTTCACCGGCGCCGCGTATTTCGAACCCCAGGGCGCGTTCAACATCGCCCGCAACACCCTCGCCCCCGATTCCGGACGGTTCCTCGCCCCCTGGGCCCGCAGCGATCAACCCGGATTCGCCGGCGGCGGCCACCGCTTCGACCTCGACCGCTGGAACCCCGCCTATTTCGAACGCCTCCACGGCTTCGTGAAAACCGCCTCCCGCCACGGCGTCGTCGTCGAGGTCAACCTGTTCTGCCCCTTCTACGAGGAGGTCCAGTGGCGCCTCAGCCCCTTCCATCCCGAGAACAACGTCAACGGGGCCGGACGCGGCGTCGCCCGGACCAACGTCTACACCCTCGACCGGCACGGCGGCCTCCTCGCCTTCCAGGAACGCTTCGTCCGCAAGGTCGTCGAGGAACTGCGCCCCTACGACAACGTCTACTACGAGATCTGCAACGAACCCTATTTCGGCGGCGTCACCCTCCCCTGGCAGCACCGCATCGCCGACCTCGTCGTCGAGGCCCAGAAGGAACACCCCGCCTCCTCCCGCAAACTGATCTCCCAGAACATCGCCAACGGCTCCGCGCGCGTCACCCAACCCCATCCCTCGGTCTCCATCCTCAATTTCCATTACGCCGCCCCGCCCCACGCCGTCGCCGAAAATCTCGGCCTCCAACGCGTCATCGGCGACAACGAAACCGGCTTCCGCGGCACCCAGGACGCCCCCTACCGCATGGAAGCCTGGGACTTCATCATCGCCGGCGGCGGCCTCTTCAACCACCTCGACTACTCCTTCACCGTCGGCCACGAGGACGGCACCTTCGCCTACCCCCCCTCCCAACCCGGCGGCGGCAACCCCGGCTTTCGACGTCAACTGGGTATCCTCCGCGACTTCATCCAGCGCTTCGACTTCCTCCGCATGGCCCCCGCTCCCGACGTCCTCGCCCCCTCCAGCCTACCCGCCGGCGTCTCCGCCCGCGCCCTCGCCAAACCCGGAGAACAATATGCCGTCTACGTCCGTACCGCCCCGCTCCCCGGCCAGTTCTCCGCCCGCTGGTCCGGTACCCTGCGGCCCCCGAAGTCCGGCAAGTTCCAGCTCCACACCATCTCCAACGACGGCGTGCGGCTCTGGATCGACGACCGGCTCGTCATCGACAATTGGACCGAACACGCCACCACCGAGGACTCCGCTTCCCTCGACCTCGACGCTGGTCGCGACCATCGCCTCAGACTCGAGTATTTCTACGCCGGCGGTCAGGCGGTCATGAAACTTCTCTGGTCCGGCCCCGACCTCCCGAAGTCCGTCGTCCCCCCCTCCGCCCTTCGCACCGACGCCGGAAGCTCCGGGCTCCGCGCCGAGTACTTCGCCGATAAAACCCTCTCGGCCCGGACCCGGGATGTCGTCGAGCCCGGCATCCAGTTCGAAGCCGCCGACGGAAGCGCCGGACAGTTCCGCTTCCAGGACCGCCAGCTCACGCTCCGCGCCAGTCTCCCCGCAGGGCGCTATTCCGTCGCCTGGACCGACACCAAGACCGGTGACCTCCTTCGCCTCGACCTCCGTGATTCCACCGGTCCCGAACAACCCATCGCCCTCCCCGCCCCCGCCTTCACCGATGACCTGGCCCTCACGCTGTTGAGGCTCTGAGGGCGCGCCCGTCACGGATGGGCCGTCGACGTTTCCTTGCGAAACGCCTCCCGGAGGCTCCATGCCTCCACATGCGTCCACGCCAGGATCTTCGCACCCCCGCGCGTCTGCATCTCCAGCGACGGAAACGAGGGCCGGAACTCCCACTTCCGCAGATCCTGCACCCGGTTCAGGGCACCCAGGATACGCAACGACGCGAACCCGGCCCAGGTATCGGTGGAGTCTCCGCCCTCGCGGGCCGTCGGATTCACGCCGTGCGGCATGAGGATCCCGCGTCCCCGGTGGAACCGAAGCAGGCCCGCCACGCAGGCTTCCCGATCGATGCGATCCAATGCCTTGGCCGCCTCCAGGATGGTCAGCGCGTCGTACGTGTCCCGGAGGGTCTCCCCCCACATCGTCACGAACAATCCATGCCATTCCTGTCGGTCCGGCACCGGCCATCGCGCCGCCAGCGAGTTCCCTGGCAGCACCTGGCACTCCACCAGCATGTCCGCCGCCTCCCTCAGATCCAACACCTCCGACTCCCCCATGCTCGCCAGGTACCGAATCCGATTCGCCAACTCCCGGGTCCCCAGCGCCCGCTTCCCGGGGCCCTGTCCGTGCACCGGAAATTCGATCAGCCGGCTCCAGAATTCCCGGTCCGCGTCCGTCGCCTCGGCCAGTCCCGCCCGCAGCACCGTCGCCCCGAGGCCCAACTCCTCGAGGTCTGCCCCGGTAAACAAGCCCCCCGCGACGGCCCGCATGAAATCCAGCCGGCCCAGCATGCCCCGCACCCGCTCCAGCGGCGTGTTCGCCCAGGTCCGCCCCGCCGCGACGATCTCGGACACCAGGGAACGCTGCAGGGACCGGAGGATGTCGGGCTCGAACAACTCCCGCGCGGGAAGCCCCTCGTAGCTGCGAAGCCCGAACTCGAACTGCCCCCACGCATCCGGTTGGTTCGTATGCCCCGGGGCCAGCTTGGCCAGGAACTCCCGCACCTGCGGCTCCGTGATCGCCACCGGCTGCTTGTAGGAGATCCGCTGCAATTCCAGCGGCGGCGTGAACCACAATTGCTTCGCTCCGTAAAACAGAAACAACGCCGCCGCCCCCCGCAACACCCACCCGCGGATCCGCGCGGCACTGCTTTTCTCGGGCAAAACCCGGAAAATCTCCGCCTCGCTGGCCTCGCCCAGACACCGCGCCGCCGCCGCCTCGCGCCCCTCCGCCAGCGCGGTCCACGCCCGTTCCGCCGCCCGACCCGCCCGCGATTCGAGTTCCTCAATCGACGGTGCCCCGCTCCCGTTCATCGATCGCCCCAGTTCCTTCCACTCGTTCTCGTCGAGCTTCGCGTCGACGCGCCCATCCTCGCGCAGGACTACCCGCGAACTGCCGCGCCACAGGAAGGGGATCGACGCCCGCACCGGACTGGGCGCCACCCGTGCCAAGCATAGTTCCAGTCCGGCACCCGCCCACCGCCAGTTCTCGATCATCTGCCGCCGACCGAGGAAACGCGCGAACGCCAGCTGCATCCCCTTCGACGCGCGCCGGCCCGCGACTCCCTCCCGCTCGTTGCCGTTGCCGCTGCCTGGGTCGCCGTCGTCGTCGCGGTCATCCCTCAACAACCCGTGCGCGGCGCGCGTGAACAGGGAGTAATCCATGCGCGGCGCGACCTTGGGGATTCCGAAGGACATGATCAGAAAAAAGAGGCCCTGCCCCATGGAGAACCACCCCGTCGCGTTCCCGGTGATCGCGGACGCCGCGAACATGACCGCAAACACCGACAGCCCCGCGCTGACCGAGTAGTTCAATGGATGCCGGATGCAGTACAGCCGCCGCCACTGGTCCACCGCCGTAACCAGCGTCAGGACCGCGAACAGCAGCGCGTAGGGGCGGATCCCCACGTCCATCTCCTGCAAGGCAAAACCCCAGCGTTCCGCCTGATCGATCACGATCAGGCTCAGACCCCGCGACAACACCATCGTCAGCAGCACGATCCCCGCCACGAACAGCAGCATCCGGCGAAGGAACACGCGGTAGAAGTGCCCCCGAAAAGCCCCCGGCTCCCGGAAGTTCGCTAGTTCCTTCCTCCCCACCCACCACGCGAGGAGTAGCCCGGGAAACATAGACACGATCTGGAGCACCATCAGCAGCGGCCCGAACGGCGCCAGCTTCCCCATCACCGACCCGATCGTCCCCACCCCCAGCCATCCCCCCGACCATGGCATCGATGGCAGGGCGAGCATCACGGCACTCGACAACCGCGCCGGGGCGCGCAGGCGCTGCAGGTTGGTCTCCAGGCGGCCCTCCAACGCCGTTCGCAAAGCCCCCCGCGCCCGGTGCAGCCGCACCTTGAACGCGTTCTCCGAAATCCCCAAAACCGCCGCCGCCTCCGCCCCGCTGCGGTTCTCGAGGTAAAACAACACCAGACATTCCCGATGGCTGGCAGGCAACTGCTCCAGCGTCGCCCGCAACGTCTCCGGATTCGGCAAAGGACCATCCTCGTCGCCGCCGCGCGCCGCGGCTCCTGCATCCCCTTCCGGCTCCGCCTCCAACGCCCAACGCTGGCGCCGCTGCAACTCGCCCCGGTGCCGGATCCCCAGGTTGATCGCCGTGTGGCGCGCAATGGTCCCGATCCAGGCCCCGAACCTCTCCGCCTGTCCCAGCAGCCCGAGTCGACGATACCCCTTGATGAACGCCTCCTGCGCCGCTTCCTCCGCCAGCCCCCGATCCCCCAGCCTCGACCACGCTATCGCGAACACCTTGTCCGCATAGCGCTCCACCAGTTCCCGGTACCGATCCCGGTCCCCCGCGCGAATCGCCCCCACCACGTCCGCGTCCGCCACCGCGTCGCTTTCTGCTCGCATCGTGATCATTCAACCGCCCAGACATGCCCGCCCCCGAAAGGTTACGCCGGCAGGACACCCGACCCAACGCGGCTGCACCAAGGGATCCTGCGGCCTTCGACCCCTGCGGCTTCCGGGACCCGTACTCTGTTCCTGTTCCCCTTCTTCACCGGTCCCTTCCCCCATCCACGTCCCGCGGAAATCGCGGCGCCACCCGCACCCGGCTCGCCAGTTCGTAGGCATGGCCAAGACGCAGCAACACCCCCTCCGACCACGCCCGCCCCATGAACGACAACCCCACCGGCAAGCCCTTCACGTAACCCGCCGGCACCGTCAGATGTGGACACCCCGCCACCGCCGGCAACGACGCGCAACCGCCCCCGTACCTGTCCCCGTTCACCCAGTCAATCGGCCAGGCCGGACTCTGTTCCGTCGGCGCGATCAGCGCGTCCAACCGGTGCTCCCGCATCACCGCCTCGATCCCTTCCACTCGTGCCATCCGCCGTCCCGCCTCCCGGGCCTCCAGATACCGCGGATCCGTCAGCGGACCCGACGCCTCCGCCCGCTCGAAAACCTCCTGTCCGAAATGAGGCATCTCCCGCTCCGCGTGTCGCGCGTTGAACGCGATCAGGTCCGCCAGCGTTCGCACCGTCACCTGATCCCCCCGCGTCGCGAGGTACGCAGCGATGCCCGCCTTGAATTCATGGTTCAGCACGATCCCCTCCCCCGCCCCGAACCTGCCCCACGTCGGCACCGCCACCGGATCCACCAACTCCGCGCCCAGTTCCCGCAGGAGACTCAACTGTCGCTCCATGATCGCCACCACCCGCGCGTCCCGTCCGAACGCCTGCCGCAGCACTCCCAACCGCGCACCTCTCATCCCGTCCCGATCCAGAAACCGCGTGTAATCCTTCTCCACGCGCCCCGGCTCCGCCCCTTCCCGCGTGGCCTCGTCCCCCTCGTCCACGCCCGCGATCACCCCCAGGATCAACGCCGCGTCGCGCACCGTCCGCGTCATCGGTCCAGCCGTGTCCTGGGTATGCGAGATCGGCACGATCCCGCTCCGGCTCACCAACCCCACCGTCGGCTTCAATCCCACCAGCGAACAATGGCAGGCCGGCGACACGATCGAACCATCCGTCTCCGTCCCGATTGCCGCCGGGGCATAACCCGCCGCCACCGCCGCCGCCGACCCCGAGCTCGATCCACTCGGACTCCTCGACAGCGCGTACGGATTGCGCGTCTGCCCCCCGACCGCGCTCCACCCGCTCGAGGATCGGCTGGATCGGAAATTCGCCCACTCGCTCAGGTTCGTCTTGCCCAGGATCACCGCCCCCGCCTCCCGCAACCGGCGCGTCACATACGCATCCTTCGGCGCACACGTACCCGTCAACGCCAGCGACCCGGCGGTCGTCGGCATCCAGTCTCCCGTGTCCACGTTGTCCTTCAGAAGGATCGGAACTCCACCCAACACTCCCTTGCTGCCCGCGCCCGAGTCCTTCCGTTCCAAGTCGCTCGACCGTGCGATCCTCTCCGCGTCCGGATTGACCGTGAGGACCGCCCGCAACGACTGGGCCGACCGTTCCCGCGCTCCGATGCGGCGCAACAGCCCTTCCGTCACCCGTCGGCTGGTCACCTCGCCCCGTCGCAACCCCTCCGCCAACTCAGTCACGCCGGCGTCCTCCCACGCCCTTCTCGTTTCCGCTCCGGAGACCCCTCCCGAGGCCGCCCACCACGTCGCCCCCACCCCCGCCATAAATTCGCGCCGGTTCATGCTCCTCGCCCGACGCTGCCCTGCGCCCCGCTTCCAAGCAATCCAGCGAAATATCCAGTACTCCAAAGAGTCCCGCGGTTTTTCTATGCAATAATATCCCGCGGTATTTCTAGTTGAAGTCTGAGGGGGAGCGAGTCAGGTTCGTCGCATGCCGCGACCGCGTCTCAAAGCGCCGCCGGACCTGCCCCAGGCCTACTATCACTGCGTCTCCCGCATCGTGGATCGCCGCTTCATCTTTCAACCCGCCGAGAAGGAGCACTTCGTCCAGTTGCTCCGCGAATGCGCCGGGTTCTGCGAGGTCCGAGTCCTGACCTACTGCCTCATGTCCAATCACTTCCATGTGTTGGTCGAGGTCCCGCGCCGGC
>CAZSOV010000311.1:0-9135 GCA_964608505.1 uncultured Verrucomicrobiota bacterium
CCCCCCCCCCCCCCCCCCCCCCCCCCCCCCCCCCCCCCCCCCCCCCCCCCGGGGGCGCGGGGCGGGGGGCCCTGGAAGACGGCGGGGAGGAAGCCGCCGCTCCAGTTCTTGGGTCCGCCGAGGACCTCGCCACCGTCGGCCATGACGACGAAGGCCGGGAGGTTTTCGTTGGCAGCCCCGAGGCCATAGGAGGTCCAGGCGCCGAGGGCGGGTCGACCGGCGAGGATGTCGCCGGTGTTCATCTGGCAGACGGAGCCGACGTGATTGAGGCCGTCGGCCCAGCAGGAGCGGAGGACGCAGAGGTCGTCGGCGTGGCGGGCGATTTCGGGATACCAATCGCTGATCCAGAGGCCGTTTTGGCCGTGTCGCCGCCAAGCGCGCCGGGAGCGCATCAGGGTGTTGCCGGCGGTGCCCATGGCGGTGAGGGGGCGCCCGAAGCTTTCGGGCATGGGCTGGCCGGCGAGGCGGTCGAGGGTGGGTTTGGGATCGAAGAGATCGAGGTGGCTGGGGCCGCCTTCCATGAACAGCCAGATGACGGATTTGGCGCGGGGAGTGCGATGGGGGGCGCGCGGGGCGAGGGGGTGGAGAGGGTCGATGGCGGGGACCGGTGGAGCGGCGCCGGCCCGGAAGCCATCGCGTTGGAGGAGCCAGGCGAGGGCTAGCGAGCCGAAGCCGGCGCCGGAGCGGCGGAGGAAGTCGCGGCGGGAGGCGGGGAGAAGGACGCGTCCGCAGGGCATGGGGCTCAGTTCAGGTAGACGAACTCGTTGGCGTTGAGGAGGGCGTGGCAGAGGTCGGCGAGGGCGTCGTCGGTGCGGTTCTGCTGGTCGAGGAAGTGGAGGGCGAGGCTGGCTTCGTCGGGATGCGGACGGCGGGAGAAGGCGAGTTTCCAGGCGGTCTCGATGCGGGCGAGGGGTTGGTCGCCGGCGATGGCGGCGACGCGGCGGGCAAAGCTTTGTGCCCAGTCGAGGGTGAGTTGGTTGTTGAGGAGGGAGAGGGCCTGGACGGGGCTGGTGGTGGTGTTGCGACGACCGCAGCTCTCGTGGGTGTCCGGCATGTCGAACGCTTCGAACATCGGGTAGCGGGTATTGCGGCGGACGAAGACGTAGATGCTGCGGCGATCGCGTTCGAGGGCGTCGGCAGACGGCTTCCAGCCGCCGCGGCTCTGCATGCCTGGAGGGAGTTCGGGAAAGATGCTGGGTCCGCCCTGACGCGGATTGAGGCGCCCCGCGACGTGGAGCATGGCGTCGCGGATGGCTTCGCCCTCGAGGCGGCGGCGGGGAAAACGGGAGAGGAGGCGCTGGTCCGGGTCCCGCGCGGCGAGTTCGGGCCGGAGCGCGGAGGAACGACGGTAGGCCGCGGAGGTTACGATGCGTCGATGGACGTGTTTGAGGCTCCAGCCATGCGCGATGAAATCGCGGGCGAGCCAGTCGAGGAGTTCGGGGTGGGAGGGGCGCCCGCCGCGGAGGCCGAAGTCGTTGGGGGTCTCGACGAGGCCCTGACCGAAGTGGTGCTGCCAGAGCCGGTTCACGAGGACGCGGGCGGTGAGGGGGCTTTCGGGGTCGGTGAGGATCCGGGCGAGGGCGGCGCGGCGCCCGGAGGTGCGTCCGGCGAGGGGCCGGGGCGCGACGGGGTCGGGGGTGCGTTCGAGGAGGGAGAGGAAGCCGGGGGTGACCTCGTGTTCGGGCATGTTCCAATTGCCGCGACGCAGGAGGCGGGTGGGCGGGCAGTCGGGGCCGAGATCGGTGATGCCGGTGGCGATGGGGAGTTCGGCGGGTCGGAGGTGGTCGAAGGCGGCGATGGCGGCGCGCAATTCGGTCCAGCGGATTTTGTCATCGCCCTTGAACCGGGCTCCGACGGCCTCGGACGGGGCGAGGTACTGGTGGGAGCGGGGATCGATGTAGAGTTGGGCCTTGGCCACCATCTGCCGCTCGAACGGGGACCGTTCCGCGGGCCGTTTGGCGAGCATGTCCTGGATCTCGGCGGGGTATTTCTCGGTGTAATCGCGGAGGATGGCCTCGCGACCGGGCGTCTCGACGCAGGCGAGTTCCTCCCGCAACGCGCGGGTGGCGCGGTCCCATTCGGCGTAGCGCCGTTCGTAGTCGGCGCGGACGGGGGCGGCGGCGAGCACGAGGTCGTCGTGGGCGGCGGCGTTGGCGAAGAAGGCCTGGAGCCGGTAGTAATCGACCTGGGAGATGGGGTCCCATTTGTGGTCGTGGCACCGGGCGCAGGCATAGGACAGGCCGGTGAAGGCGTAGCCGACGGTGTCGGTGATATCGTTGAGGATCTCCTGGCGGCGCTGGACGAGGTTGCGGGCGTTGCTTTCGTCGGGGTAATGGCGGTTGAAGCCGGTGGCCACGAGGGCGTCGGGGTCATCGGGCCAGAGTTCGTCGCCGGCGATCTGTTCCTGGACGAAGCGGTCGTAGGGTTTGTCGGCGTTGAACGCGCGGATCACGTAGTCGCGGTAGCGCCAGGCGTTGGGCCGGGTTTCGTCGGCCTTGAATCCCTCGCTTTCGGCGTAGCGCGCGACGTCGAGCCAGTGGCGGGCCCAGCGTTCGCCGTGCTGGGGGGAGGAGAGGAGGCGGTCGACCACGCGTTCGTAGGCGTCGGGGCGGGGGTCGGCCAGGAAGTCCTCCAACTCGTCGGGTGCGGGCGGCAGTCCGGTGAGGTCGAGGGAGACGCGGCGAAGAAGCGTGACGCGGTCGGCTTCGGGATTGGGGGTCAGGCCGGCCTGTTCGAGGGGGGATTGGAGGAAGGCGTCGATGGGATGCGCCGGGGTGGGAGCAGAGCGGAGGGAAGGGGAAGGAACGGCGGGCCGGGCCATGGGTTGGAAGGCCCAATGCGCGCGTTGTTCGGAGGTCGGGGTGAAGTCCGGTTCGATGGCAGCGAGGCGGGCGGCGAGCCCCAGGAGGCTCAGGCTCAGGCTCAGGCTCAGGCTCAGGGCCAGGCCGCCGGCGAACGGGCGTGGCAGGGAACGGGCTCGGGCTGGATGAGGCCGGGGGCTCATGGGGAGTGACGATGGTCCGCGAAACGCGCGTTGGGACCACGAACCGCGGACCGCACGTCGCCGCGTGGGGGCACGCGGCCTACAGCGTGTAGGCCCGGTGCCCTCACCGGGCGGAGCGATTGCAGGGGGCGGTTCATGGGGAGTGGAGGGAAGGTGACGAAGACCCCGGCACGATGCAAACGGCGAATGCAAACGGCGAATCGGGGTGGGGATGGCGGCGGGCCGGAAGCCGGAAAGCGGGTTGGCCCCGGGGAGCGGGGTTGGGTAGGGTCGGCGCGTGAAATACGTGGGATGGCTTTTGCTCGTGTGGTGGGCCCGGACGGCGGGCGGCGCGGCGGTGGACGATTTCATCGCGGCGGCGCGGAAGGACCGGGGGGAGGCCGGGGAGCGGGCGGCGCGGTTTCTGGTGGAACACATGCCGGCGCGGGATCGGGAGACGCTGACGGCGGAGTTCCTGACGCGGAATCTCGACCTTGCCTTCCGGGCGCGGGAGGAGTTTCCGTGGGCGAAGGCGGTGCCGGAGGAGATCTTTCACAACGACGTCCTGCCCTATGCCGTCTTCGACGAGACCCGGGAGGAATGGCGTCCGGCGATGCTGGAGAAGGCGCGGGAACTGGTGAAGGGGGCGCGGACGGCGACGGAGGCGGTGCAGGCGTTGAACCGGGGTTTGTTCAACGAGGTGAAGGTGCACTACAACACGGGGCGGAAGCGCCCGAACCAGAGCCCGGCGGAGTCGATGAAGCTGGGCATGGCCACGTGCACCGGGTTGTCGATCCTCCTGGTGGACGCGTGTCGGGCGGTGGGGATACCGGCGCGGGCGGTGGGCACGCCGATGTGGACGAACGAGCGCGGCAACCATACGTGGATCGAGGCCTGGGACGGCGACTGGCATTTCACGGGGGCGGACGAATACGACGCGGCGGGATTGAACCGGGGCTGGTTCGCGGGCGACGCGTCGAAGGCGAAGGCCGACGTGCCGCGGTACGCGTTGTACGCGACGTCGTGGAAGCGGGACGGGGTGCATTTCCCGATGGTCTGGGCGCGGCAGAGCACGAACGTGGCGGCGGTGAACGTGACCGCCCGATACACGAGGGCGGCTTCCCCAGGCGGCGGCGGGGACTTCGCGAATCTCGGGGTGCGCCTGTTCGACGCGCCGGGCGGGTCGCGGATCCCGGCCCGGGTCTGCGCCTTCGTTCCGACGGGTAAGCCGGTCGCCGAAGCCGAGACGAAGGCCGGCACGGCGGACCTGAACGACCTGGCCCGGCTGCCGCTGGCGCCGGGGACGGCGGGATGGCTGCGGTTCGACGTGGGCGGGGAGGTGCGGGAGTTGCCGTTCGGGCCTTTGGCGAAGGGGGATCCGACGGTGAACGCGGTTTGGTCGGAGTTGAGTCCGGTGTCGGCGGCGCTGCGGGGGATCGAGACATGGCTGGGTCAGGCGCCGGCGGATCGGAAGCTGGACGCCCCGGCGTTGCTGGCGGCGTTGACACGGCCCGAGGCGGAGCGGGCGCGGCAGTTGCTTTCGGCGGACGTGCTGGCGCGGTTGGCCGGGGAGCGGAAGGACGAACTGGCGCGCAAGCAAATCACCCTGGGGGAGCGGACCCTGCGCTGGATGGACCGGACGTTCGGGGAGGCCCCGGCGGGGGGCCGGAGTCTGTGGATCTCGATGCACGGGGGCGGCAACGCGCCGGCGCGCGTGAACGACCGGCAATGGACGAATCAGAGCCGGTTGTACGAGCCGTCGGAGGGGATCTACGTGGCGCCGCGGGCACCGACCGACACGTGGAACCTCTGGCACGAAGGGCACGTCGATCCATTGTTCCAGCGGTTGATCGACGACCACGTGGCGGGGGCGGGGGTGAATCCCGACAAGGTCTATCTGATGGGGTACTCGGCCGGGGGCGACGGCGTCTGGCAATTGGCGCCGCGGATGGCGGATCGGTTCGCGGCGGCGGCGATGATGGCCGGGCATCCGAACGAGGCGTCGTTGCTGGGACTGCGGAACCTGCCGTTCGCGCTGTTCATGGGCGGCAACGACGGGGCCTATAACCGGAACAAGGTGGCGAGGGAACGCGCCGAGGAACTCGACCGGCTGGCCGCGGCGGACCCGGGCGGGTACGTCCATTACGTGCGGATCTACGAGGGCCTGGGGCATTGGATGGAGAAGAAGGACGCGGAAGCGCTGCCGTGGATGGCGGGCTTCCGGCGGCAACCGTGGCCGCGAAAGATCGTCTGGCAGCAGGACGACATCGTGCACCGCCGGTTCTATTGGCTGCAGCTCGCGGACGCGGCGGCGCCGGCGGATCGGGCGAAGGTCGTGGCCGAGGTGCGGGACCGCGAGATCGCGCTGAGCGGCGACGTGGCGGCGGGGACGAGCCTGCGGCTGGCGGATGAACTGCTCGACCTGGACGCGCCGCTGCGGGTCACCGTGAACGGGAAGGAAGTCTTCGCGGGGAAGGCGACGCGCCGGGCCCTGGACATCGTGCAGTCGCTGCGGGAACGCGCGGACGCGTCCTCGGCGGCGACCGCGGTGGTGCGGTGGGAGTAGGGGCCGGGCGGGAACGGGATTGCGGGCCGGCGGGGTTCGGTCGAGGCTGGCGGGCGTCTCCCCCCACCTCTCCATGAAAACCTCCCTGTTCCCCTCGGGACCGTCGCGTTCCCACGTCGTCGGTCTGGCGTTCCTGATTCTGGGCTTGGGCCTGGCGCCGGGCGCGATGGCCGCCGATCCGGCACCGGCTGCCGGCGTCCCCCTGCGCGTCATCTGCTTCGGCGCGCATCCCGACGACTGCGAGATCCAGGCGGGCGGGACGGCGGCGCTGTGGGCGGCGCGGGGCCACAAGGTGAAGTTCGTGTCGGTGACCAACGGCGACATCGGGCACTGGGGCGAGGCGGGCGGGCCGCTGGCCAAACGCCGGCTCGACGAGGTGCGGGCGGCCGACGCGGTGCTGGGGGTCACCCCCGAAGTGCTGGACATCCACGACGGCGAGTTGCTGCCGACCTTGGAGAACCGGAAATGGATCGTGAAATTGATCCGCGAATGGCAGGCCGACATCGTCATTGCCCCCCGTCCGAACGACTATCATCCGGACCACCGCTACACCGGCATCCTGGTGCAGGACGCGGCATACATGGTGACCGTGCCCTTCTTCTGTCCGGACGTGCCGCACCTGAAGCGGAACCCCGTGTTCCTCTATTTCCCGGATTCGTTCCAGAAGCCGAACCCGTTCAAGCCCGACGTCGTGGTGTCGGTGGAGACGACGATGGGCAAGAAGCTGGACGCGCTGGACAAGCTCGTCTCGCAGTTTCACGAGGGCGGGGCGAACGGCTCGCCCGACCTCATGCCGAAGGATGCGGCGGGGCAAAAGGAGCGTTCCCGGCAGGTGCGCGAGTATTTCGCCAAACGGCAGAAGGGCCTGCGCGCGCGGTTCCAGGCGGAGACCGTGGAATGGTACGGGGCCGAGCGTGCCGAGAAGCTCGAGTTCATCGAGGCGTTCGAGGTCTGCGAGTACGGGCGGCGTCCGGACCGGGAGGAACTCAAACGGCTCTTCCCGATCGAGCCCTAGCCGGCCCGGGGCTTGCGGGCGCGAGGGGCGGGGCCATTGACCGAGTCCGGTTCGGAATGAATCGCGATGCGGGGACGGCGACTGTCGAGTCGCCGGCTGCTCTTCCGTTTCCGCCTGCCGAGATCGTCCCGCGACCATGCAGTCACGGGCCCTGATCGACTTTGTCCATCGTCCCGGCGGGACGGGTGGCCCCTTCATTCATTCGGCCTGGCGCGCGGTCTGGCTCGGGAGCCTCAGTTGGATCCCCTCGGGCCACGGAGCGCCCTGACGGATCCACTCGGAGAGGCGCCGGGTTTCGTCGGCGGAGAACGCCGGGAAACGGTCGCGTCGCGGCACGGGCGGCATTTCGAGATCCTCGACCTGGTCCGTGACGAGGTGAAGCAGGGAACCCTGGTCGGGTTGGCCGGGCACCACGGCGGCTTCGCGTCGGTTGCCGCCACCGAGCAGGTGGGCGCGGGTGTCGACGCGGTAACCGGCTTTGGGTCGTTCGCCGGCATGACAGGGCAGGCAGGAACGTTCGAGCAACGGCTGGACGTCGCGGACGAAGTCCACGGGACGGATCGACGCCGTCGCCGACGTCGTGGCCGTGGCCGTGGCCGTCGCGGACCCGGCGGCGGGAGTGGTCAGGGGCTGGGCCGCGGCCGGAGCCGGAGCCAGGGGCTGGGGCGGGGGCGGGGTCCAGGCGAGCGCGGGCCCGGGCGAAGCGATCGGGCGTGCCGGGAGAGCGGAGGCCATGGCCACGACGGCCCAGCTCGTGGCGGTGGCGGAGATCCAGGAATCGGTGCCGTGCGGGAAGCCGCTTTCCATCGGGGGCTGGAAGGGGAAGGCCCGGGTGCGGACATGCCAGGAACCGTCGCGGAGCTGGGTGTTCAGCAGGAAGGCCAGACCGCGGCGGATCGCGGGGTGCGTGGCCGGAAGGCCGCCGCCCTCGAGCAGGGCGTAGAGCGACTGGCCGGTGGCGTAGGCATCGCTGGAGAGTCCGGCGAGTTGCGCCCAACCACCGTCGTCGCGTTGTTCCCGGAGGAGGCCCTCGGCGGGGGCACGGCGGGCGGAGGGTTTTGCGCCGGCCCAGGCGAGGCCGAGGACCTGATGAACCCGTTCCTCGTTGGTTTCGACCCGGGCCCGGGCGAGCCAGTCGCGGGCGCGGCGCACCTGGCGCTGGAGGGTCTCTTGGCGTCCGGGAATCGGGTGAAAGCGCAGGGCATGGATGGCGAGGGCGGTGGCGCCGACGTCGCTGGCCTGGATGGGCGGGCGGGGCAGGTTCCAGGTCCAGCGTCCGTCGCCGAGCTGGGTGGCGGCGAGGTGATGGACGAAGTCGCGCTGGCCTTCGCCGGCCTCGGCCTGCAGGGCGTGCAACGCGTGGGAGGCATAGCCCAGGTAGACGGCGAGCTCGGGATGGAACGTCGGTTCCAGATCGCGGTGGGATTCGAGGCGCAGGTCGTTCCGGGCCAGCTCCAGTTGGAACCGGGCGTTGGCGGGATCGGTGCCCAGGCCACGTTGGCGGGCGAGGGCGAGGGCGAGCGTCGGAACCTGCTGTTGATGGCAGGAGATGCATTCCTGCTGGCTGGCGTGACGCCGGAAGACCGCGGCGGATTCCCACGAGGTGCGGTCCAGCAGCGGGATCGCCTGGCGGATGGCCCCGGCCAGTTGGGCGTCGTCCGGATCGGACACGGGCGGACGCGCGGCGGGTTGTCGTGCGACCTTGGAGAGGACCGGACGTTCCCGGGCCCCGGCGCGGAGGAGGGCTTCGACGACGGGCGTTTCGCCGCGGCGGCGGGCAATCATCAGCGGGGTCTGGGCGACGCCGAGGAAATTGTCGACCGGTTGCCCGCCCTCGGCGTTGGGATCGGCCCGGTGGGCGAGGAGCAGTTGGACCAGCGCGGGGTCGGCGTATTCCGAGGACGCGGCCCAATGGAGCGGCGTGTAGTTCGCGAGCAGATCGCGTTGGTCGACCTGGGCGCCGGCCTCGAGCAGGAGTTTGGCGGCGGCGGTCTGGTGGTTCCAGGCGGCCTGAGCGAGGGCGCCGCCGGCGAGCGTGAAATCGTTCACCCGCGCGCCCCGGGCCAGGAGCAGTTCGATCATCGGCAGATTCCCGCGGAAGGCGGCCCACATCAGGGGGGAACGTCCGCCTCCCCAGATGAATCCGTCCACGTCCATGCTCGGGATCGCGTTGGGATTTGCCCCGTGGTCGAGGAGGAGTCGGGCGATCCCGAGGTCGTCGGCCGCGGTGGCGGCCATGAGCGGGGTGGAGCCGGTGCCGTTGGTGGCGTTGGGATCGGCACCATGGTCCAGCAGCAGGCGGACGGCCCGAAGTCCACCGGGGTGACGGGCGGCGACGTGCAACGCGGTGTTGCCGAGACTGGAACGGGCCCGTGGATCGGCGCCCCGCTCGAGCAGGAGCCGGGTCTTGCGCTCGTCCGGCGCGGCGTACAACAGGGCGGTGGCTCCGGCGCCGTTCGTGGCGTGGACGTCGGCTCCGGCCTCGAGGAGCAACTGGAACACGTCGGCCTCGGCCTGGATCGCCGCGGCGAGGAGCGGCGTGTTGCCGGCGGGATCGCGTTGCCGGAGGTC